>JACQOF010000117.1 GCA_016202645.1 bacterium
CGTCACCCCCGCGAAAGCGGGGGTCCAGAAGGCGGTTCTGGATTCCCGCTTTCGCGGGAATGACGAAGAAGCTGAAATCTTGTCTGTTTTCTACGAACCCTGACTTTCTCCCTCTCTCCCTTTCTCCCTTTCTCCCTTCCCCCATTTGATATCCCTCCGGAATTGCCTGCCGTCCCTCCTCTCCGCCGGCCTGCTCTGGCTTAGCTTCATCCCCGAATGGGGCTGGCTCCTCGCGCACGCCGCGCTGGCGCCGATTTGGACGGCGATGGCGCGCGGCCGTGCCGGGGTTTTCCAAGTCTGGCTCTTTGGCGCCCTCTTCGGCGCCGCCTATTTTTTCTGGCTGAACGTATTCAGCCCGTTGGCGCCCATTGTCCTCACGGCCGTTCAGAGTTTCTGGATGACCCTGGCGCTCGCGCCATGCCTTGCGGCCCCGGTCCGAACACGGCCATCGCTGATGTTCATTCTCATCTCCGTCTTCTGGATCATTTCAGAATGGCTCCGGGGCCTTGGACCCTACGGCTATGAATGGGGGAATCTGGGATATACGCAGTACGGGTGTCTCCGTCTCGCCGCGTATGCCGGCATCGGCGGCGTTGGCCTGATTTCGGCCATCACGCTCGTATCCAATGGCTTTCTGACCCTGGCTTTCCTTGGGAAAAACCCCCGCTGGCTGGCGACCGCGGCCGTTTTCTGGCTTGCGCTTGCGTCCGCATCCCCATACAACCGATTGTCCGGAGATGTTTCCGCCGCGGATAACTATGTGATCCTGCAGACGGACGTCAGCCCCTATGCCAAGTCACCGGACCGCGACAAAATTCTGCGGGACCAGCTCGATGCCATGGCCGGCACTTGGAGCCGTGGATCGGCTGATCCGGTCGTGCTGGTTCTTCCGGAGACGCTTTTTTCGAGGACGATCACGGGTCTGCGCGGAACGCTTCTGGAGGAACCGCGGTTCCTTCTCGCGCCGCTTTTACGCTTCGCACCGAACCGCCTGATGCTGGTCGGCGCCATCGAGGAAGACACGGCCGGCTTTTACAACGCGGCGGTCCTGCTGGACGCCGAAGGCCGCCGCCTGGACTCCTACCGCAAGCGCCATCTGGTCCCGTTCGGCGAAACGATGCCCGGCTTGGAGCATTGGAGTTGGGCGCGCCGTTTCGGCGAGTCCCTCGGCACCCCGTTCTTTTCCGCGGGCGATACACACGCCCCACTGACGATCGGCGCTCACCGGGTTGGCGTGCTGATCTGTTTCGAGGGAACCTTCTCGCGCCTCACCGCGGAATCGGCCGCCGGCGCAGACCTCCTCATCAACCTCTCCAACGACGCATGGTCCGAAAGCGCCTTCGGCCACGAACAGCATCTCCGTTTCCTGCGGTTCCGCGCCGTCGAGACGGGCCTCCCGGTCATCCGCGTCGGCAACACCGGCCCCACGGCCCTCTTCGCCCCAAACGGCGTCCTCATCACCCGAATCCCGCACTCGCACGCGGGACACGTGGACCTCGGCCGCGGGTGAGGGCTTGGGTTAGGTCTTGAGGTAGTCGCGGAGCAGCCGCGCGCGTACCGGGTGGCGCAGTTTTTTGAGCGCCTTGCATTCGATCTGCCGGATTCGCTCGCGGGTTACATTGAACATGTTGCCGACTTCCTCGAGGGTGCGTTCGCGGCCGTCGTCGAGGCCGAACCTCAGGCGGACGACTTTTTCCTCGCGCTGGTTCAATGTGCGGAGAACCGCTTCGAGCTGTTCCCGGAGGAGCGTGTCGACCGTGGTTTTGAGGGGCGAGACGCTGGTCTGGTCCGGAACGAAATCTCCGAGAGACGTGTCGCCGTCCTCGCCGACCGGAGTTTCGAGGCTGATGGGGTCTTGGGCAAGTTTCATGATGTGCCGGACCCGGCCGGAATGCCAGTTGAGCTCGCGTGCGATCTCCTCGGGCTTGGGTTCCCGGTTGAGCTTCTGCAAAAGCCGCCGCGACTCGCGCATGACCTTGTTGATCTGCTCGACCATGTGCACCGGAATCCGGATGGTCCGGCTCTGGTCCGCAAGAGACCGGGTGATGGCCTGCCGGATCCACCAGGTGGCGTACGTCGAAAACTTGAATCCCTTCCGGTACTCGAACTTGTCGACCGCCCGCATGAGGCCGATGTTGCCCTCCTGGATGAGGTCGAGAAACCCGAGCCCGCGGTGGGTGTACTTCTTGGCGATCGAGACGACGAGCCGCAAATTCGCGTCGACCATCTCGTCCCGGGCCTCCAGGGCCTCGCGGTTGTAGAAGCGGTAGGTCTTCAAAATTTCGCGGAGGCTCTCAATCGGATATTTCGCCTTTTTCCGGTACGAAATCTGGGCCGTCGCCAGTTCCCGCAGGTCTTCATCGAGTTCCCGCCGGTCGTCCAGTTTGATCCGGGTCACAAAGGTGGCCTTGGACCGGACAATGTCGGAGCCCCGCCGGTAGAGGCTGAGGACCCGGTCCGGCGCGGTGCGGAATTTCCCCGCGATTGACCGGGACCGCCGCTGGACCCGGTCGTGCTCCTCGCAAACTTCCGCAAGCGCATCCCGGACCCGGTAGATGATCGCCTTGTTGAGCTTGACGTCCAGGAGCGCGTCCCCGATCTTCGAGCAGATCTCGGTGAGCCGCTTGGGAAGGCTCATGCCGTGCCGGAGTTCGCCGTCATCGGTCAGGTATTTCGCGGAAGCGCGCAGGTACTGGCGCTTGAGGTCGGACACCTTTTTCAGGCCGGTCGAGACCCGCCGGCGCCACATGGCCAGTTCCTCCGGAAAGAGCTTTTCCGTCTTTTTGATCGCCACGAGTTTCTTGATCTTGGTCTTGTCCTGCTGGACCTCCAGCGCCTCCCGCTCGAAAATATCGGCGGCGATAAACGTCCCGAGGACCGCCTTGTAGGCCAGGGTCCGGTTTGTGTCGAACCGCTTGGAGATCTCGACTTCCTCCGTCGGCGTCAGAAGCGGAATGCGGCCGATTTCCTGCAGATACATTTTGATGGAATCGTCCGTGTCTCCGAACCGGGTGACCTTGGACAAGAGTTCCTCGTCCGTGGCCGGCAGGGCGCTGAGCGCGGCGTCGTCGAGGATCTGGATCCCGCTCTTCTGGATGAGCAGGAAGATGTCGTCGATGAGATCCGAGTTGGCCACCGTTTCCGGCAGCAGGTCGTTGATCTCGTCGTAGGTTAATTTCTTTTTCTTGCGTCCGATCTCAATCAGTTTCCGGACGCCCTTGATTTTCATCAGACTCACGGCGTTTTGGCCTCCCCTGTGGGTTTGTAAGTATCGGCGTATCGGAGTATCGGTGTATCGGAGAAAGTGCAGTTCACCTCGCCGATACTCCGATACTCCGATACATTCATATGTATTATCGCGGCGCCAGGGACTGCATCTCTTCCTGCAGTCGCCGGTCCTCCTCCTGAAGCCGCTTCAGTTCCTCACGGTCCCGGCCGTCCTCCGCCGCCTTCAGCCGCTCCCGGAGCCTCGCGCTCCGGCGCCTGAGCTGCGAGAGTCTCTGACGGGTCAGAAGGTCCGCGAATCCCTCCGGTGTCAGATACGACTCCGGCATTGGCTTGATCTTAATCTCCGTCAGCCGGTCGATCGCTTGCGGATGGTCGGCGAACGCCGCCGCCAGTTCCGATACATCCACAACGTGCCGCCGCTCGTACTGCGCCGCCATCGCGTCCCAGACCATCCGGACGACCGGGTCTTCCAAGTCTCCGTCTTCGATCTGCGCGTAGGCCAATGCCATGAGATTCTCACGCGCAAGGCCGGCGCCGATGATCATCCATTCCCGCCGACGGTCCTCGCCGAAAACCCGGGCGTCCACGCGCCGCCGGTCCGGGCTTTCTCCGGCCGCGTTTCTTGCCGGATGCGGAGCCCCCCGCGCCGGCGCTGGATCTTCGAATCCCAGCATCCGGGTTGATACCGCCGGGCTGAGATCAAACCCGCTCGAAAACGCCCGGACCAAACCCTGCCGAAGAAGACCGTCCTTGAGTCCCGCGCCGGTTTCGGCGATCAGCGCCGCCGCCTGGCGCTTGCCTTCGAGCGTGTCCGGAAACAGCCCCAACGCCGTTTTGACCAGAACGTCGAACGCGCTTGCCGCCTTGCCGGCCCGCTCCGCCAATTCCTCCGACCGGCCCTGTTCCACCAGCTCGGCGGGATCTTTCCCTCCCGGAAATTCCAGGACGCGGACTTCGACGTCCCGCGCAAACAAAAGCCGCATCGCCCGGACCGCCGCCTTTTTCCCCGGCGCATCCGCGTCATAACCCAGAATCACCGGCAGATGAAACCGCGCGAGAAGATCAGCCTGAACGTCGGTGAGGGACGTGCCGAGCGCCGCCAGCGCCGCGAGTCCCGCGCTCTGGGCGTAAATGACGTCGAGATAGCCCTCGACGACAACCGGCGGGCAATCCGACTAAAGGCGGTTGCGGACGGCGTGGTAGCCGTAAAGAATTGTGCCTTTGTGAAAGATCTCTGTTTCCGCGGTGTTCAGATACTTGGGCCTGCGATCTGTTTTCCGGATGACACGGCCGCCAAACCCCACCACGCGGCCCGATCCGTCCAGGATCGGAAACATCAGCCTGTCCCGGAACCGGTCCTGCAGTCGGCCTGAATCTCCGGCCGAGGGCGCTGATAGACCCGCGCCGGTCAAAACTTTTTCGGTGACGCCCTTGTCCATCAGCCGCCGGGTCAACCCGTCCGGCTGGTTCGGCGCATAGCCGACCCGAAAAATCGCCGCCGACTCCGCCGGCATCCGCCGCTCCGCCAGATACGCCCGGGCGTCTTCACCGTGAGACGACGTCAAAGCCGCCTCGTAGAATTTCGCGGCCAGTTCCAGCACCTCACGGAGCGGCTCCGCCGCCGATCCCCGGGAATGCCCCTGGGGCCGGACAATGCCGAGCCGGTCGGCGAGCCGCCGGATGGCCTCCGCGGTATCTATTTTTTCAATGAGCATGACAAAACGGATCAGGTCTCCACCGGTTCCGCATCCAAAACAGTAGAACAGCTGTTTCTCGGCGCTGACGGTGAAGGAAGGCGTCTTCTCGCTGTGAAACGGACAGCGCGCCTTGAAATCCTTCCCCGCCTTTTTGAGCGGCACCGTCGCCCCGATGATCTGGACAATGTCGGCCCGCGCTTTGATCTCCGATATGAGATCCACCCCGTACCTCCCCAACTAATTGTATAAATACCCGATTGTGGCTAAAAATCCTCTTTTTGGAAAGAAAAAATTTAGGGTTAGACCAACTGCACGCGGGTGGCGCCGGTGCCGTCGAGGGTGGCGTAATCGAGCGCGAAACGGCTGACGCGGGGGTCGTGCCGGAGCCATTCCCAGACCGCCTGCCGGAGGACGCCGGAACCTTTGCCGTGAATGACGAGCAGCTTGTTCCGCCCCGCCGCGAGGGCGTTTTCGATGGCGCGCTCAAGCTCCGACAGGGCGTCTTCGACATTGAGCCCGTGCAGATCGACCTGGGGAGAGGCGGCGCTTTCGTCCGGTTGAAACATGGGCGTTCTTAACTCGTCCAGAGCGATGAAGTCAACACTGGTCATGGGCAGGGGAAGATCCCCAAGCTCAGTTTCCACCACGACTTCATTGATATCGGCGTTGATTCGGGACACGGGGTAAATTCGTTCGCGTCCACGTATTCTCAGGAAACGGGCTTCCATGCCCAACCATCCTCCTTGTGGGATAAGTCGCTTGCGGCGCTTTTCCCTCTAAATAGATTTTCGGCATCTGTCCTCAAAATCTTAACGCTTTCGATTTGTCAGCCCCACCGGAAATAGGATACCGTACCGCCTGTATGTATGACCTTCACATCCACACGAACCATTCTCCGGACGCCAAACCGGGGTCGAGCATGGAAGCCTACGCGGCCCGGGCGTTGGAACTCGGATACCGAGGGATCGGATTCACGGACCACTTGGAATTCGACCCGGATGACGAGGGATTCGGCTTTCTTGATTACGACCAATACAGCCGGGACATCGACCGCGTGCGGCTGGCCTACGAGGGCCGCCTCTCCATATATAAAGGGGTCGAGGTAAGCTACCAGCGGGAGTTCTCGGACAAGCCGGCGTCTTGGTTCCGGGGAAAGGACTTCGACTTCATCATCGGCGCCGTCCATTTCGTCGGCCGGGAGCCGTTTCACAAGGAGGGTTCGTATTTCAGGGGCAAGTCTCCTGAGCAGGCGTTCCGCCCTTATTTCGAGGAAGTCCGCCGCGCGGTTGAATCGGGACTATTCGACGTCCTCGGCCATCTCGACCACTTGAAACGGTACAGCACGGCCGTGTTCGGGCCGTACTCGCCCGATCCCTACGCCGATCAAATCCGGGATATTTTGAAGGCGGTGTTAAAGTCCGGATGCGCGCTGGAACTGAACACGTCCGGGTTCCGTCACGCCTTCCGGGAACCCTTCCCGTGCCTGCCGACCCTCCAGGAATTCGCGCGGCTGGGCGGAACGGCGGTGACCCTGGGCTCCGACAGTCATGCCATCGATCACTTCCACGCGGGCATCCCGGAATCGACGGCCTTGGCCCACTCCGCTGGCATGACCGAACAAATTTATTTTGTCTCCAGAAAAAAACAGGTGGCCGTCCTGGGCGCCCCTCCCCTCTCCCCCATTCGGGGGAGAGGACGGCCGAAGGCCGGGTGAGGGAGGAGAATTTGTTTTGGCGGTGCCCTTGACACCCGTTTTTTTTTTTTGATAGGGTACTCACATGGGATTGGCATACAATGCTTGCGATGCACCGGGTGGTTTCGGAGTTAAAAATTTATGTGCCGCGATCGCGGCGGCGCTGATAGGCGCGGGACCGTCGTGGGGGACGTTGAATTCAGATGTCGAAACGGTATTCAATTCGCGAATCGGACACGACTGCGAGTATCCCGTATTGGGCAACGAGGAATTGGGCATACTCAATGTGGCGCTGACGGGTACTTGGTGGGCATCCCGTTGCGTGGCTGGAACAGGCGCCGGCATTTTCGACCCATGCGTCATCGAGCATTTTCCGGTGCTGATTGGTCCCGGGGTAAATGATTTTGTTGATTTTCCCGGTTGCTCAATCCTGGGCGTGCAGAGCGGGACGCCGTTTATGGTCTGGTGCTCGCAGAAGGCGCTGAAAGGGGATGGGGTCTATCTGCATTTGCGGTTGGTGAATCCATTGACCGGCAAAGTGGAGCCGCTATTGTCGCCGAGGGAGGCGCTGTGGGGATATCAGAACCAGGTGGAGGTGCATGTGTTCAGGATGACGACAAGCGGATTTGAGGCTATAACAGCCGCGGACGGGGTGCATATCAACCCTGGGGGTGGGCCGGGAACGCCCGCCTGGGCGGCGGACCTGATGACGAAAAGCGAGGTGGTGCCGGATTTTTTTGAGGAGGTGTCAACGCCGGGGATGTTGCGGTTTGACCAGGCGGGGAAATACAAAGTCACATTCATCTGGAAGATGCTGGGGCTGGGTGGACCCTATTTGGGCGTGCCGAAGTCGCAGAGGCCGTATGTTGAGGTGAGCCGTGCGAGCGCGATCATCGAGGTGGTGGATGAGTGGGAGAAGGAGACGGTGAGCCCGAAGGGTACGGGAGGTGAGTATAAATTGGAGGATCTGGAGTTTCAGGTTGGAGTGGACCAGGTGATGGGCCTGACGAAGGTGGCGTTTCTGGTGGAGCGGTTGGCGGGGAGCGGTGGGCATGAGGCGGCGCATCACCATGGCCCGAAAACAGTGGCGGCCGGCACGTGGGAGGTGATGGAGGGTGCGGTCGAGGACACTCCGGTCACGCATCCGACGGGCGGGGTGGACGAGATCATCAAGCCGCGCTCGGCGGTGGTGAAGAACACCTATACGGCAAGTTCATTCGGAGGCAGGGAGCGGATCAAACTGTACGGGGTACCGGCCGATTTCGACACCCCGCAGATCAACACGCAAAAAGATCTCCGCGACCGCATCAACGCACGCCGACTGGAAGTCTGCCCATTGGGCGCCGTCGAGATCGAGGTCAAGGTGCCGGATCTCGTTCAACAGCCGGACGGAATTTTTTATTTTAAGGTGGGTGGTACGCCCGAACATCACGGTCCGCCGGGTTTCTCAGAAGACAATAATCACTACGGAACGCAAAAACTGACATTTTTGGTTGATGATATCGCCAGCAATTATGTGGGGTCGGCTCTGGGTTTGATTCGAGTGAATGATATGAGCCTGGGAAAAGATGGCAAGGGATACGGCGGCAAATTCGATGTTGCCGAGATTGATCCTACAACAGGAGCCGTTACAATTCCCGGCGGTTCGTGGGGTAAAAATCCACATCACACCAACTACTTTGGACATGCAAATGGTCATGCGGCCGACATTGGATTTCTAGTGCAAACAAGTGCTTCTGGCACGGTCCAGGATGAAAGGACGGCGGTAAGGCAAGCTTTAAGGGCCAGTGGACTACGGAGGACTTGGCCGGATCGAAGTGTTGGAGTTGTGCCAGATCGTTATTTTCGTGAAGGTAATCATTACCACGTAATGAAATGAGGTGGAACCTAATGAAAAAAACGACGACAACCATATTTTCTACGATCGCCATATTGATTGTCCTCTCGAATGCGTCACACCCATGGGGGAGGGAACTCTGTCCGGTACAATACGATCTAACCGTCGCTTTTGATGCCACTGTCCAAAAAGATTTAAAGGGGTTCAGCTACTTTTACAAATTAAAAAATGACGCCCAAAGTAAGCAGACAGTCGAAGTTATTTCTGTCGACAATAAAGGGATGCCGACAGAACTTCTTGTTCCCCCTGCGTGGAAGGGGTCGTATAAAAAGGGACGGCAGGCCAACATGGAGATATTTTGGTTTCCGGGTATCGATCACCATGGCGAAGATGCGTCCAATCAACCGCCAATTGGCAGTCTTGAGCCCGGCCAACTATCAGACCCTTTTGGCACATTATCTACCACTGGCCCTCCAACGATTGTTGGATGGAGAGTTGAAGGGTGGACACCAGATCCAGAGTTAGACGAGGGCAGTGGGGTTGTTACTTACAATGGTGTTGAATACACTCAAGATCAATTGGAGGATACGGATTTCGTTACAAAGCTGATCAATAAAAAAATATTTACCGTAGATTGTGAAACCAATTTTGTCAGCGGGTCAACACTCGGCCCATCGCTCCCACCAACGGACCCAACCGTTGTCTGTGACACCTTCATCCTCGACCTGATCGGCCAAGTGCGCGAAGCGGCGGCGTTGGGCTGGATCAAGCACGACCTGCGGAAAGACCGGGACGACGATGACGACCACGGCAAGCGGAAGGGCGACGAGAAGGGCAAGAAGAAATCCTCCTCCGCTAAAGCTACGGAGGACAGGGGCCAGGACGACGAGGGCGACGACAACGGGGATTATGATCGACGGGATGGAGGGAATCCCGCGAAGTCCATGGATGGACGGGAGCGGGATGACGACATTTCCGACGCGGACAACCAGTTGCCCGGCGTTGCGAAATCGATAATCAAGAAGCTGATGAAGGTGCGGCGGGAGTGCCTGCGCGGGAAGTTCGGGAGCGCCCGGGAGAAACTGCGGGCGCTGATCCGGCAGGTGAACGCGCAGCATGGAAAACATCTGACGGACGAGGCGTTTTATCTCATCCGATTCAACGCGGAGTTTCTACTCGAAAAGCTATGATACGGGTTGCCCACACATGGGCAATCGTCGTCCTTGCCATCTCCCTCTTTCCAGTCTATACTTTCTCCATGGGATTAACGTACGTTGAGGCCAAAACACGACCTGTTTCAAATGGCGGGGGAGCGCGGACTTTTCGGTTTTTGGTTGACACTGGCGTAACAGATTCCCTCCTTCCGGCATCGCATCTTCGTGAGATGGGAGTTTCCCCAATGGGCCAAAAACGATATGAATTGGCCGATGGAACTGTTCATGAGTATTCCTTCGGGTTCATGGCCTTTGAACTCATGGGCGTTCAGGCCGTCGGCAGTGTTATCTTTGGACCGGAGGGCAGCGAACCCATTCTTGGCGTGACGATTTTGGAATCGGCCGGCTTTTCCGTCGATCCCGCCAACCTCGTCTTGAAGAAACTTCCTGCCGTCCCGTTAAAATAGACTCCATTTCCAGATAACAGGTCTACTTCGTCTCCAGAAAAAAACACACGGCTCCGCTGTTTTTTGACAGGGGTTAACCCCGTTGGTATAGTGTGGGCGATGGCGAAGAACAACGGGAAAAATGGCAGGCCGACAGGGTCGGGTCAAATGGCAAAAATGGGACTTCTCAAGCGCGTGCTGCTTTCGCTGGCCGAGGGGTTGAAGGAAGACCGGCGGCGGATGGCGCAGAACGAGGCCCGCATGGCTCAAAATGAAGAACTGCTTGTTGAATGGAAACAGGAGCATCGGGCCGAGATGACAGGCATCCGGGCCGAGGTGGCGGGCATCCGCGAGGAGGCGGCCGAGCAGAAAAAACTCACGACCATCCATTCGAAGGCCATCCTAAAATTGCTTCGAAAATAATCCCATGATTTTTGCCGGGGTTCGGTTAGACTCCCCGGCCTTTGACGCCCGCCAAACATGCGTCGGCGGCGGCGAAGCCGCTTCGCACCGCGCTTTCGATGGTGCCGGGCCAGCCGGTGTCGACGTAGTCGCCGGCCAGCCAGAGGCCCGGTTTCGGGGAGATGTTGAATTTGGGGCGCCGGATGCCGGGGCGCGGGGGGAAGGTCGCGTTTTTTTCGATGAAGGCGACGCCGTGCTCCAGTTTCCCGGCGGCGCCGAGGGCCCGGCGCGTTTCCTCGTCGGCGATCATGACCAGTTCCATCTGCGACTGCCCGGCCCATTCGTCCGCGCCGCTGATGATGGCCTGGAGATGCTGTTTGCCGTCGATGACGCCTTTGTTGAATATCCACTGGATGGTTCGGTTTTGCACGAGGCAGAAGGAGAGGTCGGTGAGGACGCGGTCGTAGAGCAGATGGATCGAGATGATGGGCGATCCGCCGAGGATTTCGCCGATCGGGCCCGACATGGATTCAAGCCCGGTCGATTCTTCGAGGATGGCCCGGGCCGCCGCCGGGCCCGTCGCGAGGATGATCTGTTTGGCCGTGAGCGCGCTCTGATCGTGAATGTGGATGACGAAATCATCCGGCCGGATGGAAAGCCGCAGGACACGTTTGCCCGTCTGAAAAACGGCGCCGCCGCGTTCCAGCGCGGGCCGGACGCGCTCGGAGAAAATCGCCGCCAGCGGCAGGTTCGGGACGCCGATCCGGACGCCCCCGCGCGAGCGGAGAAACGCGTCGATGATCACGCGCCGGACGAACGCATCGCCCATTCCCTCCGGCGGCGCGTTCAGGGCGCTGATGAGAAAGGGATCCCAGAACATTTTTCGGATCCGATCGGTCTGGCCGATCCGCCGCGCGGTCTCCGGCCACGCCGCATTCCCGCTCCTCGACATCGCCATCCGCCCGATGCCCCACGCGATCCGAAACTTGTCGGCCAGATCAATCCCCGGATAATTCATGAGAAAGGGGAGCAGATGAAACGGCGCGGCCAGCGGCCACGTCTTCACGGACTCGACGGCGCCGTTGCCGTTCGAGATGAAAAGACGGTCATGCCAGTTGATGTCCGCCCCCGCGCCTGTGGCCCGCAAAAATTCCATGGCGGCGGCACAGCAGCCAAGCAGAACGTGCTGGCCGTTGTCGAGCGGCACCGGCCAGTTCGGCAGACGGTAGGACATGGCGCGCCCGCCGAGAAATCCCTTGAACTCGATGACAAGACACGATACCCCGCGCGCGGCCAGCCGGTGGGCCGCCGCACAGCCGGCGAATCCGCCGCCGATGATGGCGACGTCGGGATGGACCGGCTGGGTCATGCGGACGGCGCCGGCCTCCGGCACGGATAGGAGGGCCGGAAGATGACGCACAGAAGAATCAAGGCCTTCTCCATCCGGCTGAGCGCCACGCGGCGGCCGAGCACGGGGAAACGGCTCGATTCGATTTTGGTCAGAATCGACGTATAGACCGACGCCATGTGCGCCACCGTTCGCCTGGCGAAGGCTGAGAGATGCGTCAATAGCGGGTGAGCGCTTTCGAAATGTTCCCTCGCGCGCGCGGCGTTCACGGCGCAGACTTCCAGAAACGCCTCGGTCGGCGTCCCGGCCAGTATGTCGCTCTCCCGGCACCCCGCTTTTTTCAGATCTTCCAGAGGCAGATAGATCCTCCCCCGGCGCGCGTCTTCGCCGACGTCCCGGAGAATGTTGGTGAGCTGGAGGGCCACTCCCAGATTTTCCGCCATTGGTCTGACCTGGTCCTGCCGGCATCCAAAGAGTTCCAGGCTGACGAGGCCCACACTGGACGCCACCAGCCGGCAATAGTCTTTGAGGGCTAAAAACGTCGGGTAGCGGGACACGGTCAAGTCCCGTTCCGCGCCGTCGAGGATCATCTCCAGGTAGGCCGGCGTCAGCGAAAATCTCGCGATGGCGTCGGCCAGCGCCGCCATCATCGGACTTGCACCGCCGCCCGCCAAGGCGTCCCGAAATTCCCGTCGCAGTTTTTCGAGGCGATCCCTCCGCGCCGCATCCTGAACGTCCGCCGCGTCCGCGATGTCGTCGGCCCGCCGCGCGAAAGAGTAAACGGCCGACAGGGCCTGCCGGCGTTCTTTCGGGAGAAGTTGAATTCCCCAATAAAAATTTGAAGAAGCATGCCGCATCGTTTCCTCGCAGACGGCGTACCCTTCCTGGACCGCCGGAGTCATGCGGAAAAGGCGAGGACCCTGAGAAACTGGACCGGCAGAAGCCACCGGCTCGGCCAGTCGCGTAGCGTGGGCCGAAATCCGGCGAGCCCCACCGCCCGCTGGCGCTTGAGGATGGTCCACCCGCCTGCGGCAAACATCCCAACCGGAAATCTCAGCCGAAAGGGCAGACGCCGGATGAGCGGAAACCCGGCGGTGAGTATTTTTTCCGTCCGGTCGATCTCGTACGACATCAACCGGCGGTATCCCTCGCGGTCTCGCGGCGTCCCGAGATCCGATTCCGTCACGCCAAACCGCCGCAGGTCCTCCGCCGGAATGTAAACGCGGTCCCGGTCCCGAAGGTCCGCCGCGACGTCCTGCCAGAAATTGATCAACTGAAGCGCGGTGCAGATTCGGTCGGAGAGCGCGAATCGCTCCGCGTCCCGGTATCCAAAGAGCATCAGCACGAGCCGCCCGACGGGATCGGCGCTCCGGCGGCAATAGTCGAGGACTTCGTCAAACGTCGCGTATCGGTTTTTTCGGGTGTCCTGCAGGAACGCGTCGATCAAGTCGAGAAACGGGCGCGCCGGCAGGTCATGCCGCCGGATCGTCCGCCCGAGCGCCTCGAAGATGGGATCCCCGTCGAATGTTCCGGTCTCGATCCGCCGGCGCATGCCCTCCAGGAGCGCGGCCCCCTCCGCCCCGCGGATTTCGTCCGCGCAGTCGTCCGCCGCGCGCGCGAAGGCGTAGACGGCCGCGACGTCGGGCCGCAGGCGGCGCGGCAGGGTCCGGGAGAGAACCGGGAAGTTCTCGTAGTGCTCGGCGGCGATATTTTCAATGCGCCATCCGCAATCCCCGATCCGCAATCCCATCAAAACAGCCCCAGTTGTTCGCGCTCCACGAGGGCGTCCCGGTCGTAATCGAAATTTTCCAGGACGCGCAGGAACGCGTCGCAAAGTTTGTCGCGGTAGTAGAGGTGATCGGGCGCGTGCGAAAACGCGATGCCGTCGATGTACGGCTCGACTTGCTGGGGCGTCCGCCGGCTGTTCGTCACGATCCAGGAAACTTTCATCCCGGCCGGAATGTAGACGCCGAACTTCTGCGCCTTCTTCACCGCCTGCAGGTGCGGCAGGCGGTCCTCCGCGCGGATCACCTCGCCGGTCTTGCGGGTCATGACCTTGTAGGAACTCTCGTCCAACGCGGTCTTGGAAATGACAAGGTCCGCCAGCGGCAGGCTTCCCTCCGCAACCTGCTTGAGCACCTGCCGGGCGTAGTCCCCGGCGCCGTCGACGTCCTTGTCCATGATTTTTTCAAAGAGCGCGTCGAGAGACCTGGACAGCAGAGGAAAACTGTCGCCGCGCCGGGTCTCAAACCCGCGCACGACCACTTCACGGACCGGATGAACGACCCGGCCGAAATAGCGCTTTTTCATTTTTCCGAGAAAAAGCGGCGACACGACCTTCTCGAACTCGAGCGTCAGCGCCCCGGAACTGAACCGCCCGGAGAGTTTTTCCGCGAAAGCCAGCGTGCCCTCCAAAGTATTTTCGGGCGAGACGACGAAGACCGAGTCGGTGTCGGAATAGATGACGTTCAGGCCCTCCTCGTCCAGTTTCCCGATGATCCCCGTCGTGTATTTCCTCGCCAGCGCCGTGATGCTCCCGCCGATCCGGCGGTCGGTGAAGCGGTAGAAGCGCGATGCGAACACGCCGTAGTGGGCGTTCGCGAGGATTTTCTGGGCGTTCTGCAGGCTGTTGTAATAGGCCTTCTCCTCCGCGGTCTTCGCCGCCTTCATCTTTTTCTTGCTCTCCCGCCGCGCCTCCAGCAGACCCTTCATCACCCGCGGCAATATGCCCTCCTTCACCGACGGGTCGAGAAATTTGACGCCGTCGGGCGCCTCGATGGTCCCCTGGTCCGAGATGGTCGTAAAGCAGATGTTGTTCTGGATGATGACGCTCGGGTACAGGGACGCGAAGTCAAACACGACGACGTTGTCGTAGAGGCCGGCCTTCGGCTCGTGGACGTATCCGCCCTCGATCGCCTCCGCGTCGTCGCCGTGCCGGTTGTTCGGGACCACGACTTTTTCGCGGTCCGCGGCGCGGATGAGAAGACTGTCGATGAGGATGGAGTTGCGGTCGAGGAGACAATCGAAGAGCGGCAGCTGCGCGACGTCCGCCAGGGCCTGGTATTTGTCCAGGACGTGGATGGCCTTGAGGATCTCATGCGACAGCCGCGTGTCCTGGAGGCAGTACTCCTTGACGAGGCCCGGCCGGGTCTTCCATTCCTCGTCCATCTTCGATGTGTCGACGTCCATCTTGGCCTTGCCGAGAATCATCTGCGCCATCGCCCCGAGGGTCTCGCGTTTCGGGCGCTTTTCCTTGCGCGCGAAATACCAGGAGTCGACGACGAGCCGCCCCGGAATTTCCACGGTCGTGTTGGTGCCTTTGTCGACGAATTTTTTCACCTTCCCCGCGTCCGCGCCGCCGTTTTGCTTGTCCCGCGAATCGGCCCCGCGCCGCCGGATCAAAACGTCCCGGCCGTTCCGGGCCCATGCGGTCGACACGCCGTGGCGCTCCATCCGGCCGGCGATGACGGGAATGTCGTAGTTGCAGATGTTGTAGCCCGAGAGAACGTCGACATCCTCCTCGACGATGATTTTGCGGAATTTTTCAAGGATAGATTTCTCTGATCCCTCCAGGATCTGCTCCTCGGTCCGGCCCTCGTATTCCTTCACGACCCCGATGCAGATGATTTCTCCGGAGGTGAGATTTTCAATGTCAAAGGAGAGGATCCGCAGGGGCACCAGGAACGGATCGGCCGTGGCGACGCGCTCGGCGTCGATGACCAGGTCCGTCCGGTACGGCTGACGGGCCGCCCGCTCGCGGCCCTCGATGCGGATGTGGCTTCCCAATTGGTTGTCGTACAGAAAACGGTTCCGGAATACGATGTCGGCCGCCATCGCGCCGTACCGGTCCCGGTAGGTCGGCGTGTCCCCGGGCCGGTGAATGGTAACTTTGTAGGCGGTGACAGGCTTGCCCTCCCGAAACAGCGTCCGCGGATCAAGACTTCGAACCTCCGGGTCCTTCGCCAGCGCGTCCAGCGTCGACTGCTCCGGTTCGATCAAAATGAAGTACGGAAAAAATCCCTTGTAGAGCGCCGTGATCGACCGCCCCTCCCGCGTCCGGCCAAACATCTCAATCAGCGGAAACCGCCCCCCGCTTTCGTCGCGGTTGGTATAGGTGGCATACAGAAGTTTAAACTCGTGCTGTTCCATCCGGGCTACTCTAAATCACTCAGGGGGCTGCCTGCAATACTCCTCCCCCTTTGTGCCAAACTCCTCCCCCCTTGAGGGGGAGGCTGGGAGGGGGGGTTTCACGTCTACTTTGAACTACTTGACGGGCGCCAGCCCGATCACCCGCGCCGCCGCTTCCGGGCCGTCCACGATCTTGAGCGGGAGCGCGAGGACGACGGCGCCGGTTTCCGGGAGTGCGGCAAGGTTGGCGAGGTTTTCAATCTGGTATTTGTCGGCTTCGAAGAGGATGCGGTGGACGTCGAATGTTTTGGAGACGCCGGGATCGAGCGAAAGCGTGTCGATCCCAATCCCGGAAATCCGGCGCTCCGTCACGAGAAACTCCGCGGCCTCCTTCGAAAATCCCGGAAAATGCATGATCCGGAACTTGTCCGCGTTCCGGTAGGCGCTTTCGCTCCCCCACCGCGCCGACCACCCGGTGCGGGCAATGACCAGCGCCCCGGCCGGGATCGGCCCGTTGCGCTTTTCCCACGCGAGGATATCGTCGACGCTCAGGGCGTAGTCCGGGTTGGCCTCGACCGCCGCCGTCACGTCGACGACAACCGCCGGCGTCACGAGTTCCTCGAGACCCAGATCGGAAATCGACCGCGCGCCCTTCAGAAAATGCGCCGGCGCGTCAACGTGCGTCCCGAGTCCTTCGTCCATCTCGTAAGCCATCTTCGTGTAGCCCTGATCGTAGTCGATGTAGCGGGTCTTGCTGAACCGCCGCGAGCCCGGCCATGTCGGACTGTTCTCGTCCAGCGGATGCGTGAGATCCACCGCCGTCCAGGAGTCAAAAAAACCCCGGGGCGGGGTTTCGGAAGTCACCGGTTTCGGCGTCATCTGCCGCATCGTCGCATAGCACGCCAGCGCCACCATCACGGCGAGAAATCCGAACCGGATGATTTGCGGGGTCCGGCTGTGGCAGTTTTCTGTCATGGTTATGCCCCCTACGTCATTCCCGCGAAAGCGGGAATCCAGTCCGCTTCGATATCAGTCTGGATTCCCGCTTTCGCGGGAATGACGACCTGAAGATTCGCCCGTCATGTATAATTCCCTTCAGTACTTCTTGCCGTGCTTGTACGGCCGGGCCTGGTTTTTCAACCGCTTTTTTTCGATCTCGGCCTCGATGTCGATCTCGAACCCCCCGCACAGGTCAAAGAGCCGGATGAACGTGTCGGCAATTTCCTCCCGGAACCCGTCCGCGTCGCCCCGGCGGTCGGCCTCGAGGGCTTCGGACAATTCCGACACGACGAGCATCAACATCTCCGCCGTGTTCCGGGGACTGTCCCAGAATCCCTTGTCCCGCGCAATCTGGTGGCACAACTCCGCGTAATCCTGAAGACCTCTTTTCTTCCCGTCAGTCATAGACCCCATTCTACTTGACTTTTGTCCCAAGCGCGACCAAAATCGCCTCCATGGAAGAGATCGGCCACACCCTCGTCATCGCCCTGGGCGGGAACGCCATTACGCCGCCGGGTCTTCAAGGCACCATTCCGGAACAGTTCCAGGCCACGCGGGAAACGTGCGAGCATATCGTGAACCTCATCGAGCGCGGCCACCGCGTCATCCTCACGCACGGGAACGGGCCTCAAGTCGGGAATGTTCTTCGCCGCGTCGAGCGCGCCCGGGACGAGATCTATCCTCTGCCGCTCGATATCTGCGTCGCCGATACCGAAGGCGGCATGGGATACATGATCCAGCAGTGCATGGAAAACGCCCTGCGGCGGCGCAGGATCAAAAAATCAATCATCACCGTCATCACCCAGATGATCGTCGATTCGAAAGATCCGGCCTTCCAGAAACCCACCACACCGATCGGGCCGTTTCTCGGGGTGGAGGAGGCGGAGGCGCGCCGCCGGGAAGCCGGTTGGCAGATCGTCGAGGATGCCGGCCGCGGGTACCGCCGGGTCGTGCCGTCGCCGCGGCCCCTCCGGATCGTCGAGATCCACGCGATCCGGGCGCTCGTGGAGGACGGCTGTATCGTCATCGCCTGCGGCGGCGGCGGAATTCCGGTCGTGTCGGACGAATCCGGGGACCTTCAGGGCGTCGAGGGCGTCATCGACAAGGATTTGGCGACCGCCCTCCTCGCGACGGATCTCGGCACGAAGACCATGATCATCTCGACGGGCACGGAAAAAGTCGCTCTCAATTTCAAGAAGCCGGACCAGGTCCTCATCGACGAACTGAAAGTGGCCGACGCGCGCGACTATCTGGCCCGGGGCCATTTCCCGGCGGGGAGCATGGGCCCGAAGATCGAAGCGGCGATCCAGTTTCTGGAAAAAGGCGGTGAAGAGGTCATCATCACGACGCCGGCCAGTCTCAGCAGGGCCCTGGACGGCAAGACCGGCACCCGCATCCTGCCTTGATGCTTGAGAGTATCGGAGTATCGGAGTATCGGAGTATCGGCGCCGCTTCACCGATACCCCGATACTCCGATACCCCGATACTGTCCGGACCCTAGGCCGTGGCGTCACTGCTGATCGGGCCGGCTACCGTCTGCACGTTCGGGGACCGGCCGCGCGTGCTGCCGGACGCGGGGGTGGCGATTGAAGACGGCGTGATCCGCGATGTGGGTCCTTACGCGAAACTCTCAAAATCATACCGATCCCACACGGCCATCCGAACGCGCAATTCCGTCATCCTCCCCGGACTCATTTGCGCCCATCACCATTTCTACAGCACTTTCGCGCGCGGCCTCGCGCCCGCGAAAACGCCGCGGAATTTTGTCGAAGTCCTCAAATACATGTGGTGGCGGCTCGACCGGAACCTCACGCTGGAGGACGTCTATTACTCCGCCCTGATCCCGCTGATCGAGTGCATCAAGTCCGGTACGACCACCGTGATCGACCACCACGCCTCCGCCCATGCCGTCCGCGGCAGTCTCGGCAAAATCGCCGACGCCGCGCGGGTTGCGGGCGTTCGCGTGAATCTCTGCTACGAAGTCTCCGACCGCGACGGCCCGGCCATCGCCGCCGAAGGCATCGCGGAAAATTCGGAATTTCTATCTTTGGTTTCAAATCCGCAATCCGCAATCTCCGCCGGAGGCGGATCCGCCTCAGGAGGACGCAATCCGAAATTCCTGACCGCCTCTTTCGGCCTCCACGCTTCCTTCACCCTCTCGGACCGGACGCTTCGGGAAGTTTCCCGCCGGCTGGAATCCCTTGACGCGGGCGTCCACGTCCACGTCGCGGAGGATCTGGCCGATCGGAAGGACGCCCTCAAAAAATATCGCACCGGCGTCGTCCAGCGTCTGGCCGGGCTGGACCTGCTTCGCGACAAAACCATCCTCGCTCACTGCATTTACATCACGCCCGCCGAACGGCGGCTCATCGCCCGGAAAAATTGCATGGTCGCGCACAATCCCACGTCCAACATGAACAACGCCGTCGGCACCGCCGACCTCCTGGGCCTTACACGCGACGGGGTCCTCGTCGGCCTCGGCACCGACGGCATGCGGTCAAGCATGCTCGACGAAGCCAAATTCGCCGCCTTCCCGCACCGGATGGCCCTCCGGGACCCGGCCGCGGCGTTTTGCGAGACGGCTGACCTGCTCGTCAAAGGCAATCCCGCGATCGCGTCGCGGCTGTTCGGGTCGCGTCTCGGCGTCATCGAAAAGGGCGCAGCCGCGGATCTCATCCGCCTGGACTATCATCCCCCGACCCCCTTCACCGACGAGACTTTCTATGGTCACCTGCTCTTCGGCCTCGCGAACGCCCGCGTCCGCGACACGATGGTGGGCGGCCGGTTTCTGATGCGGGACGGAAAGCTTCAGATCGGCGTGAGCGAAGAAGAAGCGGCCGCGGCCGCGCGCGTGCTCGCGGCGAAGTTCCGGCGGCGATTCGCCGTGGACCGGCGACCAGGGAGATAAACATGCTCGACGAACTTTTCAAATCCGACCCCGAACTGGCCCGCCTCATCATGCTCGAGGCCGTCCGGCAGGACGATCATCTCGAGATGATTGCATCCGAAAATTTTGTCAGCTATCCGGTCCTCGAGGCCGCCGGGTCCGTGCTGACCAACAAATACGCTGAAGGCTATCCCGGCCGCCGCTACTACGGCGGGTGCGTCCACATCGACGAGGTCGAGCGCCTCGCGCAGGAACGCGCCAAAAAAGTTTTCGGGTGCCGATGGGTCAACGTCCAGCCCCACTCGGGATCCCAGGCCAACATGGCGGTCTTCTTTGCGCTCCTTTCCCCCGGCGACGCGATCCTTTCCCAGAACCTCGCGCACGGCGGGCATCTGACCCACGGATCTCCGGTGAATTTCAGCGGGAAACTTTACAAAATTTCCCATTACGGCGTCCAGGAACGGACCGGCCGGATCGACGTCGACGAGGTCCGGCAAATCGCGCGGGAGCGCAAACCCAAACTCATCCTCGCCGGCTGGAGCGCCTATCCCCGTCAGCTCGATTTCGCGGCGTTCCGCGGGATCGCCGACGAAGTCGGCGCGATTCTCATGGTCGACATGGCCCATTTCGCCGGGCTCGTCGCGGCCAAACTTCACCCGGACCCGATCCCGCATGCCCACGTCGTCACCACCACCACCCACAAAACCCTCCGAGGCCCGCGCGCCGGGATGGTTTTGTCCAATGACGAGGAGATCGGCAAAAAAATCGACAAGGCCATTTTTCCCGGAATGCAGGGCGGGCCGCTCTGCCACATCGTGGCAGCCAAGGCCGCCGCGCTCGGCGAGGCGCTCCGGCCGGAATTCGCCGGATACCAGAAACGCGTCCTTGAAAACGCGCGCGCCCTCGCCGACGCCCTCATGGCGGCCAACGGCCGCGGACTCAAACTCGTTTCGGACGGCACCGACACCCACCTCATGCTGGTCGACCTTTCGCCCAGGAACCTCTCCGGCCAGCTCATCGAGAACGCCCTCGACGCGGCCGGCATCACCGTGAACAAAAACGCGGTTCCCTTCGATAAACGAAAACCGATGGACCCCGGCGGCGTCCGGATCGGCACCCCGGCCGTCACGACGCGGGGGATGGGGACCGGAGAAATGCGGCAGATCGCCGCCTGGATTTTGAAAGTGGTTGAAAAGCCGGAGGACGATGCTACACTCCAGGAAGTTCGCGTACAGGTGCGAAATCTTTGCAAACGATTCCCCTTGTATCCGGAGCTGATTCAGGCGTACAAGAATCGTGGCGATTCAGGTCGTCATGCCCGCGAAAGCGGGCATCCAGACTAATCGCAAAGCGGACTGGATTCCCGCTTTCGCGGGAATGACGGCGAGGGCCGAATTACGAAACAGAATATCCAGGGAGGATAACCACATGGCAACCACCACACTGGGCCGTCGCGTGGACGGCCGGGCGATCATGGCGCAGGCGGAAAAATACCGGGACGACATGGTCAAATTTCTTCGGGATCTGATTCGCATTCCTTCGGAAAGCGCCCAGGAGGAAAAAGTCGTCCGGCGCATCAAGGCTGAGATGGAGAAACTTGATTTCGACGAAATCGTCATCGACGGATTCGGCAACATCCGCGGGCGCGTCGGAAATGGCAGCCGGAAATTCGCCATCGACGCGCACATCGACACCGTCGGCGTCGGCGACCCCGACACCTGGAAGTGGGATCCCTTCGAGGGCAAGGTTGAAAACAATATTATCTATGGAAGGGGCGCCTGCGATCAGACCGGCGGCATGGTCAGCGCCGTCTACGCCGGCCGGATCCTCAAGGACCTCGGCATCGGCGGGGACTATTCCGTCTACATGGTCGGGTCGATCATGGAGGAAGACTGCGACGGACTTCCGTGGCTCTACATCCTCCGCGAGGAAAACCCCGGCATCGAGTGCGTCATCATCACCGAGCCGACCGATCTCCGGATTTACCGCGGGCACCGCGGCCGGATGGAAATCGAAGTCACGACCAAGGGCCTTTCCTGCCACGGCAGCGCGCCGGAACGCGGGGTCAACGCCGTCTACAAGATGGCGCCCGTCGTCAAGGAAGTCGAAGCCTTGAACAAACGTCTCCGGAAGGACGCTTTTCTCGGCAAGGGCACCGTCACCATCAGCGACATCCGCGCGACGTCCCCGTCCCTCTGCGCCGTCGCCGACAGCTGTACGATTCATCTCGACCGGAGACTCACCGCCGGCGAGACCAAGGAGCTGGCCGTGTCCGAGGTCAAGGCCGCGGCCAAGCGCGCGGGCGTGCCGGACGCGCAGGTCCGGATTCTCGAATACAACCGGCCCACGTGGCGGAACAAAGTATATCCGATGGAGAAGTACTATCCGACCTGGGTTTTCTCCGAGGACCACCCGCTGATCCAGTCAGCCGCGGAAGCCTACCGCCGGGTGTTCGGCAAAGCGCCGAACATCGGCAAATGGACCTTCAGCACCAACGGCGTGGCCATCGCGGGCCTCTGCGGCGTGCCCTGTTTCGGTTTCGGCCCCGCCGAGGAAAGCACCGCCCACAGCCCCATGGACCAGTGCCCCATCGATCATCTCGTCAAGGCCGCCGCCTTCTACGCGCAGTTCGTCCCAACCTACGTCGAGACCACGCGCCGGGAGGACATCCGCATGGACGCGCCGCCGGCCAAACGCAAGGCCCGGAAATCGAAACGGAAATCCGGATGAGCGAAGCTCTCGAGGCGAAGGTCAAACTCGTCGGGCTGGACGCGGCCAAGCGCCCCGTTGTCATCCTCGACTGCGGCGAGAAGGCCCTTCCGATCTGGGTCGGGAACTTCGAGGCGATGTCCATCAGTTCCGTCCTTTCCGGCAGTCAGACCCCACGGCCCATGACCCACGACACCACCATCAACATCATCCGGGCGTTTTCGTCCAAGCTCGAACGGGTCGTCGTCCACAAACTCGAAAACAACACCTTCTTCGCGCGCGCCTACATCAAGCGCCACGATGAGGAGACCCAGCACATCAAGATCGTCGAGATCGACTGCCGTCCGAGCGACGCCATCGCGCTCGCCCTCCGGATGAACGCCCCCATCTATGTCGGCCGCGCCGTCCTCGACGCCGCCGGCGTCAAGAACCTGAAGGTTGACGGAGCCGGCGGCGAGGAGGGCTCTGAGCAGGAAAGCGAGCAGTAAAGACCGATGCCGGGCCCGTTGGATGATTACTTTTCAAAACACGAGTATCTTCCCTATCAGCCCAGACTCCGCCGGCGTCTGCTGACCGTCATCGAAGCCAGCGCCTCGCAGGACGTCCGACGCGCGGCGATTGAAGAAGTGGCCCACATCCAGCCGGTCTTCGCCTTCAATCTCTTCAAATTCGTCAACTCTCAAGCCTTCAACCTTCAGACCAAAATCATCCGGATCAAGCAGGCGGCGACCCTGCCCGCCTTGGAGGCCCTCGGAAAAATGATCGAAGCCACGCCGGAGTACCCGCCCGAACTGGAGCGCCTCTTTTCGCTCGAACGATTCGAGGAGCACGGCCGCGTCACCGCGCTCGCCGTCCTCATCCTCTCCCAGCTTTCCAAACGCTTCGGGACCGTTCAGCGTGAATGCCTCTACACGGCCGCCATGCTTCACGACATCGGCCGGCTCTTTCTGGTTTCGTCCGATCCCGCCGGCTACGCTCGCCTCCTCAATGAATCGGCGGCCCTCGACCCGGAAAAACGCGCGCCGGTCCTGGAGGCCGAAATGAAATATTTCGGCACCGACCATGCCACCCTCGGGGTCGCGGCGCTGGAACGGATCGGCATCGTCGACAAGGACATCTGCGCCGCCGTCCGGGAACACCATTCGGTCCCTCCGGCGGGCGGCCCGGTCCTCCTGGCCTACGCCGACCGCGTCGTCAAGCGCTTCGGCATGGGCCCATCGTTTGGCGGCGCCTCTTTCGACGACGCCGAGGACGCGCGGATCAAGATCGGCGTGGAGGAATCCCTCCACCTCACCATCGGCGAGGCCCTCATGCACATCCTCACGGACATCGACAACCTGAGGGCCGGCGGCATGATCAATTTCAAGAACTTGGCCGGCGACGTCGTGTAGCCTGTAGCCTGAGAGTATCGGAGTATCGGGGTGTCGGGGTGTCGGAGACATCGCGCCTCCAATCGTCATTCCCGCGAAAGCGGGAATCCAGTCCGCTTTGCGATTGGGTCTGGATGCCCGACGGAGTTTACCCCGTGCTGGATTCCCGCTTTCGCGGGAATGACGGACATGGGCAGGAATCATCGGAATAGCGCCCTTGGTC
>JACQOF010000118.1 GCA_016202645.1 bacterium
GGGCCAGACGGGAATCCATCTTCACATGAACATCAACCACGTCATCGAATACATCGCGTCGGACACGGCGCGGCAGACCATCGCCTGGGTGAGGTCGACCAACCGGACGACCGGGGAGGTCCACGAATACAAGTCCGCGGAACACCCGATTTCGGATACGGACGTCGCGACCGCGGGCGTCCGGCGGATGGACTGCCTCGACTGCCACAACCGTCCCGCGCACAAGTTCCCGTCGCCCCAGAACGCCGTGAACGACGCGCTGGAGGCCGGCGAGATTGACCGGTCGATCCCGTTCGTCAAACGCGAGGCCGTCCGGGCGATCGACATGCCCTATCAGACGGCCCAGGAAGCCATGGCCGGCATCGCCGGGCATCTCGGTGATTTTTATTCGGAAAACCATGCGGACTTCTTCAAGACCGATCCCCAAAAAATCACGGCCGCGATTCTGGCGGTGCAGGACATTTACCGGAAATCCCAGTTTCCCGAAATGCGCACCAACTGGAAAGTCCACCCGGACAACATCGGCCACCTGAACTCGGCCGGCTGTTTCCGCTGTCACAACGACGATCTGGCCGATTCGAAGGGCCGGAAGATGACCCGGGACTGCAACACCTGCCACTCCTTCCTCAAACCCGAGGAAACCAGGGACGGCCGCCGGCACTACGTCACCATGGAGGAATTCACGCATCCGGGCGACGTCGGGGACATGTGGAAGGAAACCTCATGCCACGAGTGCCATCAGGGCGGCGCGGAACTGTACTGAAACATCCCTGACAAATTGTGTCGTGGTTCGTGACGATTGGACACCTGCGCTCCCGCAAGCCCCGGACTTCCCGGTTCTGCAGCCGCCAAACCTTCCAAGGACTTGCAACGAGTTCCCGCCCGCGCCGCTCGCGGGCACGGAATTTGCAGGAATTCGTTACGATTCGGCCTTCTCTGTCATTCCCGCGAAAGCGGGAATCCAGATGATCGCAGGGCGGACTGTCCGCCTTAGGCGGACGCTTTCGCGGGAATGACGACCTGAATAAATTCAGGATTACCTGAGGGCATAGATCGCCATAAACCCGCGCCTTTCGCCGGCGGAGAATAAGGGGGGTTGGATATGCCGATGGGATGTGAGATTGAATCTCCATGCGTGCATGAATTGGATGTGGCGCTCCAGAAAGTGACCCGCCTTTTGCAGAGGGCCGAGGCGGATATGAACGTCGGCCTCGCCCGGATTGACGACCAGAAAACATTCGAGGCAGATTTAAAATCCCTGCTGGAAACTCTTCAGGAGTACACCGACTGCCGAATTCAGCAAATGCGGCTGTCCGAACCGCCGCTCACCGACATCCGATTTGAGACGCGAATCTACAACGTCCGGACCGACTGGCTGGATGTTTCAACCATGATCGGGCGCCTGATCCAGGATGTGCAGGCGCTCCATCAGATCGTCGATCCGAAGTTCGACACGGCGGCCGTGATGTGTCTTATCAAGGCCGAAACCGTCCTGGAGCGGGCCCGGGAGATCATCGCGGCAGGAAATCCGCCGATTGAAGAGCTGTTTGCCGCGGCCTTTGTCACAGACTGGAATTGATAGTGAGGATGAATGGGTGCAGTATCCACACTTGGAGGGCAGGGCAGATGGGATGAACTGATACGGTCCCGTTGAACTGAATACAGAATGTGTGGGTGGCGTGATGCACAAGCCCGATCCACGCTGGGTGGAGCAAATTCAAAAATGTTCCCTGACAGCCGGAGCCTTCGCGATCCTGGCCGGCGGGCTTGTGCTCACGGGGTGGGTTTTCGATATTCAAATCTTCAAAAATGTATTCCCGGGATATGTCGACATGAAGGCGAATCTTGCCCTCGGATTTATCCTGGCCGGAATGTCTCTGTGGATCCACAGCCGGGACTCTCCATATTCCTCCCCGCGCCGGTTCCGGCAGGCCTGCGCGCTGGCCGCCGCCGTCATCGGCGGCTTCACGCTTTTCGAATATATCCTGGATTGGGACGCCGGCATCGATCAGATTCTGTTCCGGGAGGCTCCCGGCGCTGTCGGCACGCTCTCTCCGGGCCGCATGGCCCCAACCGCGGCCCTCAATCTTCTGATCGTCGGCATGGCACTCCTGCTGATGGAGAGCCGCGGAAGTGTCTGGATGGCCCAGCTTCTGGCGATTTTTTCTGGACTCATCGCCCTGCAGGCGTCCGTCAACTACGTCCTCGGCGAACGGGACTTTTCAGGCGTGGGCGCCTACACGCAAATGGCCATGCATGCCGGCCTGACCTTCTCCATCCTGAGCGCCGGCCTTCTGTGCGCCCGGCCGCGGCACGGCGTCATGACCGTTGTGACCAGCGGCTGTGTGGGCGGCGTCATGGCACGCAGTCTCCTGCCGGCTGTGTTTCTCCTTCCCCTCGTCATGGGTTGGATGGAATTGGAGGGTCGGCGGCTTGGCCTCTACTCCGCAGATTTTGGCGATACTGTCTATCTGATGTCCATCGTTCTGATTCTTTTCGTCATCGTCTGGCGCAACGGCCTGCATCTCTGCCGGCTGGACGAGAAGCGATCGATGGCGGAGGAGTCATCACGGCAATTGGCGGATATTGTGGATTTTTCGGACGACGCGGTCCTCCGGGTGGGGCTGGACGGCGTGATTCAGACTTGGAACAAAGGGGCGGAGAAAACATATGGATATACGGCCGAAGAAGCCGTGGGCAAGACCGTCTCTCTCATCATCCCGTCGGACCGGCCCAACGAGCTTCGGAATATTCTGGACAGGATTCACCGGGGAGAGAAGATCGAACATTTTGAGACCGTCCGTATTAGAAAAGACGGCCGCGCCATTCACACCTCTCTGAAGGTTTCCCAGATCAAAGACGCGGCGGGCCGGGTCGTCGGATTGTCGGGCATCTCGCGCGACATCACCGAGCGCAAGCGGATCGAACAGATGAGGAACAACTTCATCTCCATGGTAAACCACGAACTGAACTCGCCCATCACCGTGATATCGGGGGCGGTCTCGCTGTTGAAGGAAGCGGGTGATGCTGAGACCGGGGCCGAGCCTCTGAAAAACATGGAAATCATCCAAATGATCGATCGAAACGCCCGGCGGCTCTCGCGCCTGGCCGCCGATGTCACTGACATCACGCAGCTCGGGACGGAGACATTCAGGCTGAACAAGGAGAGAATCAGCGTCTGGCAGCCGATTCGATCCGTTTACGCCGATCTTGCGCCGCAGGCTCCCGGGAAGAAGCTGGAGATCATCGATCTTTCAGGAGACGACGCACCGCCGTTCGTCATGGCTGACGCTCCGCGGCTCGAACAGGTTGTCGGCAATCTGCTGCGCAACGCACTCCGATATGCGAAGAGTTCCGTCCAGGTTCGGGTGGAAGTGGCCAGCGCCCGGGCGGCAATCCTCGTTGACGACGACGGGCCGGGCATCGACCCCGTGGATATTCCCCACCTCTTTGAAGCGTTTTTCCGGGGAAGGCGGCAGGTGACAGCCAAAAAAGACGGGAGTGGACTTGGGCTGGCCATCGTCAAAGGCATCGTTGAGGCGCACGGCGGAAAAGTCTGGGTGGAGAGGAACTCGTCCGGGCGGGCGGACAGCGGGGTCCGATTCGTGGTGACTTTGCCGGTCACGGCCTAACGTTGGTTCAGCTCAGACCGTAAGTTGTTAAGTTATTCCGTCAGGAGTTCCTGGCGAGAAGGTCCGAAAAGTCAGGGCAGGGACGCGAGGAGGCGGGCGGCCGGAATGGAGTCCTTAAAGGCGGATCGGTCGGCGGTGACCAGATAGGCGTGGGGGACGCGGAGTTTGCGGCGAAAATAGTCGAGCCGGCCGTCGCGGTGGCGTTGGAGTTTCGATTCAATCAGCACCCACGGCCTGGATTCCTTCAGAATGAGAAAATCAATTTCGCGTTTCTCCCGGTCGCGCACATAGCGCAAATCCGCCCGGATGCCTTCGATGTCCTCCAGCCAGTGACAGAATTTCAGAAGGTGTGAAGCGACAAAATTTTCGAATCGTGCGCCTTCGTCCGTCGCCTCCGGCCAGTCCCAGAAATAGATCTTGCTCTCCTTGCGGAGTGTCCGGGCGAGGGAACCGGCGAAGGGACGGACGCGGAAGACCAGATAGAGCCGTTCGAGCGCGTCGATCCAGTGGCTGACCGTCTTATGGTCGACTTCAAGATCCTCCCGCAGACTGTTGATGGAGACGGGCGAGCCGATTCGGGCGGCGAGCAAATCCGCAAGTTGCTCGAGCAGGGAGAGATCGCGGATGAGCGTCAAATCTCGCGCGTCCTGCCGAAGGACCAGATCGCGCCGGGCCATTCGCCACCGGCGGACGGTGCGGTCGCTTCCCTGAAGAAACGGCTCCGGAAACCCGCCCCTGCGAAGCAGGCCGGACTGAAGGTCCTCCGGGACCGGTGCGGAATCCTTCCAGCGCGCCGGATTCAGCAGGATCCGCAGCGACGGCGGGTTGCCGCCGCGATGGGCTTCACCCAGGCTGAACGGATGGAGGCGGTGGCGGAAGTACCTGCCGAGCAGGGAGTCGCCGCCGCGCCGGTAGACGTCCAGCCGCGCGCTGCCCGTGATGAGCAGTTTCTGCCGCCGCCCCTCGACGTCATGAAAACCCTTCAGAAGATTTTTCCATCGGCCGTATTTGTGAACCTCGTCCAGAACGGCCACGGGGGGGGTGCGGTCCCAGGCCAGGGTCCGAATGGTTTTTCGATGGCCGGGGTTGTCCCAGTTCAGATAGACGCCGACTCCCGGGGCCATCCGGTCGAGGATCCGCCGGGCCAGGGTCGTCTTCCCGGCCTGCCTCGGCCCCGTCAGGAAAACCATCTTGCGTTTCAAGTCCCGGGCGACAAAATCGACCCATTCCCTCTCCATACCCCAAGTATAGACATATATCCAAAAATGTCAATACATATTTGGATATTCATCTAAATATGTCACTGCCAAATTCAGCCCGGACCGTCCGGTGTTCAGTTATTTTGTCAGGGGTTGAGCTTCAGGCCATTCCACGTCCAGTTCCGGATTTCCGGCAGGTCTTCGCCGTGTTCCTCGATGTACCCTTTGTGCTCCGCCAGTTTGTCCCGGAGGATCCGTTTGGCGTGCGCGGCGCGGGGGCCGAGGCGCGGGAGGCGGTCGATGACGTCTTCGGCGAGGTGAAACCGGTCAAGGTCGTTCAGGACGGTCATGTCGAACGGCGTTGTGGTCGTGCCTTCCTCCTTGTATCCGCGCACGTGCAGGTTCCCGTGGTTGGTCCGCCGGTAGGTCAGGCGGTGGATGAGCCAGGGATATCCATGGAAGGCGAAGATGATCGGTTTATCTTTGGTGAAGAGCGCGTCAAACTCCCGGTCGGACAGCCCGTGCGGGTGCTCGCCGGGCGGTTGAAGCTTCATGAGGTCGACGACGTTGATGACGCGGATTTTGATTTTTGGAATAATCGTCCGCAAAATCTCCACGGCCGCGAGGGTCTCCATCGTCGGCACGTCGCCCGCGCAGGCCATGACGGCGTCGGGCGGCCCGCCGCCGCGGTCCGTGCCCGCCCAGTCCCAGACGCCGATGCCGGCCGCGCAGTGTTTGACGGCGGCGTTCATGCCGAGCCACTGGGGCGCGGGCTGTTTGCCGGCGACAATGACGTTGACGTAATTCCGGCTTCGCAGGCAGTGGTCGGTGACGGACAAGAGAGTGTTGGCGTCGGGCGGGAGATACACGCGAACAACCTCGGCTTTCTTGTTGACCACGTGATCGATGAACCCGGGGTCCTGGTGGCTGAATCCGTTGTGGTCCTGCCGCCAGACGTGGGAGCTGAGCAGATAGTTGAGCGACGCGATCGGCCGCCGCCAGGAAATCTCATGGCAGACCTTCAGCCACTTGGCATGCTGATTGAACATCGAGTCGATAATGTGGATGAAGGCCTCGTAACATGAGAAGAACC
>JACQOF010000111.1 GCA_016202645.1 bacterium
CGTTCGGGCGGCGTTGGAAGTCGCGGACGGAAAATGGGACGATCAGTTTCCGGTCGACATTTTTCAGACCGGATCCGGAACCTCCACCAACATGAATGCCAACGAGGTCATTTCGAACCGGGCGATTGAACTGCTCCGGGGTAAAAAAGGGTCGAAGTCGCCCGTCCACCCCAACGATCATGTCAACATGGGGCAGTCTTCGAACGACATCATCCCGACCGTCATCCATATTGCCGCGGCGGAGGCGATCCAGAGGGATCTCGCGCCCGCGCTCGAATGGCTCCAGCAGGAACTCGCGAAAAAGGCACGGGCGTTTGACTCGATTGTCAAAATCGGCCGGACGCATCTTCAGGACGCGGTGCCGGTGCGGCTTGGTCAAGAATTCTCCGGGTACGGAGCGCAGGTGAAATACGGAATTCGCCGCATCCTCGCCGCCCAGGCGGCTCTGTCGGAACTTGCCCTAGGCGGCACGGCCGTCGGCACGGGCCTGAACGCCCGGCCGGATTTCGCGCCGGCGGTGATCCGGCGCGTGTCGGCGGAAACGGGAATCCGATTCCGGCAGGCGCGAAACTTGTTCGAGGCGCTCGCCGCCAAGGACGCCGTGGTCGAGGCCAGCGGCGCCGTGCGGACCGTCGCGGTGAGTCTCACCAAAATCGCCAATGACGTCCGGTGGCTCGGCTCGGGACCGCGCTGCGGGATCGGCGAGATCCTCCTGCCGGACCTTCAGCCTGGATCGTCCATCATGCCGGGCAAAGTCAATCCGGTCATGCCGGAGATGCTCCTCATGGTCTGCGCGCACGTGATAGGAAATGACGTGACGGTGACGTGGGGCGGCCAGGCCGGAAATTTTGAACTCAACGTCATGAAACCGGTCATGGCATACAATCTTCTGCAGTCAATAGAGATTTTGTCGCGCGGTTCGGCGGCTTTCGCGGACAAATGCGTTAACGGCCTGACGGCCAACCGCGAGAGATGCGAGGAATTGATCGAAAAAAGTCTGGCGATGTGCACGGCCCTCGCTCCAAAAATCGGCTATGATGCGGCAGCCGCGATCGCCAAGGAATCCTACAAAACCGGCAAAACCGTCCGGGAAATCGCGCGGGAACGAAGAATCATGAGCGAGAAGGATCTCACGCGCATTTTGGACGCCAAACGCATGACGCGCCCCGGTGTTCCCGCCTGAAGTTCTCCGGGTTTGACTTTCTCCCTTTCTCCCTCTCTCCCTTTCTCCCTCACTGATTTTTCAGGAGTTGCGCCTCCGGCACCGACCTGAAAAACTTGGCCGGGCATCCCGCGACGATCGTCCGCGCGGGAACGTCCTTCGTGACGACCGCGCCGGCCGCGGCCACGGCGTCTTCATGGAGGACGACGCCGGGAAGAAGGGTCACGTGGGCGCCGACCCGCGCGCCTTTTTTGAGGGTGGGGCCTTTGTGGTACTTGAACCGTTCTTTCGTGCGGGCCATGAAATTGTCGTTCGTGAAAATGACGCCGGGCGCGATGAAACAGCCGTCACCGACTTCTGATAGAGCGCAAAGATATGCGTGGGATTCGATCTTGACCCGGGAACCGACCCTGACTTTGTTCTCAACGTAGGCGGCCCGGCCGACGATCGTGGCGTCGCCGATCGTGACGTCCTCCCGCACCTGCGCATGGTCGGCGATGAGGCAGTCCTTGCCAAGACGCGCTCCGCGGTAAATCACGGCGTGCGCGCCGATCTTGCAGCCGGCCCCGACCGACAGAGGCGGAAGCGGCTTTTCCTGCGTGAGCGCGGAAATTTTTCCGCGGGTGGGAAGTTTGCCGAGGACCGCGTAGTCGTCGATCCGGCAATTCGCTCCGATCCGGGCGCCGGCGCGGATCACCACGCCGTGGCCGATCCGGCAGCCGGCGCCGATCTTCACGCCGGCTTCGATCACGACATATTCGCCAAGCTCCACGTTCCTGCCGAATTTCGCGGTTCGGTGGATCACGGCTTCTTCCCTACCGCCACCGGCCGGCCGCCGCCCCGCAGAGATTTTTGGAGGGCTTCCATCACGGCCATGACCTCGATGGCGTTCGCCGGGCCGGCCAGCACCCCGCGCGGGTCGTTGGCCTCGCAGCTTCGGACAAATTCCGATAATTCGATCTTCAGGGGCTCGTCGGTCGGCAGTTTCGGCGCGTGGATGTCTCCGTACCGGACTGTGATCGCCGGGCCCGGCGGCACCTCCATCCGGCCGGCGCGGACGGTGAAGCCTTCGACGCCCTTGTCAAATATTTTCAGCTTTTCCTCCGTCGCCATGTCGTCGAAAACCGCCATCTTCCGGCTTCCGACCAGCGTGATCTTCCGGGTCTTGTGAGGGTCGAGCCACGAGAGATGAAAATGGGCGACCGCGCCGCTTTTGAAAAACAGGACGGCGAATGCCACGTCCTCGATTTTTTTCTGAAGATACGACTGACCCGCGCAGGAGACTTTGACGGGGAATTCCCCGAGAAGGTGCAGGCAGACTGAAATGTCGTGCGTCGCCAGGCTCGAAACGACGTTCTCGTCCCGGCGCACCACGCCCAGATTGATCCGCTGGGAGTAGAGATAGAGCGGCCGGCCGAGATGGTTTTTCGCAAGGGATTCGGAAAGCCAGCGGACGGCGGGATGATAGAGAAGAAGATGGCCGATCTGAAGGACACGCTTTTTTTTGCGGGCCACCGCCGCGACCGCCCGGGCCTCCCGAAGAGTTGTGGCCAGAGGTTTTTCGACGAAAACGTGAAGGCCGGCTGAAAGCGCCGCCGAGGCCAGACGCGCGTGAAGGGAACTCGGCGCCGCGATCACCACCGCGTCCGATTGGCGAAAGACGTCCGCAACCGATCGCGCCAAGGCAACTTCAGGGTGCGCCTGCCGGACATAGGCGTTGCTCTTGTCCGCGGTATCGCACACGGCGGTCACCCGGACGCCCGGCATCCCCGTCATGATCCTCAAATGATTCTTCCCCCACTGCCCAACCCCGATCATCCCGATCCGAAGCATAGACAGCGGTTCTACCCCCGGCGGGCAGGGCTGTCAAGGTCGGCGATAAGAGGAGGGACGGATCACGCCGGAATTCAGACGGCTGGTGGATCAGAATGTCCGGCAGGATCGGAAGCTCTTGACGCGCTTGAAAGACGCTTGAAATTCCTGCATCCCGATCAGGTCATTTACATCCATGGCCAGGTGGTCGCGGCCAGCGGCGGTCCCGGAGGCCTGCGAGATCGGGCGGGTCTCGAATCGGCGATCTACCGGACCCAGGCCAGTTTCGGCGGATCGGATCTCTATCCGGACTTGAACACCAAAGCCGCCGTCCTCTGCCATTCCCTCATCCACAACCATCCCTTTGTGGATGCCAACAAACGTACCGCCCACGAAACCCTCCGCGTTTTTCTGCAGCTCAACGGCCTAGACATCACGGCCGCCGACCAGGTCAAATTCGAGTTCCTGGTCTCCATCGCCGAAAACAAACTCACCGTGGACCAAATCGCCCAATGGCTGGAAACTCACATCCAAAAATAGCAGGGTGACTTTTCCCAAATCCCAAATCCACCCTTGACACCCAACGAAAGATCACCCAGAATGCCATGTCCTTATATAAACACAGAATATCCATCAAAGGGGTGGACATGCGCAGCCTCCAGCGGCGCAGAGGGGAATGGGCAAATCAAGACCTAAATCACCGCATACCGAACCTCTACCCTGGTGCCCGGGGTGCGTCAGAGCCGTCAGAGCCGTCAGGATCCGTCAGGCCGTCAGTGCCAGGTATTGAGTTATTGAGTTATGGGAGGGTCGACGTATGAGACCCCGGCGGATTGTTGCGCCCGAGACGTTTTTTCATGTGACGGCGCGTGGAAACAATCGGCAGGCGATATTTAGGACCGATGATGAAAAGCAGGACTTCCTCGGAAGAATTCAAACCATATTTCCATCCCATCAGATCCGGCTGATGGCTTACGAGATCATGACAAATCATTTCCATCTGCTCCTCGAGGATGTCAAAGGCGGCGCTCTGCCGCGGGCCATGGAACGACTTGAAGGCGGATATGCCAGAAATTGGAACCGCCGATATGGCCGCTGTGGGCACGTTTTTGGTGAGCGTTACCATGCGGAAGTGGTGCAGACCGACGAGCATCTGGTGGTTGGCTCATGTTACATCCACAATAACTGTGTAAGAGCCTGCATGGTTCGCCATGCGGCTCAATACCGCTGGAGCAGTGTCCATGCGTATTTGGGGCGAAAATCGGATCTGGAGGTCTCAACCGGTCTGATACTGGATATTTGCGGCGGCCGAAAAAGCTACGCGCGCCTGCTTCGCGATACGGAAGCCACCCATGAAGAACATGGTAAAAGTCTTCCCGACGCCGAACAGGTCCGTGGTCTGTACGTATCAGGGTCAGAGCAATTTCGGGAAAGTACCAGGTCGATTGTTGAGAGGCGTTCTGAGCGCCGCAAACGGGCTGTCAGGCCCGCGGGGATGTTGGTAGAGGATATCTGGAAGTTGGTCCGCGCGAAAACGAACGTGAGCCCGCAGGAAATCAAAAGCCGCCGTCGCCATCGACGGATCAGCCTGGCCCGCCGGATGTTCTGCGCCCTGGCCCGCCGTGAGGGAATGCGGGCGGTGGAAATCGCAGACGTCATCCACCGGACAACCTCTGCGGCCGTAAGACTGGCCGACTCCATTGATTTGTGCGACCACCATGTCTGACCATCCAGCGATTTTCCGAAAACTCAATAACTCAATACCTGGCACTGGTACCCTGGTACCCTCTGGTACCCCTGGTACCTCTGGTACCTGCAATATCGCGGCGGAGATCAATCGGAGTTCGTCAGCCGTCGCCAGGCTGGCCGAAAGCTTCGATTTGGAAATACATCCGTCGTGAATTTCGGACACCGGAACTTTCCCATAACTCAAATAACTCAACCTCTGGGGAAAATTCTTCCCCTCCTGGTGCTGCTCAGCCTTTCCACATGGGCTTCGGCGGCGCCGATGCATCCCAGGATATTGGAGCAGCGTATGGCTGCTGGGGACAGTTCGGTGTGGGGTTGTCCCAGCGGGGTTGGGGATCTCTGGAAGGTTTATGCCGCGCGTCAGCCGGCGCCGAGTTCCGGATTTCTGGCGCCGAATTTGAATCCGCCGCCCGCTGGAACGCTCAAACTGGCCATTTTGCTGGTTCAATTTCAGGATACGAAGTTTTCGGGGGATACGACTCAAGTCAGCGATTCGGTCGGGTCCATGCTCGGCCGGATTGACACCTATTACCGCGCGGTTTCTTACAACAAGATGGTCTTATCCTATACGATCTTTGACACCCTCCTGGTGACTGCGTCGCAGAACCAGTCGGCCTACAGCGGTTCCACTGCGAATCAGCAGAGTCTCGTAACCGAAGTTCTGGGCCGCGTGGACACCTTTGTCAATTTCGGCGCCTACGACGCGCTCATGGTCCTTCATGCGGGCGTCTCCAATCAGTTGACGGGCGTGAGCACCGATCTGTCGGCCCAATTTTTCGATGACCTCCCGGCGTTCACGGACACCCAGACCAACGACACCGTGACCCACTGCATCCTGGCCGCCGCGTTCGGCAAGGTTGTGAACGGACAACCCGTAACAATGCTGGGCACGCTTGCCCACGAATTCGGCCACGTGCTTGGCCTTCCCGATCTCTATAACACGGCGACCGGCGCGGGCGGGATAGGGGATTGGGGTCTGATGGGGACGGGGAATTATCACGGGAGCCCCCAGGGCGACAGCCCGGCGTGGATGTCCGCGTGGTCGCGGGAATATTTTGGCTGGGCGGACACCGTCGTGATCGACACGACCCAGAGCGTGTCCATCACCAAAGCCGAAAGCGACAGCCGCATCTACAAGATCAGGGTCAGCCCGGTGGTGGATACGGAGTATTTTCTGCTGGAAGTCCGCGAACCGGCGAATTACGGGTTGGACAGCGCCCCGGGATCGGGTCTTTTGATTTGGCACATCGATAACAACATGGGAAGTCTCTCCAGCAACAACATCCAGAACGTATCCGTTCTTCCCCATCGCCGAATTGACCTGGAGGAGGCGGACGGGTCGGATGTCGGGTCCGCCGCCACGTCTTCCCCCGGCACGTCGAACCAGCCCTGGCCCGGCGGCCAGGGCCGCACTGTTTTTGCCGACAACACAGCGCCGAGTTCCCGCGGATATACGGACACCATCGCGCGGTTTAAGATCACGGATATCGTCCAGACGTCGGGCGTCTCTCTGACCGTGAATTTCGATACCGTCAGCGTCCAGAACACATGGTATGTGAACGATACGTATTCTTCCGCGACCGATTCGTTCACGACCGCCGGCGGTTCCGACACGAGCTACGGAGACGGCAGCCGCACCCGGCCGTTTCGATCTGTGGCGCGGGCGATGCAGTCAGCCAAATCCTGGGACACGATCTACGTGGACGCGGGGCTTTACGGAGACACATACGTTTCGGTGTCGTCAACTGAGACGGCGGCCTTCAAAATCGACACCGACTACATCACGATCATCGGGGTGGATTCGGGGGCGACGGTGATTGATCCGCCCGGGGATTCCGGGATAACGACGATGTATGGGATCTACGCGGACACGCAGGTTGGGCTGACGATCAAGAATTTCGGGGTGACGGGGGCGTATAACGGGATTTATTTTGTGAACGTCGACAGTTCCGTGATTTCGGGGGACAGCGTGGCGTACAACGGGAACGCGGGGATCTATCTGATCAACGGCTCGGACACGAATACGATTCAGAACAGCGTGGTCTCGTTCAATTCGGTGAACGGAGTGGATCTTTCGTCGAGTTTTGGGTGTACGGTATTGAACAACGTCGTGGATTCGAATTTGGGGACGGGGATCAATCTGCAGGCGGCGAATGGGAACCGGGTCGAGAGCAATACCGTGCAGGGGAACGCCGGGAACGGGATCAGCGTGACGCAGGCAGCGTGGAACTTGGTGACGGGGAACGTGACACAGATGAACACGACGAACGGGATCAGCCTGCCGCTTTCGACGGACAATGTCGTGAAGGACAACATCGTGCGGGACAACGCGTTTAACGGGATTGATCTTCCGTCGGGGTCGGACCGGAATGTTCTGATCCGGAATCTGGTGCGCGGCAGTGCTCTGTCTGGGATATTGATCGACGGGGACACGAACATTGTGATGATGAACGAGATCGCGTGGAACGACACAGGGATTCAGGTCACGGCCTCCGGCGGGGGGAATGCGATCGGGATATTGATCACCAAAAACAACATCCACAGCAACACCACCAACAATTTGTACAATCCGACCGGCGAGACCCAGACCCTCATCCGGAACTGGTGGGGGACGAAGCAGGAAACGGAGATCGACACGGACATCGACGACACGCCGTCGGCGTTCATTCCGTACCGTCTTGGCGCGGTGGACACGACGCCCGGCGGAGACACGACGGCGCCGTCGAAACCCCTCACCGTCGGGATCGATACGGGGACGGCGGGCCGGATTGACCTGACGTGGACGATCCCGACGATCGATGAGGAGACCAACGGGGGGTCGGTCGGGTTTGCGGGGGTCAAAGTCTACCGCCTGACCAACCAGCCCGACACGACCCACTGGGGCAACAGCGCCAACCACGTCTGGACGTCCGGGGCGAGCGACACGACATGGAACGACACGCAGGTGACGGCGGGGAGCACGTACTACTACCGTCTTTCGTCGTTCGATGGTTCGTCTTTCGTCAACCAGTCGTTCTTCACGGACACCGTTTACGGCGCCGCGCAGTCCACAACGGATACAAGCCCCAGGGCCTGGTACGTCAATGACACCTACACCGCGTCGGATTCGTTCACGTATGCGGGGGGATCGGACACGAGCTACGGCGACGGCACGCCCAGCAAGCCATTTCGGTCGGCGGCGCGGGCGATGCAGTCTGTCAGGTCCGGGGACACGGTTTATGTGGATGCGGGGCTGTACGGAGACACGTACGTCGAGGTGGCGGCGGGATCCGAAACGGCCGCTTTCAAGATTGACACCGACTACGTCACCATCATCGGCAAGGATTCCAACGCGACGGTGATTGACCCGCCGGGCCCGATTTCCGAGGAGGGACTGTACGGCATCCATGCCGACACGCAAACCGGTCTTGTCATCCGCAACCTCGGCGTGACCGGGGCGTTTGGCGGCATCGTCTTTTCAAACGTCGTGTCCTCAACGATCTCGGGCGACAGTCTGTGCTTCAATGATGTGGCGGTTTATCTCACGAACGGTTCGAACAGCAACACCGTCACCGGCGTCACCGCCTGCAACAACTCGATCGGCATCTATCTGGACTCCGGCTCATCCAACACGATCACAAACAACCAGACCGATTCGAATTCGAACTTCGGCATCATGGCCGACAGCAGTACCTACAACACGATCAGCGGAAATACCACCGACTCGAACGCGGTCGGCGGCATCTATCTGAATACATCCTGGAACAACACCGTGGAAACCAACACCGCCCGCTTCAATGCCTCCATGGGCATCTATCTCGCCTCGGCGTCGAAAAACACTCTGCGCGGCAATATCGCCGATTCCAATGTGGACTACGGTTTTTATTTCACAACATCGGACACCAACACCCTGACAAACAACACGGCCCACACCAACGCCGTCTTCGGCATCAGACTGATTTCGAGTTCCTTCAACGCGATAACCGTCAACGCCGCCGACTCCAACGCATCCGCCGGGATATCGATCGACACGGGTACATTCAACATCGTTGCCGGCAACCGATTCAGCGGCGATTCGCAGGGTAACCAAGCGGGCGTCCTCCTGGCCGCCTCGGATTCGAACATCATCCTCCAAAACGACCTCGTCACCAATGTTTACGGTTTGCTCCTGAACGGAAGTTCATCCAACAACACGATCACCCGCAACAATTTCATCGCCAACGGAAGCCACCACGCCCTCAATCAGTCCGGTCTGGCGCAGACCTTCACCCGCAACTGGTGGGACACGACGGATGAAGTCACGATATCGGAGAAGTTCGGCGACACCGTGTCGCTTTTCATACCGTACCGGCTGGGACGAGTCGACACGGTACCCGGCGCCGACACCACCGCGCCCGCGCCGCCTGTGGGTGTGGGAATCAGCGCGGATACGATCGGCCAGATCACGCTGACGTGGACGATCCCGACAGTGAACGAGGAGACGAATGGGGGGTCGGTGGGGTACGCGGGAGCGAAGATCCACCGCCTGACGAATCAGAAGGACACGACGAACTGGGCCAACGGCGCGAATCTGGTCTGGACGGCATCGTCCGCGGCGACATCGTGGACGGACACGACGGTGTCGGTTGGGAAGACGTACTATTATCGTCTGACGTCGTTCGACGCTTCGTCGATCGTGAACCAGTCGTTCTTTACGGACACCGTTTCCGCGTCGCCCACGCGGAATATCTGGTACGTGAACGACACCTACACCGCCGCCGACTCATTCACGTATTCAGGCGGTTCGGACACCGGCTACGGGGATGGGTCGCAGAGTAAACCCTTCAGGTCGGTGGCGAGGGTGATGCAGATCATCAAGTCGGGGGACACGGTTTACGTGGATGCGGGGCTGTATAGTGAGACATACGTTGAGATTGTGGCGGGGTCTGAAACAGCGGCGTTCGAGATCGACACCGACTACATCACCATTATCGGCAAGGACTCGAACGCCACAGTGTTTGACCCCCCCGGTTCTTCGACAAGCTCTGGGCTTTACGGTATATATGCCGATACACAGATATATCTGACTATCAAAGACCTCGGCGTGACGGGGGCGTACGATGGCATCCATTTTTACAATGTAGATAGGTCGACAATAACGGGTGACAGCGCCTCTTCCAACGGAAGTGCCGGCGTATATCTGAGTGTCGGTTCCGACACGAATACAATCACGAGCAATACTGTCGATGTGAATACGTATGGTATCTACCTGTATTCCAATTTCAACAACAGGGTTAGCGGTAACTTTTATACTGTCGCTTCAAATGGGTACGGTATCTATCTGGACAATAGCGACTCCATACTTGTCGACGCAAACACCTTTAATTTGCCTGATGGCGCCAACGCCCGCGCGATTAACCTGCTGACGAGTACAGGCAACACTATATCTTCAAATTACTTTCTTGGACCCGGTTCATGGTCACCCACTAATTTCAATGGCGCCATATTTTTAGATTCGTCCGCCAACAATGTGATAAGGGGTCATACCACCGCGTCTCAGTCACTCCATGCCTTTCTCGTCCTCAAGTATTCCGACAGCAACATCATTTCGTATAATGATGCGAGAGGATTTTCAGACAGTTTCTTTTATATGGAGTTTTCAAACTATAATCAATTTCAAGGCAATAATGCTGCAACTTCCGATGGTAATTTATCGCATGGTTTCATGTTGATATCGTCCTCACATAACTCATTGACTGGCTGTACCGCCATAGCGGTCAAGGGATCCGGGATATATCTGACATCTGCGGATAGTAACCTAATAAGTAATTGTTTTTCACAATTAAATGGTTGGCAGTCGGAAATTTCGTCCGGCATATATTTAGGTTCTTCTCATGGTAATTCTATATTGAATAGTCATGTGAGTGGGAACAGAAACCACGGCATACAGCTATACATGTCAACGAATAACATTATGATTCAGAATACCAGCGATTCAAATAACCTTTATCAGATATATGTTGACACGGGATCCACGTCCAATATTTACGAAAAAAATAACATACTGCCCGGATACCTCCACCCGGATAGTGGTGTACTCAGCAATTCGTCCGAGTCAAATATTTTGTTCGCTCGGTGTTGGTGGGGGACGACAGACGAAATGGCTATTAAAATCATGGTCGGCGGTGAACAGTCGACCTCAGACTCTATAATATTCGTTCCCTATCGGTTGAGCCAAGTGGACACATCGATAGACGCCGACACCACCGCGCCTGGGGTTCCGGCGAATGTGGTACTGGACACGTCCGTGGCCGGGGAGATTACGCTCACGTGGACGATCCCGACGATCAACGAGGAGACGAACGGCGGGACGGTGGGGTATGCGGGGCTGAAGGTGTATCGGTTGAAGAACCAGCCGGACACGTCCAATTGGGGGAATTCGGCGAATTTGGTGTGGGTGGCCGGGGCGGCGGATACGTCGTGGACGGATACTACCGTGGCGGGCGGGAACACATACTATTACCGGCTGTCGTCGCTCGATGGATCGTCGATCGTGAATCAGTCGTTCTTTACGGATACCGTCTGGGACACCGTGACAGTGGAGGGCACCGTCAAGATTTTTGAGGATGGATCGTTTACGGATCAAGTCGATACGCTTCTCACCCGGGACATTTTGTTTTTGCAGGTGACCGACACCGACGAGAACGCGGCCGGGGGGACGGCGGAGACGGTCAGCGTGACGGTTTATGTCGGGAACGGCACCACCGAGTTTGACGCCGCCGGGTTGGTGATCGACACCGAGACATTCACTCTGACTGAATCCGGCGCGAACACCGCCATATTCCGGAGTGATACGATTGTGGTGATGGACACGAAGGTTCCGGTTATCGGAGACGGGATCCTTTCGTGGGGGCGCATGGACACCCTGCATGTCGTTTACGTTGACAACGACGACACGTCGGACGTGGACGAGGACACCGCGCTGGCCGTTGAGATCGCCACCACTGTTCAGTCGAGCGCGAGCGGCGCCGTCGAGTTTATTTTCGACGACCCGTCTTTTATCGATCTGACCGACACTTTTTCAACCCGCGATTTTCTGTACATCCAGGTTTCGGACACCGACGAAAACCGCAATCCCCAGTCCAAAGACACCATTTCCGTGACCGTCACGATCGGCCTGGACGGCTCGGGCCTGATCGCCGACACCGAAGTGGTGATTCTGACCGAGTCAGGCGAGGCCACCGGCACGTTCCGAAGCGGCGCGATCATTCTGACCGACACCGCCGCTTATGCCGCGAACGACGGGTTTCTCACCTGGGCCACCAGCGACACTCTGACGGTCGAGTACATCGACGTCACCGGCGGCACGACCGACAGCGGCTTTGACACGGCGCTGCTCGTCGACACCGAAATTCAGGCCAACACCGGGCCGAACTGGTACGTGAACGACACTTCGACCACCGGCGACGTGTACACGACCGCCGCCGGGAGCGACACCGCCGGCGCGGGAACGCCGACGAGTCCCTACCGGACGATTGTATTTGCTCTATCCAAAGTCAAATCCGGCGACACGATTTACGTTGACCGCGGCGAGTACGATTCCTACATGGTCATCTCGTCCACCGAAACCGCCGCCCTCGTAATCGACACGGACGATCTCGCGATCATCGGCGTCGATTCCTCCGCGACGAACATCTCGCCTCCCGGCGACTCCACCATCTCGACCATGCACGGCATCTACGCCGACACCGTTTCGGGTCTTTCGATCCGACAACTGGGTGTTTTTGGCGCCTACAACGGCATCAAGTGGGTCGGCGTGACGCGTTCGCGGATCGAGGCCGTCGAAGTTGACGACAACGCCAACGAGGGCATCGTCCTTCGGGAAAGTTCCGACACCAACACGCTCGTGGGAAACAGCGTCCACGACAACGTCGACGGCGGCATTTCCATCAAGTCCTCCCGGAACAACGCAATCACCGGCAACCTCATCCACACCAACATCAGATCCGGCCTCGCCTTCACCGAGCGCGCCCGCCAAAATATCGCGATCTTCAACACCATTTCCGGCAACCAGAACGCCGGCATCCAGATGGAGGACGCCGAAAGCAACGTGATTTCCCTAAACCAGATATCGTCGAACGACACCGGCGTGAACATCACTCTGGCTTCCTACGGCAACGTCTTCACCAAGAACAATTTCTTCGGCAGCAACGTAAACGACGTTTTCAGCGAATCCGCCCGCGATACCGGCCTCGCGCAGTTTTTCACACGCAATTACTGGGGCACGACGGACGAAGACGCCATCGACACCGACTTCGCCGACACCGCGTCCGAGTTCATCCCGTACCGTCTGAACGAAGTCGACACCACCCCGGGCGGCGACAGCACCGCGCCCGCGCCTCCGACCGGGGTCGCGCTGGACACGGGCATCGGCGCCCGGATCACGGTCACGTGGACGATCCCGACCATCAACGAGGAGACGAACGGCGGGACGGTGGGGTACGCGGGGTTGAAGGTCTACCGCCTGAAAAATACTCCGGACACCACAAACTGGGCCAACCCGGCCAATCTGGTGTGGATCGCCGGGTCGTCGGACGTCAGCTGGTCGGATACGGGCGTTTCCGGCGGCGAAACCTACTATTACCGTCTGGCGTCGTTTGACGGTTCAGCGCTCTTCAACCGGTCGTTCTTCACCGACACCGTTTATGTGATGGCCGACAGTCTATGGGCGGGCCCGGAATGGTATGTGAACGACACGTACACGTCCGCCGACTCGTTCACGTACGCCGGGGGCTCGGACACCGAATACGGCGACGGGTCCCGGACGAAACCGTTCCGATCCCCCGCGCGGGCGATGCAGGCGGTCGAATCGGGGGAGACGGTTTACATCGACGCCGGGCTCTATTCCGAGACCTACGTTGTCGCAGTCGTCGACGACACGGCGGCTTTCAAGATCGGCGCCGATTTTGTGACCGTCATCGGCAAGGATTCGAACGCCACCGTGATCGATCCACCGGGTCTCAGCACGACCATTGGCGTTTACGGCATCTACGCCATCAACCGCACGGGTCTTGTCATCCAGAACCTGGGCGTCACCGGCGCCTATAACGGCGTCGGATTCAACAACGTCGATGCTTCGACCATCATCGGCGACAGTTTCAGCGGCAATTTCACCGGTCTTGCCCTCGGAAACAATTCGGACAGCAACCTGATCCGTTTCAATCGGACGGACCACAACACCTTGACCGGGATTGACATCAACTCCTGCACGTACAACACCGTCGCGGACAACATTTCCAGCGGGAACGGCAGTGCCGCGTTAAGCCTCGCCTTTGCTGGCTCGAATCTGGTCACCCGAAACCTTCTTTCGAATTCCAATTACGGTGTTTATCTCCAGGGCTCGCATTCCAATTCGATCGTCCAGAACGAAGTTTCCGGCGACACCCGCGGCGTCTACATCACGTGGTCGTCCACCGCGAACGAGATCGTCAAGAACAACATCACCGCCGCGGACAGCTTCATCGTCAATGAGTCGGACACGCTTCAGACGTTTTCACGGAACTGGTACGGCACGACAGACGAGGTTGCCGTTCAGAGTGTCATCACCGACACGTATCAGATTGTCGATATCCGTCCCTACCGCCTCGGCGTGGTTGACACGTCGGCCGGAGCGGACACAACGGCTCCGACCGCGCCGCTGTCGGTGGGGATCGACACGGGCACCGCGGGTCAAATCGACCTCACGTGGGCGATCCCGACGATCAACGAGGAGACGAACGGGGGGTCTGTGGGGTATGCGGGGGCGAAAATATACCGTCTGACGAATCAGACGGATACGGCGCATTGGGCAAATTCGGCGAATCTCGTCTGGACGGCGTCATCGACGGCGACGTCCTGGTCTGACACGCAGGTGACGGCGGGCAGTACCTACTATTACCGTCTTACGTCATTCGATGGTTCGTCGATCGTCAACCAATCGTTCTTTACGGACACCGTCTGGGGCATGGCGCAGAGCGCGACGACCGGCACGGGGACGATCTGGTACGTGAACGACACGTACGTATCGGGGTCGGACTCGTTCACGTACGCGGGCGGCGCCGACACTTCGGGCGGTGACGGTTCGGCCGGTGCGCCGTTCCGGTCTGTGGCGAGGGCGATGCAGTCGGCCAAGTCGGGGGGCACGATTTACGTGGATGCGGGGTTGTACGTGGAGACCTACGTCATCATTTCGTCAAGCGAAACAGCCGCCTTCAAAATAGACACCGACTACATCACGATCATCGGCAAGGACTCGAACGCAACGGTGATTGGTCTTCCCGGGTCTTCGAACAATCCAGGCTGGTCTGGTATCTATGCCAACAGTCGTTCGGGTATCGTGGTTCAACACTTGGGCATTATAGGGGTTTATGACGGTATACAGTTTATTGATGTGACCAACTCATTGATAGAGTCCGACAGCATTAGTTCCTGCGGTAATGATGGAATTCGATTGTTGGAAGTATCATCATCATCATCAGGCAATATTATTAGAAACAATCACGTGAGTTGGAATTCGGGGCAAGGTTTGCACATGCAATTAAGTTCCGACGACACCATAAGCGGTAATGTGGTGAATTTTAATTCGCTCGGAGGGATTTATTTATTTTTATCTTCGAGAACTATATTGATTGATAACACTTTTGATTCAAATTCATTTGCGGGTATCTTCATTTATCTCGGGTCGGATAACAAGTTGTTGAATAATGTTGCGAATTGGAATCTGGGGTCCGGTATTCATCTGAAGACATCTTCTGACAACGTGCTGCGAGGCAATACGGCGAACTGGAATGATAGTTACGGTTTGCATGTGGCCTCGTATTCAACAATCCTCCAACTATCCATTTTCCAAAACGACTTTCGTAACAACCGAGAATATCAGATATATCTAGATACCAACGCGTGGGTGAATGCTGTGGTGAAGAACAACATGTATCCCTCGTCAATAAATCCCGCCGGGGGTGTCTTCAACAATACCAATAATGCGGCGGACTTCGCTCGAAACTGGTGGGGAACGACCGATGAGAGTTTGATAGAAGGCATGATTGCAGACACGGAAGTGCCGAAGTGGGTCAGTTTTTATCCATATCGTCTTGGACCCGTCGACACTGCTGCCGGGGCTGATACCACAGCGCCCGCGCCTCCTGTGAACGTGGGCATCGACACCGGCGTCGCCGGGCAGATCGACCTCACGTGGACGATTCCGACGGTCAACGAGGAGACGAACGGCGGGACGGTGGGGTATGCGGGGGCGAAAATATACCGTCTGACGAATCAGACGGATACGACGCATTGGGCCAGCAGTGCGAATTTAGTTTGGACGGCCAGTTCGACGGCGACGTCGTGGAGCGACACAACCGTGACGGCGGGCAGTACCTACTATTACCGTCTTACGTCGTTCGATGCTTCGGCGATCGTAAACCAATCCTTCTTTACGGACACCGTCTGGGGCACGGCGCAGTCCGCCGCGTCAACGGCCGGCGGCGTTGATTCACTTGTCATCTACAGCGGCGACCATCAGCTCGACGAAAGTTCCGATCCCTCGGTTCCGCTGGCCAACCCCCTAGTTGCGCGGGTGACGGATTCGGCGGGCGCGGGCATCGCGTATGTTCCGGTGACTTTCAGCGTCGTCTATCCCTCGGGCGGCGCCAGCGCCTATTTCGACAGTGTTGCCGGCCACACCAGCGAAACCACGACCCTCAGCGATACAAACGGACTTGCGTCCGTGACCTTCACCACCGGCACCGCCGGCGGCATCTACCGCGTCGAGATCAGCACCGACTCGAACACGTCTCTCGGCGACGTCTTTGACGTCTACTACGACGGCGTCGACGTTTCCTCCCTCGTCTGGAAAATGGTGACCCCGAACAAAGCCGTGTCATCGGCCACCTTCGGCAGTGTCATCGCGGATGATCTGACGGATGCGGTGGGATTTGCGTGGAAGGAGGACGCGGGCGTATCGGCCGGACTTTCAGAGTACACCGAGCTTTCGAGCGGCTCCAGCATCGAGCGGGGCCGGTCGTACTGGGTGCTGAGTTCCGGCGGCGGGGATCTGCGGATCCAGGGCACTGCCGGGTTTGACACCGTACAAGTGGCGCTCACGGCCGGGTGGCACATGATCGGATCCGGCCAATATTTCTGGATTGACTGGGATTCGGGCGTAAAGTTCGACACGAACGGGACCCTCTATTATCCCGCGCAGGCTGACGCGAAAGGGATCATCGACAACGTGATCTACTGGTATAACGGGGCCGGTTACTACTGGGGTCCGGACCCCGCGACGCCGGCGCTGTCGCGCGTCCAGCTCAAACCGATGACCGGATTCTGGCTGCTCACGCCCGTGGCGTGCACGATGACGGTGTATCCGAATCCCGCCAGTCCGGCCGACACGGCGACGCAGATACTCCAGCAGGCGCCGGGATATTGGGAGGGAGAAAGGGAGAAAGGGAGAGAGGGAGAAAGTCAGGGTCAACCCCTACTGCAGATGGCGGCGAAATACAGTCAGGGTGGGGATGAGGCGGATTGGTTGATCCGGCTGACAGCGGCGGCGGGGGGTCAGAGCGATTTTCAGAATTACGTGGGCGTGAAGCCAACTCCGGCGGCAGCGACCCACGCATCCGTGTATGACCCGCCGGCGGCCGCGGGAAAATACGTTTCGGTTGGGATTGTAGACGGGTCGGGGCCGCGTCTGGCGGCGAGTTACGTGGAGCCGATTACTACGGCGAAGGAGTGGAACGTTACGGTGGCATCAAATTTGGATACACCCGTCACGCTGAGTTGGGATAACTTGGCGAGTGTGCCGGAAAAATACGGCGCGTTCCTGATCGGCGGCCCGCAGGGTGTGGTCGATCTGCGCAAGAAGTCTTCCGTGACTCTCTCCCTTTCTCCCTCTCTCCCTCTCTCTCTGAGTGTTGTGGTAGGCCTGCCGGAGTATCTGGGGGCGTTTTTGGCGCCGAGTTTGGACAAGACCCAGACGTTCGTGTACCCGAACCCTGGGCCTGACGGGACGACAGGGGCGATGACGTTCAAGTACAATCTGCAGAGCGCCGCGGATGTGACGTTGAGAATTTTCGACGTGGGAGGCAAATACGTGAAGGAACTCAAGCAGAGCGGCGTTGCGGGATCGAACACGATGCTGTGGGACACGACCAACCGCTACGGACAGAGGCTGGGGTCGGGTGTTTACATCTACATCCTCCAGTCCGGCAGTACGAGATTGGTCGATAAGCTGGCGATTGTGAGGTGAGTGATTTGACAGGGAGAAAGGGAGAAAGGGAGAAAGGGAGAAAGTTATACAGAGAAACACTGGGGAAGGTCTGTCCTATCTCCCTATCTCCCTCTCTCCCTTTCTCCCTGATTTTCTGTGCGGCCTTTCTCCCTCTCTCCCTTTCTCCCTTTCTCCCTGCCCATGCGCAGATGAGCGCCGAGGAGCTGCGTCGCGAGCGGCAGGAAACGATCGAGGAGCTCAAGCGGACGGAGGATGTGTCGGGCGGATCGAATTTTCTGTGGCGGGGGTTGTCGAACGCCACCGGGTGGGAGATCGACTATGGCGGGTGGTATGCGCCGACGTACACGTGGGGGGACAACGGCACGGACCGGGACGGGGCACGGCAGGATTTGATCGACCACACTTGGGAGCATGATCTTCGGACGTTCATCCGGGTTGCGAGCGCGACCAAAAAGACGAAGTTCTACGCGCGACTCCGGACGACATCGACCATCAACCACCGGAGTTCCACCACCATTGATCTTCATGACTATGTTCAGCCGACCTTCGACATGATGTACATGGAACTCGCCCGGACCGGCCGGACCTTCAAGCACACGTGGACATTCGGCCGGCAGTACGCCCAGGTGGAGCGCGGCATATCGTTTGGCCTGGTCGCCGACGGTCTGCATTACCGCCTGGCGTCCCGCCGAAACGACCTGCAGTTTTTTATTCTGCGCCAGCAGGCCGGCGACAACAACCTCGACGGCACGCGGAGCGGCGGCCACACCGGCCGAACGAAGCGGATGTTTTACGGCACGGAATGGAAATGGAAAATCCACCCGAAATACATCGGGATGGGTTTGTCGCTGGCCGGCAACATCGACCGCAACGTCGCGACCGCCGACGGTTCCGGGCAAATCCACCAGTACGATTCCCTGTATTACGGCCTCGGGTTCAGCGGAAGTCTCACGTCCCGTCTTTCCTACTGGTCGCAGTATCTGATGTCGACCGGCAAGACCTACTCCGCGTTTGCGACGACGGCCTCGACGAGCAAGATCAACGTCGACGGCGGCGCCTACGACATCGGCCTCCGGTATTTCTTCCCGACGGCGCTTGCCCCGACTCTCTATATGGAATACGCCGCCGGCAGTGGCGACGCGGACGCCGATTCCACCGCGACTTCGACCACGGGCGGCTCGACGCTCGGCAAGGACCAGCGGTTCATTTCGTTTGGCGGCCTGAGCCTCGGCTACGCGCTTTCGCCCCAGCTCATCAACATCAAAGTTTTCAAATTCGGCGGCAGTATCAAGCCTTTCGGGTGGTCGGGATCGCGCCTCTGGCAGGAGCTGGTGGTCCAGCCCACGTTTTATTCCTATTCGAAAGACAAAGCGTCGGGCGCGACGTCGGATCCCCTGGCGACCCAGCCCTCGAGCAAAATCGGCAGTGAGTTCGACCTGACGATCGCGTGGCGTCTGGCGGGCGACCTCAAGTATCAGTTCCGGTATGGTGTATTCAGTCCGGGTGCGTCGTATCTGACGAAGGCAACCGAGAAATACCTGAAACTGAAAGTGTCGTTGGATCTGTGATGGAGGAAACCGTGAAGACATGTGAAAACAGAGCCGGGAGTTTTGCAAATAATGGATCCGCTGGTCCTGCCCGTTTCGGGGCGATCCGCCCCCTTCGCAGATTGAAGGAAATCCCGTCCTGGGATTTCCTGAGTCTGGAGCTTCGGGGACTGGACATCCCTGTCCGCCGGCCTCATTCTCGACCGCCCTCCCTCGCGGTCACCCGCGTGGCTTTGATTTGCAAAACTCCGGTTTTATTACTTCTGTCGTTGTGGACGATTCTATGGGCGATGGGGCCGGCGATGCCCGCATCCGCCACGTCCAGTATGGACTATTACCGTGAGTTGGCGAGAAAGGATGTGGCGACCGTCGGGGATGCGGTGCATGCGGTGGCTCGGGCGAAGGGATTTGAGGGGCACTCGAATTTGTGGGTGGAGCTGATGTGGCTTTACAAGGAGCACGACATCAAGTTCCGGCGGGATATATCGAAGCTCGAGAACATGCCCCTCACGAAAGGCAATGCCTCGCATATGTTGATGGAAGCGATGGGCGTGAAGGGCTGGGTGATGAACCGGATCTTCAAGGGCAGTCAGCGATACGCGCTCCGGGAGGCCGTCTACATGAAGCTTCTGCCGGAGGGCAGTACAGTCCACCAAAAGATGAGCGGGAGCGAGCTCATGGGATTTCTTGCTCGTATTGCGGAGCGGGGAGAACGGTGAACATGGAAAGACAAGGGAGAAAGGGAGAAAGGGAGAAAGGGAGAAAGTTAAACAGGGAACTGCAGGGAAAGGGCTGTCCTCTCTCCCTCTCTCCCTTTCTCCCTTTCTCCCTGATTTTGGCCCTGGCCTTTCTCCCTCCCAACCCCGTCTATGCGGCGGAGCTTCTAACCGGCAAGCTCGCGGATGTGCGCGGGGAGGTGGAGGTGCAGAAGCGTGGGAGCCGGGAGTGGGTGCGGGGGACGAGCGGGATGGTGGTGTCGCCCGGGGACCAGGTGAATACGGGGCTTGGCGGGAGCGCGAGTCTCGTGTTCAAGAACAGCGTGACCGAGATCCGGCCGCTCACGCAGTTTGTTGTGGGCCGCGCGTTTGAGGATGCCAAGACCGTCAACACGGAACTCTTTTTGCAGATCGGCAAAGTCGTGTCGAACGTCGACCCGAAGAGCGCCAAGGGCAATCGATTCACCGTGACGACGCCGACCGCCGTTGCCGGCGTGCGCGGCACTCGCCAAGAGTGCGGCTACAGCGCCGGGTTTGGCACCGAAGTCAAAATCGAAAACGGCGAGGGATACATGTCGCCGGTGCGCGCGGAGAAACTTCCGCCCGCCGTCCAGGCGATGCTGGGCGTGGCGCCCGCGGGCGGCGAGCGCGCGGGGGGCGTGGGGCGTGGCGACGAGAAGCGCGCGGATGCGCCGGGCCGGGATGTTCCCGGCGCCGCCGAAACTCCGAAGACCGTAGCCGAAGCGGTGGAAGCATTCAACCAGTGGATGGACGCGTCGGAAGCGGCGCTGTCGGAGGACGCGGCCGCGCCCGAAGAGGGTGTTGCGCTCGAGCTGGATCCGGGAAGTCTGGACTACGTCGTCGAAATCGGCGACGGCCTGACAGGATCGGTCACAGACGCGGACGATCCGACGGCCGTGGAGGATCCGCTGACGGCGCTGGTTGAAGACGCCGCGCCGTCGGTCCTGCCGGACGGCCTTACCGACGCCGAGGAATTCGCCGCGCTCATCAGCACGGAGATCGTGGACGAGCCGGTCGGCGTCACGTCGCTGGAGGATCAGGAGGAATTCGCGGCGGAGCTGGAGGCGCTGATCTCAACGGGCGTTGTGACAATCACGCCGCCGGATCGTCCCAGCCAAGGGCAAAGTCAGGGTCAGTAAATCTGGCATAATTCTCGCAAGACTTCAGCTGACTGAATCAATTCCCGTCACCCCCGCGAAAGCGGGGGTCCAGAAGGCGGTTCTGGATTCCCGCTTTCGCGGGAATGACGAAGAAAATAGGGTCCGTTATTCGTAGATCGTGTCGGCGAATGTTTTGCCGGCCGGGATCATCGGCAGGACGTGTTCGGAGTATTTGACGGAGACGTCCAGGACGTAGGCGGTTTTGGCCGCGAGCATTTCTTCCAAGGCCGGTTTCACGTCGGATTTTTTCGTCACATGGCGGCCCGGCAGGTTGCAGGCTTTGGCGATGCCCACGAAATCCGGATAATCGACGTCGGGGTTGGTCGGATCGCCGATGAAGGTCTGCGCGCGTTTGGCCTCGTAGAAGCGGTCTTCCCACTGCACGACCATCCCGAGGTGCCGGTTGTTCAAGATCAGAGCTTTCGCCGCGATTTTTTCGGTATAGGCCGTCGCGAGTTCCTGGATGTTCATGATAAAGGACCCGTCGCCGTCGATGTCGACGACTTCGTGGTCCGGAAACGCGAGTTTGGCTCCGAGGGCCGCCGGGTATCCGAAGCCCATGGACCCCAGCCCGGAGGATGACAGGAACGTGCGGGGCTTATGCATCTTGAGCCACTGCGCGGCCCACATCTGGTGCTGGCCGACGCCCATGGTGATGATGGTGTCTTTGCCCTCGACCAGTTTGTTGAGTTCCTCCAGCACATACTGCGGCAAAATCCCCGTGTCCTTGCGGTCGTACCGGTAGGGAAACTTTTTCTTTTCCTCCTCGATCCGCGCCGCCCACTCCCGGTGTTTGGCCGGCTTCACGAGCGACAGGATCGCCTCAAGGGTGAGTTTTGCGTCCGCGACAATCGGGATCTGCACGGGTTTGTTTTTGTTGATCTCGGACGCATCCACATCAATATGGATGATCCTTCCGTGTTTGGCGAACTCCGACACTTTTCCCGTCACGCGGTCGTCGAACCTCACGCCCGCGGCGATGAGCAAGTCCGCCTGACTGACCGCCCAATTAGCGTAGACGGAGCCATGCATGCCGAGCATGTCGAAGAAGAGGGGATGTCGCGCAGGAAATCCGCCAAGACCCATGACCGTCGAGACGACCGGGATATCGCATTTCTCGGCAAGCTTGATCAGCACCTCGGTCGCCTCGGAATGGATGCACCCGCCGCCGATGTAGAGGACCGGCCGTTCGGATTCCATGATGGCCTGCGCCGCCGCCCGCACCTGCGCGGGGCTCGGCGTTTTGGTCGGTTTATATCCGGGGAGGTCCATTGGCTGGTCGAAGTTGGGCACCGTCAGAGCCTGCTGGATATTTTTCGGAATATCGATGAGCACCGGCCCGGGCCGTCCGGTTGCCGCGATGTGAAAGGCTTCCTTGACGATCCGCGCGATGTCGTTCACGTCGGTCACCATGTAGTTGTGTTTGGTGACCGTCCGGGTGAGACCCACAACGTCTGTTTCCTGAAACGCGTCCCGTCCGATGACCGGGGTCGGCACCTGTCCGGTGATGGCCACGATCGGGATGGAATCAAGTTTGGCGTCGGCGATGGGCGTGGCGAGATTAGTCGCGCCCGGACCGGACGTCGCGAGCACGACGCCGACTTTGCCGGTGGTCCGCGCGTACCCCTGCGCGGCAAACCCTCCGCCCTGTTCGTGCCGCGGGAGGACCACGCGGATGCGATCCGCGCGCGTGAGGGCCTGATGGATTTCCATGCTGGCCCCGCCGGGATACCCGAACATGACACGGACACCCTCCCGCCAGAGGGCTTCCTCGAGGATCTGCGCGCCCTTGAGGGGCGTGGCCGTGTGAATTTTCTGATGCAGCTCTTTTGCGGGTGTAGCCATGACCGGGGGGCATTATGTCCGAGGGGCGGAAGCTTGTCAAGGAACCCCCCTCCCGGCCTCCCCCTCACGGGGGGAGGAGTTTAAAAAAATAACAGTTGCTTTTAGCAGGCCGGTTTGGTACCA
>JACQOF010000109.1 GCA_016202645.1 bacterium
ATGCAGAGAAACTGGATCGGGCGGTCGGTGGGGGCGCATATCGTGTTTCCCATCGTGGGAACCCCCCACCAGGCCTCCCCCGCCCCCGACCCGCCCTCCGGGCGGGTACCCCGGGGATTCCCTTCGGTCACAAGGGGGGAGGAGGATTCGCTGAAGGTATTCACGACACGGGTTGATACGCTGTTCGGGGCGACGTACATGGTCGTCGCGCCGGAGCATCCGATGACCGAGGCGCTCTGCGGGATGGGGCGGTGCCCGGCGGAGGGCCGCCGCCGAATCGAGGAGATGCTGAGGACGTCCAAGGCGCGTCGGACGGACGAGACCGCCGAGAAAATCGGCGTCGATACCGGCGCCCGCTGTCGAAATCCGGCGACGGGCGAGGCCATTCCCATTTTCGTCGCCAATTATGTCGTGATGGATTACGGCACGGGCGCGGTGATGGCGGTGCCGACGCATGACCAGCGGGATTTTGAATTCGCGAAGAAATACAACCTGCCGCTCCGGGTCGTCATCCAGCCGCCGGGCGGGACGCTCAATGCGGAAGAGATGCGCACTGCCTACGTGGAGGACGGGGCTCTTGTGAATTCCGGCCCGTTCGATGGATTGTCGAACCGGACCGCCATGGAGAAAATGGCCGGCTGGCTGAAAGACCGGGGCCAGGGCGGCCCGACCGTCACGTATCGTCTGCGGGATTGGGGCATATCCCGTCAGCGGTATTGGGGCAATCCCATCCCGGTGATCACCTGCGACGGGTGCGGGATCAAGCCCGTGCCGGAATCGGATCTTCCGGTGCGTCTCCCGGAGGACGCGGTCTTCGCGGCTCACGGCGGCAATCCTCTCGCGCGGGTGGAATCTTTCGTCCGCGCGGCATGCCCGGACTGCGGCAAGCCCGCGCGGCGCGAGACCGACACGATGGACACCTTCGTCGACTCATCCTGGTATTTCGCGCGGTATACGGACGCCTCGAACGGCCGCGCGCCGTTTGACCGCTCCAAGGCGGACGCGTGGCTGCCGGTCGATCAGTACATCGGCGGGATCGAGCACGCCTGTCTGCATCTTCTGTACGCGCGGTTCTTCCACAAAGTCATGCGCGATCTTGGACTGCTCTCGAGCGATGAGCCTTTTACGCGCCTGCTCACTCAGGGAATGGTGCTTCTCGGCGGGTCGAAGATGTCGAAGTCGAAGGGTAACATCGTCGATCAGGACGACATGGTGGAAAAATACGGCGCCGACACCGTCCGGCTGTTCATTCTGTTCGCCGCGCCTCCCGAAAAAGACCTCGAGTGGAACGAGTCGGGGGTTCAGGGGTGTTTTCGGTTTTTGAAGCGGCTCTGGAGGCTGATCGATTTGATCGAAACGGAGAAACGGAGAAACGGAGAAACGGAGAGATCCGTTTACGTGAAACTTCAGCAGACCATCCGCAAGTTCCGGGGGGATGTTGAGGGGCGGTTTCAGTTCAACACGGCGATTGCAGCGTGCATGGAGTTCTTGAATGTTCTCGAAGCGGACAGGGATGTCCAGTCCCCGAAGCTCCAGACTCAGGAAATCCCAGGCCGGGATTTCCTTCAATCTGCGAAGGGGGCGGGCGGGGTCGGACCCGCCCAGAGGCGCGAGGCCATGAAGGCCATCCTGTCGCTGCTGTCGCCCTTTGTTCCGCATATCGCGGCCGAAGGATGGCGTCGGCTGGGGTTGGAAGGGGAAGCGGAGACGGCGTCTCTGCCGGAGGCGGACTTGTCGGCGCTCGATGTCGACCGCGTCCAGATTGCGGTGCAGGTGAACGGCAAAGTCCGCGGCCGGATCGAGATCGACGCCGGCGCGGCCGAGCCGGACGTCGCCCGCGCGGCGCTGGCGCTCCCGAACGTTGCGCAGGAGACCAGCGGCCGGAAAATCGAAAAACAAATATACGTCCCGCGCCGGCTGTTTTCCGTGGTGGTCCGGTAAACGCGGTGAATCCGGCCTCGCGGGAAATCCTCGCGCCCGTCTTCACCGCCACCGGCGCTCTGCATTTCCTCGCCTTCTCTCTTTTCTTCGGAGCGGCGCTCCTGAGGCTCTTCGCCGTCAAATTCCGGCAGGGAAGAAATGAGCCGCGCCCGGAGTGGCTGCGGCATTTCGACAAAGTCTATTTCAACATCGGCGGGATCTGCATCATGGCGCTTTTTGCCAGCGGCATGGTGAACGTCTTCGCGAATATCTTCATGGGCATGAAGGTGGAGCAGGCGTATCTCGTGACCCTCGGCTGGAAGCTCGCCGCGGCGCTTCTGGTGATCCTGTTTTTCATCGGGGACCTCATGATGTCCCGCCGCGAAAAGCATTCGCCGCATATGCTGGCGGTCCAGGCCGCTCTCTTCGTCGCCGCCGGCATCCTCGGGTTTTACCTGCTCGAGTGGCGCCCGGAGGCATGACCTCATCCGGTAGGTCGCACGGCCGGGATGTCTCGGCCGCGTCGGCCGGAATTCTGCTGTCCAGAACTCTCGGTTATGTCCGGGACGCCGTCATCGTCGGCGTGTTCGGCGCGGGCGCCGTCACGGACGCGTACCTCGCGGCTTTCCTCATTCCGAACCTGATCCGCCGCTTCGCGGGGGAAGGGGTTCTTGGCGCGAGTTTCATCCCGATTTTCGCCGCGAAGGACACCCGGGACCGCGCCGAATCGGAACGGTTCGCGTCGGCGACCCTGTCGTACGTGTTCGTGATCGTGTTGGGCGTATCGGTCCTGGGGATGCTGCTGTCTCCGGCGTTCGTCAGTATTTTCGCGGCGGGCCTGCGGAAAAATCCGGAGACCTTTGATCTGGCGGCCCGTCTTCTGCGGGTGATGTTTCCGTTCCTGCTGATGATGTCGGTCTACGCCGTCCTTTCCGGCATTCTGAATTCCCGGGGAAGTTTCGGGGTCCCCGCCGCCGCGTCGGGAATGGAAAACCTCGCGGTGATTTGCGCCGCCCTCTTTCTCCCTCCATTTTTCGGCGCCGCGCCCGAACACGGCGTTTTCGCGCTCGCTGCGGGGGTCCTCGCCGGCGGTCTATTGCAGGTGGCGGTGGTGTGGGCGCGCCTCAAGTCGCGCGGTTTTTCTTTCACGCCGTCCTTGGCCTTCACTCCGGAACTCGGCGAGATGCTCCGCCTGATGGTGCCGACCGCCGCGGTTCTGGCGGTTTTCCAGATCAACTCGATCGTCAACCAGAACATCGCGACGTTTCTGGCGCCGGGCAGTCTCACTCTGGTCTATCTGGCCTACCGCCTGATCGAACTGCCGTCCGCGCTTTTTGGGACGTCGGTCGGCATCGTCGCGCTCCCGAAAGCTGCGCAGGCTGCCAATACTGGAGAGATCCGGAACATCCTCGACCGGTCGATGCGCCTGAGTCTGCTGTGGATGATTCCATCGGCCGCCGCGTTTATTTCGTTCGGCGCGCCGATCCTGTCGCTTCTATTTCAGTACGGCCGCTTTTCCGAAGACGTCGCCCGCCAGGCGGCCCTGGTCCTGGCCTGTTACGCGCCCGGGCTTCCCTTCATCGGTCTGGCCCGGATTTTGGGATCGGCGTTTTACGCGCTCAAATGTCCCGCAGCGCCGCTTCGCGCGGGCACGGTGTCCGTGGTCTGCAACATCGCCGCCGCCGCGGGATTCGCGGTGGCGTTCCCGGTCCCCTACAAGGCCTGCGGGATCGGCCTCGGGGCAAGCCTCGCGGCCCTGTTAAATTTTCTCGTACTCGCGCGTCAGGCGCGTTCTCACGGCGCGCTCGGCGGCGTTGATTTGCGTAATTGCGTCAACCCGGCACTCCGGTCGGTGGGCGCGTCCCTGGTGTTTGCGGTTCCGCTATGGGTCTTCACTCCGCATCTGATGGAATTGCCTTTGCTGTACCAGCGGCTCCTGACGGCCGCCGCCGTTTTTGGGTCGATGGGCCTGTACTTCGGCCTGATTAGACTGAGTTCCTCAACCTCGGATTGACGCAAGACTTCAGCTGACTGAAGCAATTCTCGTCACCCCCGCGAAAGCGGGGGTCCAGAAGGCGGTTCTGGATTCCCGCTTTCGCGGGAATGACGAAGAAATTGTCGAACGACTTGATTTGGCCAAAATCTTACGGATTGACAGAATATCCCGCTGTGCTAGACTGTTTCGGCATAATCGGATGAACAGCGAAACGGCATCATCTGTTGTTTCTCAAGCCCATTTCGGCCAGACCCGCCGAAAGGATATGTGGTGGCTGGAGCCTCTGGCGGTCGCGCTGGGTCTTTCGGCTTTCGGCATCTATTCCTTCTGGGCCGCTCTTCAGGGCGACCACTACGCATGGGGTCCGTATCTCTCGCCGTTTTATTCTCCGGAACTTTTTGGAAATTCCTCACATGCGTTGTTCGGCCCGCCGCCGTCGTGGTGGCCCGCCGCGTTTTCGATGTTCGGTGTGGAACTGCATATTCCGTTTTCTCCCGCGTTTTTGATTTTGTGGGCGCCGCTTGGATTTCGCGGGACCTGCTATTACTACCGGAAGGCCTACTACCGGTCATTCTTTCAGAACCCGACGGCCTGCGCGGTGGGCAAGCCCTGGAAATCCTACTGCGGCGAGACGGCCTTTCCGTTGATTCTTCAAAACATCCACCGCTATTTTCTCTACGTGGCGATTGTCTTCATCGCCTTTCTGACCTACGACGGCCTGAAAGCCTTCACGCGCGAAGGCCCGAAAGATTACGTGGCCGGCCTCGGGAGCGTGGTTCTGCTTCTCAACGCGTTCTTTCTCGCGATGTACACCTTCGGCTGTCATTCCCTCCGGCATCTGGTCGGCGGACATCTCGATTCTTTTTCCGACAGCGCGTCGTCCTGCACGCGGCATAAAATCTGGAGCGGCGTGACGTGTCTCAATGAGCGTCACATGATGTGGGCCTGGATCAGCCTTTTCTGGGTGGGTTTTTCCGACGTCTACGTGCGGCTGGTGTCGATGGGCCGCATCGCCGACCTGAGGATATTTTAATGCCCGACAAATACGAAACTCACGACTGCGACGTTCTCGTGATCGGCGCCGGCGGCGCGGGTCTTCGGGCCGCCATCGAGTCCTCGGCGATGGGCGCGAAGACCGCGCTTGTCTGCAAGTCTCTTCTCGGCAAGGCCCACACCGTGATGGCTGAAGGCGGGATCGCGGCGGCGCTGGCGAACGTGGACGAGGAGGACGACTGGCGCGTCCATTTCCACGATACGATGGCCGGCGGAAAAATGCTGAACAACTGGCGGATGGCGGAACTTCACGCGAAAGAAGCGCCCGAGCGCGTCCTGGAACTGGAGCGGTGGGGCGCGGTTTTCGACCGCACCCGTGACGGCCGGATTCTTCAGCGCGCCTTCGGCGGCCACCGCCACAAGCGCCTGTCGCACGTCGGCGACCGCACCGGTCTGGAGATGATCCGGACGCTTCAGGACAAGGGCGTTCACCAGGGGATCGACGTTTACATGGAGTGCACGATCACGCGCCTGCTCATGGATGGCGGCCGCGTTGTGGGCGCCTTCGGGTACTGGCGGGAAAGCGGCCGCTTTGTGGTGTTCCGGTCGAAGGCCACCGTCCTCGCCACCGGAGGATTCGGGAAGGCCTACCCTGTCACGTCGAATTCCTGGGAATACACGGGCGACGGCCATGGTCTTGCCTACCGGGCGGGCGCCGAACTCATCGACATGGAATTTGTTCAATTTCATCCCACGGGGATGGTCTGGCCCCCGGGCGTGAAGGGGCTTCTCGTGACGGAAGCGGTCCGCGGCGAGGGCGGTATTTTGCGAAACTCCAAGGGCGAGCGCTTCATGTTCAAATATCTTCCGGAGGCCAACCGAAAAGATTTCGCGGCGGACGAAGCTGAGGCGACCCGCTGGGTCGAATCGGTTTTGGCCGACTCCAAGCCCGACGGGCGCCGACCGCCGGAGCTGTCGACGCGGGACAACGTGGCCCGCGCGATTTACACGGAGGTCAAGGAGGGCCGGGGCAGTCCGCACGGCGGCGCGTTTCTTGACATCAGCTATCAGCCTGCGGACCGCGTGAAGAAGAAGCTTCCGAGCATGTATCATCAATTCCTGGAGCTGGCCGACGTCGACATCACGAAAGTCCCGATGGAAGTCGGCCCCACGTGTCACTACGCCATGGGCGGCGTGCGAGTGGACGCCGACACCTGCGTCACGACGGTCCCCGGCCTGTTCGCGGCGGGGGAAGTTGCCGGCGGCATGCACGGCTCGAACCGTCTCGGCGGCAATTCCCTCTCGGATCTGATTGTCTTCGGTTGTCGCGCCGGCCGCGGCGCCGCCGAATCCGCGAAGACTGCCTCCCGGCCGACCGGGTCCCTGGACCGTCAGATCGACGAGGCCGCCGCCGAAGTGAACGCGCCCTTTGGGCGGACCACGGGCGAACATCCTTACGCTCTGCACAGCGAACTTCAAGAAATCATGGGGTCTTGCGTCGGCATTTTCCGGACGGAATCGGACTTGAAGGAAGGCATCCGCCGCCTGGAGGCGCTTGGGCCGAAGGTCCGCAACGTCCGGGTGGAGGGGTCGAGAATGTACAATCCGGGCTGGCATCTCGCCCTGGATCTCGGCAATCTCATGGTCATCAGCGAGGCCATCGCGCGCTCCGCGCTGGCCCGGCCCGAAAGCCGCGGCGCGCACAGCCGGCTGGACCATCCGAACTACGACCCGCATTTCGCGACCGTCAACAACTGCGTCAAACAAAACGACACGGGCGGCATGACCGTCCGCGAGACCCCGCTTCCGAAGATGTCCGATGAACTCCGCAAGGTTTACGACGAAGTCGAAGCCATGTCTCTTCCGGCGAAGGCATAGCGCGTGGCCGAGACGCGAGAGTTCCAAGTCTTCCGCGGCGACCGGTCCGGCGGCAAAATGGAAACCTACCCGGTGGAAGTGACGCCGGGCATGGTGGTTCTGGACGCGATGCATCGAATCCAGGCGACCGCCGCGCCGGACATGGCGGTCCGGTGGAACTGCAAAGCCGCCAAGTGCGGTTCCTGCAGCGCCGAAGTCAACGGGAAACCGAAACTCATGTGCAAAACCCGCCTTGACGCTCTTCCGGCGGACCGCCCCGTCGAAGTGCGTCCGCTCCGGACGTTTCCGCTGATCCGGGACCTCGTGACGGACGTTTCCTGGAATTATGAAGTCAACAAAAAGATCCCTCCGTTCACGCCCAAACCCGGCGCGGTGTGGCGGTGGAAGCAGGAGGACGTGGACCGGGTGCAGGAATTCCGCAAGTGCATTGAATGTTTTCTCTGTCAGACCGTGTGCCACGTTCTCCGGGACCACCAGAAACAGCCCGTCTTCAACGGCCCCCGGTTTTTCGTCCGCCTCGCGTCTCTCGAAATGCACCCGATGGACGGCCTGGACCGGCTGGAACAGATCAAGGAAAAATCGGGGCTTGGATACTGCAACATCACCAAGTGCTGTACGGAAGTTTGTCCGGAGGACATCCGGATCACGGACAACGCGATCATTCCGCTGAAGGAGCGCGTCGTCGACCGCTTTTACGATCCGATCCGGGTCCTGTTTCGAAAAATATTTGGCTCCGCATCGTTGACAAAGCCGGAATGACGAGTTAAATTTTTTTTGATTTTTCAATCAACAAGCGCCACAATTTAATAGGGCTCACATCTGACACTTGAAGGTCGCCGGGGGTTCGTTCATCCCGGCTGAAAGAATTCGGTCACGATATTGCTGGCTGGAGAGGGGTTTTCTACCTTAAAGGGGGTATAAGAGTGGGCGGAAACAGCATTTTCGTTGTGGACGACGAGCCGGATGTGGCGGAACTGATCAAGGATCTCTTGGTGATCAATCGCTACCGTGTCTGGACCTTTACCAACGCCAAGGACATGATCGCAGCCCTTCGGGAGATCCGTCCGGACCTGATTCTTCTGGACATCATGATGCCCGAGATGAACGGGTTTGAACTGTGCAAATACATCAAGACCAGCGACAAGCTCAAGGGCATCAAGATTTGTTTTGTGTCGGCCAAGTCCGCGCCGGACGACATCGCCAAGGGCCGGGAGATCGGCGCCGACGATTTTATTCCCAAGCCCTTCGAAAACCGGTCCCTTCTGGCCAAAGTCAAAGCCCTGATCGGATCGGCTTGGGAGGAGAACGGCGGCGCCAAGGTCCGTGAGGCCAAGCCGACGGAATCGGTGATGTCGATCAAAACCTACAAGAAGGGCGTAACGAGTTAGAGTCCTCCGCTTCCATTTGCCTTGTCTTAACGCCCGATTTGTGATTGGGTGCGGGTGAAGATGTTGTACGAAGACAACGAGTATGCGCGGGCGCGTCTGGCCAAGCGGGAGCGGCTTCTTGGGAGCGGCGCCGGGCCTTATCCGCCGCGGTTCACGAAAACTCACGGCAGTGCGGCGGTCCGGTCGGATTATCCCGCGAACGAGGGAGCGCGCGTCCGGGTCGCCGGCCGCGTGGTTCTGCTGAGACTCATGGGCAAAGCCTCCTTCGCGACGATCCGGGACGGTGCGGGGGACCTTCAGATCTATTTCAAATCCGACACGCTCGGCCCCGAGTCCTACGGGCGGATGAAGGACTTTCTGGACTTGGGCGACTTCATCGGCGTCGACGGAAAAATCTTCAAAACCAAAATGGGCGAAATCACCGTGGCGGCCTCGGAGTGGACTCTTCTCGCCAAGTCCATCCTCCCGCCGCCGGAGAAATGGCATGGCCTGACCGACGTCGAGACCCGTTACCGGCGCCGGCATGTCGATCTCTCGGTCAATCCGCCGGTCCGGGAGATCTTCGTCCGCCGCGCGCGGATGATCTCCTCCATCCGCGCCTTTTTTGACGCCGAAGGATTCGTCGAAGTCGAGACCCCGTCGATGGCCTCCCGCGCCGGCGGCGCCGCCGCGCGGCCGTTTAAGACGCATCACAACGCCCTCGACATCGATCTCTATTTGCGGGTCGCCCCCGAGCTCCATCTCAAGCGTCTCCTGGTCGGCGGCTTCGAAAAAGTCTATGAAATCGGAAAAAATTTTCGGAACGAAGGCGTCTCGACCCGGCACAATCCGGAGTTTACGATGCTGGAAAGTTACGAAGCCTACGCCGACGCCTCGCGGGTGATGGAGTTTATGGAGGGCCTTCTCCGAAAAGTCTGCCGGGACGTGAACGGCGCCGAGACGTTCGAATCGGGCGGCTCGACCATGGATCTGTCTAGGCCCTTCAAGAAAATCGCCTATTTGGATGCCGTGTCGGAGGCGCTGAATTTCAAAGTGACCGGCCAGACGGACAGCGCGGCCCTCCGGTCCGCCGTCACCGCCAAGATTCCAGATGCGCCGGCGGTCGCCGGCTGGGAACTGCTTTTGGAGATGGCCTTCGACGCGCTGGTGGAACCGAATCTGAGGGAACCGACGTTTATTGTCCGTTATCCGAGGCGGATGAGCCCGCTGGCCAAGGCCTGCGCCGATGACCCGGAACTGGCCGACCGGTTCGAGCTTTACGTGGGCGGCCGCGAGATCGCGAACGCCTACTCGGAGCAGAACGACCCGGTGGAACAGCTTGCGCGGTTCCGGGAGCAGTCGGGCGGCGACGACGAAAAAATCGACTGGGATTTTGTGGAGGCCCTCGCGTATGGAATGCCGCCGGCCGGAGGCCTCGGCGTCGGGTTGGACCGGCTCTTCATGCTTCTCTGCGATCTCCCCTCCATCCGCGACGCGATTCTTTTTCCACTCCTGAAACCCGAGCGAAGCTCGCAAACCCCGCGTTGAGGCTGGTTTTTTTTCTGGCCTGGCGGTTTCTATTTTCCCGGCATCGCAGTGGGTTTGTCCGTCTTTTGACCTATCTCTCGATCCTGAGCGTCGGTCTGGCTCTCGGGGCGTTTGTGATTGTGCTCTCTGTCATGAACGGATTCGATCGGGACCTTCAGGCGCGGATCGTGGCGGGGATCGGCGCGGTCCGGGGGTACGCGATTTCAGGCCGGATGAATTTGACGCCCGAACGGGAGGCCGTCATCCTCGCGACGCCCGGCGTGACCGGCGTCACTCCGGAACTTCAGGTGTCGGCGCTCCTGCGCGCCTCATCCCGGGGTCCGGGCCTGGCGGCGTCAGGGGAAGCGCAGGTCACGGCGGTCCCCATCGATCGAAAAATGCAAACCTCCCCGCTGGCCCGGCAACTTAAGCCCGGTTCAGCATTGCCCGGCGAAACGCAAATTCTGCTCGGGTCGGCTCTCGCGGAAAAACTGGCGGTCGACATCGGCAGTCAAATCGACGCGGTGTTCCTGGTCCCTCCCGGATCATCCCCGCTGTTTGCCGCGGCGGGCGTATCCGAGGAAATGAGACTTGAGGTCAGCGGAATCTACCGCACCGGTTACTACGAGGTCGACGCCGCAAGCGCCCTTCTGCCGGCCGTCGTCCTTCGCGCCATTTTCGGACTTCATCCGGATTTGGCGCACACGCTGGAAATCGGCGTGTCGGACCCGGAGGCCGCCCAGACGGTCGCGGCGGATCTCCAGGCCGCTCTTCTAAAAGACGGCCTCTATTTTCGAAGCTGGAAGGACCTGCGCGAGGCCCTCTTCAAGGCCATCCGTCTGGAAAAACTGGTGATGTCGTTGATTCTCGCGCTGTTTGGCCTCATCGCCGTATTCTCCGTCCTCTCCGCGCTCACGTCGACGGCAGTCGAGAAGCGCCGGGAGCTGGCGGCGCTCCGGGCGATGGGCATGACGCGCGGCGCGGTCGCCTCCGTTCTGATCACAGCCGGCGCCATCGCGGGCGGCCTCGGCGTTTTCCTCGGCGGAATTCTCTCCGCCGGCGCCCACCTGCTCATCACCCGCGGCGACCTCATCCGTCTGCCGCCGGACATCTACGATCTGGACCGCCTGCCGTCCGAGTGGTCGACCGGGATATTTCTCGCCGCTGCCGCGGCGCTCTTCTGTCTGTCGATTCTTGCCGCGTCTCTGCCCGCGGTGATCCAGTCGAAGAAGGCCCCGTCCGAAGCGCTGCGGGAGGAGTGAACCGAATCTTGTCCTTCCATGGGTTGTCAATGCGTCGGGCGCAAGTTATACAAGGGGCGCATGATTCAGCAATTCAGGCAGATTGAGGACGTACAGGGGCAGGACGATACTCGCGGGCTCGAAATTCAACAAGTCGGGATATCGGAGGTACGGCTCCCGATGGTGGTGCAGGATCGGGAGCGGGGGGAGCAGCAGGTGACGGCGACGGTGCGGATATCCGCGTCGCTCTCGCCCGCCGAGCGCGGCACGCACATGAGCCGGTTTGTGGAGTTGCTGGACCGTTTCAAGACCCGGCCGCTCAGTCCCGATCTTTTGGAGGCGCTTTTGGAATCGGTCGTCGACCGACTGGGCGCTGAGCGTTCCTATCTGGACGTCGGGTTTCTGTATTTCCGGACGAAGCGATCCCCTCTCACGCGCGAGCCGGCTCTGATGGACTATGCCTGCCGGCTGGGTGGAGACTGCGAGAAAAACGGGGAGAAGAAATTCCGAAAGATCGTAGAAGTGAAAGTTCCCATCCTGATTCTCTGTCCCTGTTCCAAGGCCATTTCGGAATTCGGCGCCCACAACCAGCGTTCCGTTGTGAGCGCCGCCGTGGAGATGGCGGAATCAATTTGGATCGAGGAGATGATCGATCTCGTGGAGGGTGAAGGCAGCTGCGAGATCTATCCGCTTCTCAAGCGACCGGACGAGAAGTTTGTGACGGAAGCCTCCTACCGCAACCCGAAGTTCGTCGAGGACGTGGTGCGGGACATCGCCCTCAAATTCGACGCAGACTCCCGGGTAGCCTCCTACCGCATCGAGTGCGAGAGTTTCGAATCGATCCACGCCCACAACGCCTACGCCACTATCTCTTCCGGCCCCTTTCCGGGGTATTGGAGATAAATCTCCGTCGGCTGGTCCGCGCCGCGCTCCATGAAGACGCCGCGGCGTCGGACGTAACGTCCCGCGCAGTTCCCGCGTCGGCGCGCGCCTCCGGCCGGATCGTGGCGGAGCAGCTTCTGGTCGTGAGCGGGATTGAAGCGGCGGCCGCCGCGTTTCGTCTCCTCGATTCGCGCTCGCGGGTTTCCTGCCCGGTCCAAAACGGCCGCGTGGTCCGGCCTGGTCAGGTCCTCCTCAAGGTCTCCGCCCGCGCCCGCGCGATTCTCGCCGCCGAGCGCACCGCGTTGAATTTTCTGTCGCATCTCTGCGGAATCGCGACCCTGACGCGGGCCTTTGTGGGGCGCCTGCCGAAGGCGACGAAGCCGCGCACGAGGATTCTCGACACCCGAAAAACCACGCCCCTTCTCCGGCATCTGGAAAAAGACGCCGTCCGCCACGGCGGCGGGCACAATCACCGCCGGACCCTCGCGGCCGCGGTCCTGTTAAAAGATAATCATGTGCGGCTCCTCGGGGGCGTTGGCCCCGCGGTCCGTGCCTCCCGCCGATCGATGCGCGGAAGGCGTCTTCCGATCGAAGTCGAAGTCGGCACGCTTCGGGAACTGCGTGAGGCGCTGTCGGCGGGCGCCGACCGGGTGCTTCTCGACAACATGACCGACGCGATGATCCGCCGCTGTGTCCGGGAAGTGCGCGGCCGGATCCCGGTGGAAGTTTCCGGCGGCGTCGGACCCGGCCGGATCGCCCGCCTGGCGCGGCTTGGCGTCGACTTCATTTCGATCGGCGCGCTCACCCATTCCGCTCCGGCCGCGAAGCTCTCCATGGACATCGACCCGGCATGACCGTCTGCCGGATTGCGTCCGCCGTGCTTTCGGGACTTGAAGTCCAGCCGATCGGCGTGGAGGTCGACGTCCGGCGCGGCATGCCGAATTTCACGGTGGTCGGCATGGCCCAGGAAGCCCTCCGGGAATGCCGGGATCGCGTCGTGGCGGCGATCAAAAACGCCGGGTTCGAGATGCCGACGATGAAAGTCACCGTGAACCTGACGCCCGTGTCGATGAAAAAAACGTCCCCGCTTCTCGATCTGCCCATCGCCGTCGGCGTTCTGGCCGCGAGCAAGCAGATTCCGCCGCCGGCCGGCGCCGTTTTTCTCGGCGAGCTTTCCCTAGACGGAACGGTCCGGACCGTCCCCGGCGCGCTGGCGATTCTCGACGGCCTGGACTGCGCCGACCCCGTGGTTCTTCCGGAATCGAATCTTCCGGACGCCGCCTTGCTGGCGTCCTCGAACCATTCCCGCCGCCACCCGGTCCGCGGCCTGGCCCATCTTTCCGGTCTCGCCGCTCCCATCCGGGATCTGCCGTCTCCGCGCCGCCGCCCGCGCCCGGCCCGGCGGCGGCCTCGCGTGGTTTCCGAACTCGACTTTTCCGAGATCCGGGGCCAGCACATGGCCCGCCGCGCCGCGGAAATTTCCGCCGCCGGCGGCCATCACCTGATTC
>JACQOF010000114.1 GCA_016202645.1 bacterium
CACTTTTCACTCCATCAGAGGCGCAAGCGGCCCTCAACACCTGGGACACGCTGACGGCCGCGCCGGATACCGTCTCCGTCGGCGGCGCGCTGGTCTATCTAGGCAGTGGCGATACCATCTACGCATTCCGGGGCAACACCTTCACCGACTTCTGGGGCTACAACACCAAGACGAACGCCTGGACCACGCTGACGGCCGCTCCGGCCACCGTCTACTCCGGCGGCGCGCTGGTCTATCCGGGCAGTGGCGATACCATTTACGCGTTCAGAGGCTTCACCACCACCGCCTTCTGGGGCTACAACACCAAGACGAACGCATGGACCACGATGACGGCCGCTCCGGCCACCGTCGACAACGGCGGCGCGCTGGTCTATCCGGGCAGTGGCGATACCATTTACGCGTTCGGAGGCAACACCACCACCAACTTCTGGGGCTACACCGTTCCCTTCTACGCCGGTCCCACGTGGTATGTGAACGACGCGTCGACGGCCGGGGACTCGTTCACGACCGCCGTCGGCGACACGACCGGCGACGGCTCGTCGGCGCGGCCGTTTTTGACGATCACGAAGGCGCTGACGAAGGCGAAGGCGGGGGACACGATTTACATCGACGCCGGGACGTACACCGAGACCGTCGTCATCGACGTTGATTCGGTCGCGCTGATCGGCAAGGACTCCGGCGCGACGGTGATCGACCCGCCGGGATCGAACGCGACAGCCGGGCTATACGGCATCTACGCCGACACGCAAACCGGCCTCACGATCAAAAATCTCGGCGTGACGGGGGCGTATGACGGGATTTATTTCATCAACGTGGATTTGTCGTCCATTTCTGGGGACAGTTTCGGTACGAACGGCGGGCACGGCGTGAATATCATCGATGGGTCAGACTCCAACACGATCACGGCAAACGACGCCGGCGGCAACTCGCTCCAAGGCATTTACCTCGCTACGAATTCGAACAACAACGCCGTCACCAACAACACGGTCGGCCTCAACGCCGCCGACGGCATCCTCGTAGCCAACTGTTCGAACGACACCCTGTCCGGCAACACGACCGACTCGAACAGCGGCAGGGGAATCATGGCCCAGTTTTCGTCCCGGATCGCGGTAATCAACAACCGGGTCCTCGCCAATATTGACGGGATCAAACTCCAAGGCTGCACAACCTGCCTCGTGTCCGGCAACGTCGTGCTGTCGAACAGCTACGGCATTGTGCTGGATCCGGGTTCGAACAACATTACGGTGAGGAACAACCACGTGAATTCCAACGTGAACGACGGAATCCTCGTGGTCAGCTCGGATACCAACCTCATCGCGCAAAATGACGTTTCCGGTCATTCCATCGGCGTGAGTTTGTCGGGTTCTTCCAGAAACAACATCGTGACCAAAAACAATATTACCAACAGCAGCAATAAAGACCTCAGCAATTACACCGGCCTTGCCCAGACCGTGTCCCGCAACTGGTGGGGATCGGTTGACACGGCATCGATCAAATCCAAAATCACCGACACGGTCAACGCCTTCACGCCGTTTCGAATCGGGACCGTGGACACCGCCGCCGGCGCCGACACGACCGCGCCGAAAGCGCCGGACACCGTGTCGGTTGCCTGCGCCGGGACGTCCTGCACCGTAACCTGGTCGGCGGTGTCGGCCAACGAGGAAGGCGTCACCTGGGGCGGCGATCTGTCCGCCTACCGCGTCTACCGCCAGACGACAAAGTATACGGCGAACTGGAAAGACACCACCGGCGGCAACGGCCGGCTGGGTCAGTCGTCCGGTGTCTCCTTTGTCGATACATCCGCCGGCCAGACCAACTATTATCGGGTGACCGCGTTCGACGCGGGGACTCCTTACGAAAACGAATCCTTTTTTTCCGATTCCATCATCCGCGGCGGCGCGGTGGATACTCCGCGCATCTACGCCGGCACGTACCAGAATACCGGTACGGTGAAGATCACATGGACATTCGACAGCGAAGAGCAGGGCGCCTACGAAATTCAGGTCGATACCGGTCTCAGCCCCGACTGGGCCAACCTGGCCGACAACGTGTCCAAAACCGCCGGCTCGATCACGAGTCGCCTGACCGCATCTTTGACCCGGGGACAGTGGTTTACCGCCCGCATGCGTGTCTGGACCGCCGGCGACGATACGAGTCCCTGGTCGGATTCCGTGGCCTTTTATGTCCTCAAGCGCTTCTCGGACGGTGACGCCTCGGACTGGGCGGGAACGCCCGGTACGGACTCGGACGCAGGGTCCGTGTCCGGCGGGGAATACATCTGGGTTGATCGGATCGGAGACGTGCGGGCGGACCCGGTGGATCCCGACGGCGACATGGATCTGACTCAGTTCCGGGTGACGGCGGACACTTACTATGTCTATTTCATGTTTCAGACGGCCAACTGGAGCGCCAACCGCGCTCTATTTTCGATGGCGCTGGACGTGACCCGCAACGCGTCGGACACAGGTATGAACTGGCTCGGCGACGACGCCAACGGGTTTCTCGGGCGCGGCGGCGAGCAGTACAGCGAAGTGAATCTGGACGCTTCGGACAACGCGCCGGACTCGGCTGTCTGGATTTATTTGGACACGGCCGTCGCGTGGAACCGTCCGAGCAGTGGGCCGGCATACGACTGGTTTGCCAAGACCACCGAGATCGCCGTCAAACGGGAGGACATCAAATGGTCGCCGGGCGATACGCTCCGGATCAGTCTGGCGGTCGGCGAACAGAACTCCTCCGTCACGAATCCCCAGACCGGCGACAACTCCGTCAACTTTACGCTGACCGATTTTCTGGACGACCTCTACCCCGGCGCCGGCGCCGGCGCCTGGTCGGACGATCTGTCGGACACCGACCTGGATTATTACGTGGACGTCTATTTCGGCTCTGACGGCGAAGTGCGATCGAACGCCGCGCCGTCGGTTGTGTCATCAGCGGTCACTCCCGCCAACGGCGCCGAAACGACCTCGGCCACCTTCACGTTCCGCTGGTCCCCCGCGGCCGACGCCGACGCCAGCGACACGGTGACGTACTGGTTCCGTCTGGACAACGACAGCGGGTTTGGTTTGGTGAATCAGCAAATCTATGTGATCTGGGGCGGTGAATCTGCCGCATTGACGGCGGAGCTGACGAAGGATGTGACCTATTACTGGCAGGTCCGGGCGCGGGACAATCACGGCCAGTACGGCGCCTGGAGCGACACCTTCAGTTTCACCTATCGAGGAACTCCGCCCAGTCTAATCGACGGCAGCGACACCGACTGGCTGGGCACACCATCGAATCAGGGCCACGACACCGTGATTTCCCAGGGAGAATTTATCTATACTGGCGCCCAGGACGACCAGCGGACGGATCTGGGCGACGTGAACGCGACGGACATCACGGAAGTCCGGTTCAAGGGCGACGCCGATTACCTGTACCTGTTGGTTCGGTTTAAAAGCATCGAGGCCGCAGACAGCGTCCACATCGGCCTTGGGATCGACCTCGATCAGAGTTCGTCCGACAGCGCTCTCACCTGGCTGGCGGATCAGGACGACATGTCGGTGGGGTCGCCCGCTCTTTATCCCGAAACCAACGTGGCGCTCCACATGACCGCATCCGGAGCGAAGATCGAAATGTACGACCAGGGTGGCGCCACATGGCACGCGCCAACCTGGGGGTCGGCGGACTCCATTTATATCAGCGCCCCGAACAAACTCTTGGAGGCAGCCATCGCCTGGCGTGATCTTGCCCCGGTGTCCCTGCCGCAGCGCATCCGCTTTACGCTCGCGAGTTTCTACAACGCCGTGATGTGGAACAACGACGGCGACGCCACGAAGGACATCGCCGCCAGCGCCGACGCGTCGGACGTGATGACGCCATACTGCGATTCCGGATTGAACGCCTGGAATCGGGACATCAGCGACGCCGATTTCGACAGTTCCATCACGGTGAATTTCAACAATACCGGCAAGGTCAACCACTATCCGGACACCCCACTTTCGGACACTCCGTCGGACGCGACAAAATTCAAGTTGTCCGAAACCGAATCCGGCAAGTCAATCACGCTGGCCTGGAGACTCGACGACAAAGACAGCGCGGACGCCAAAGATTCCGTGGTCCACCTGCAGGTGGGCAGGACAGCGGGCGGCAACGATGTGCTCGACACGAAATTGTATGGGAACGATCTGGATCTCATCTACACCTTTTCCGCCAATGACACGTACTTCTGGCGGGTTCGGCATGCCGACGATTTCGGCACATCGCCGTTTTCAGCCGACCGCAAGTTTTCAGTGGTGTATGAAGGACCGAAGTGGTATGTCAACGACACCTCGACCGCCGGCGACTCCTACACGACCGCGGTGGGCGCCGACACCGCCGCCGGCGCCATCGGTTCGCCGTTTCGGACGATCATCAAGGCGCTGCGTTCCGCCGCGGCCGGGGACACGATCTGGATCGACGCGGGCGTGTACGACTCGTACGTGACGGTCAACACGACCGAGACGGCGGGGGTGAACATCGACAAGGACTTAATCACGCTGATCGGCAAGGACTCGTCGTCGACGGTCATCGACCCGCCGGGGGCGAATTCGGTCAGCGGGCTATACGGCATCTACGCCGACACACAGACAAATCTAACGATCAAAAACCTCGGCGTGACGGGGGCGTATGACGGGCTTCGGTTCGACAATGTGGACAGTTCCACGGTTTCGGGCGACAGCGTCTGCGGCAACGGCGAGTACGGGATATTTCTTTTGAGCGGATCCAACAATAACACCATCGGCAACAATACAGCCGATTCGAATTCGTCGATCGGCATTTTGATCTCCGGCTCTAATTACAACACGCTCGACAACAACATCGCCAATTCCAACTCCAATGCCGGAATCAATTTCTCATCCTCTTCTTACGACACAGCAAGCAACAACACTACGAATTTGAACGGCCTTGCCGGGATCGATCTGAACGGCGGGTCATATTACGTCGTCACCGGCAACACGGCGGACACCAATTCCTCCCACGGCATCTATCTCGAAGGCGGGACCAATAACAACACCGTTTCCAATAACACCACCCGCGGCAACTTGACCACCGGCATCTACCTCAACGCGGTCGATACCAACACCCTTTCCGGCAACACGGCCAATTCCAACGGCGACGGCATCAAAATTCTCAACAGTCACGGCAATGCGGTGAGTGGGAACGTGACGAATTCGGACACGTACAATGGAATCGTGATTTCCGCGTCGAACGGCAATACGGTGGAGACCAATACGTGCAATTTGAACAAGCTGTTTGGAATCTTGCTGGAAGACACGTCCAGATACAATACGGTGCGCAATAACACGGTGGATACGACCACCGGAAGCGGCATCAAGCTTTTGAGATATTGCGCCTATGATACGGTGACCGGGAATGTAACCCGATGGAACTCGGCGCAAGGAATATGGCTGGAGGATACCTCGACGAACAATCAGGTGACGGGCAATACGGCAAACTTTAATGCCGGCGTCGGCATTTTACTGAGCGGCGGATCCGACAGCAACACCCTCAAGAGCGATACGGCAAACACAAACTCCGATGGAATCAAGCTGGCGAACAGCGCGGGGAACACGGTTAGTGGGAACACCGCGAATTCGGACACCTTCAACGGCATGGTCCTCTCCGGTGCAAACAACAATCTGGTCGAATCCAATACGATCAAATCCAACCTAGAGATCGGCATCCAAATCGCGGACGCATCCAAAAACAATACAATCCGAAGCAACGCCGTTTATTCAAATACCCATGCCGGCTTGAAGTTCTACAGTTCCGACTCGAACGCCGTCGTGCAGAACGAAATCGCCGGCGGCGACACCGGCATCCGGATCGAAGGTTCCTCCGCCGGAAATCTGATCGCCAAAAACAACATCGCCGGCGGCGCCGTCAACCGCGTTTATAACCCGGGCGGCCTGGCCCAGACCCTGACCCGCAACTGGTTCGGCTCGGCTGATTCGGTGACGATCAAGAACAAGATCAGTGACACCGCGTCAGCTTGGACTCCCTGGCGGCTGGCCGCTGTCGACACGCAGCCGAGCGCCGACACGACCGCGCCGAAAGCGCCGGACACTGCGGCGGCGGCGAATACGGACAGCGCGATTCTGGTGTCGTGGTCGGCGGTGACGGCGCTGGAGGAATCCAACGGCGGCGCGGTGGGGCTGTCGGGGTATCGGGTATACCGGAGCAAGACGAAAGACACGAGTTCCTGGCTCAAGATCGGGCAGGTTGGCGCCGTCACGCAGTTTGACGACACGGACGCGGCGGAGAACACGACCTATTACTACCGCGTGACCGCCTTCGACGCGGCGACATTCGAAAACGAGTCCTTCTTCTCCGACTCCCAGCCTTCCGACTCCGTGGCGAAGTGGACGGGCCCGAACTGGTACGTGAATGATGCGTGGTCCTCGTCGGCGGACTCATTCAGCTACGCGGGCGGCGCGGACACGTACGGCGGCGACGGATCGGCGTCGAAACCGTTCCGGAGCCTCGCGCGCGTGAAGCAGAAAGACAAAGCCGGCGACACGATCTGGCAGGACGCCGGCACGTACGGCGGCGACACGTGGGACATGTTTTCGGCGACGGATACGGCCGCCGTGAATCTGGATACGGACAACCTGACCCTGATCGGCAAGGATTCGGGGGCGACGGTGATTGATCCGGCGGGGGCGAAGACGGTCGTCGACCTCTACGGCATCTACGCCGACACGCAGACGGGTCTCGTGATCCGCGACCTCGGCGTGACGGGCGCCTACAGAGGAATCTTTTTCATCGACGTGGATCGAGCCACCCTCACCAACGACAGTGTCTGTTCGAACGGAAACGACGGGATCAGCCTGTACGGCAAATCGGAAACGAACACCGTGAGCAACAACATCGCAAGCTGGAACACGGGTGACGGCGTCATCTTGTCTAATTTTTCGAACAACAACACGGTGAATGACAACACAACCAATTCGAACGGCTATGCGGGGATTCATTTATACGCCATTACTGAAAGCGACTCGCCCGGGCAGAACACGTTCCGGAACAACACCTCTAATTTGAACGCCTACGGGATTCGTTCTGATCGCGGATTCGACAACACCTTCATCGCAAACACGACCAATTCGAACTCCAATTCCGGCGTCTACATCAACGGAATGTCCCCCAATAACCTGCTGGTCCGTAATATTTCAAGATCAAACACCCTGCACGGATTCTACCTGTGGTGGGACCGCTTCTCGACCCACACTCAAAATACGGCCGAGCTCAACGGCGAGTACCAATACTATATCACGGCAGGTTCGTTGTCGGACACGATCCAGAAGAACAACATCAAACCCTCGGCCGGCAACCCCGACAGCGGCGTATACAACGCGTCCAATATGTCTTTTGATTTCTCGCGAAACTACTGGGGCACGACGGACTCCGTTGCGATCGACAAGATGATCTACGACACATCGGGGGCCAAAAAAATAACATTTCAGCCGTACCGCCTCGGCTCGGTTGACACGGCGGCGGGGGCCGACACGACGGCCCCCAAAGCGCCGGACACGGTGGCGGTGGTAGGCGCGCCGAGCGACACGTCGATCATCGTCGAGTGGTCGGCGGTGAGCGCGCTTGAGGAAGTCAACGGCGGCGCGGTGGGGCTGTCGGGGTATCGGGTGTACCGGAGCGCCATCAAAGACACCTCGTCATGGGTGAAAATCGCGCAGGTGGGTTCGGGTGTGCTCCGGTATCAGGACACAGACGCCACGCTCGGCTCTCCATATAATTATAGGGTCACCGCGTTCGACGCCGCAACGCCGTTTGAGAACGAGTCGTTTTTCTCCGACTCCCAGCCGACCGACTCCGCGCAGGCGCAGTCGCGGGTGAACTGGTATGTGAACGACGCGTCGACGGCGGGGGACAGTTTCACATACCTGACCGGAAGCGATGCGACGGGCGAGGGGACGGCGAACAAGCCGTTTGGGACGATCACGAAGGCGCTGTCGCTGGCAACGGCGGGGGACACGGTGTGGGTCGACGCGGGACTTTACGCAGAAGCGGTCGTCATCGGCAACGACTCGATCAGCGTTGTCGGCAAAGACTCGGCCGCGACCGTAATCGACCCGCCGGGTTCGAGCGGGACGGCCGGCGTCTGGGGCATTTATGCCGCGGGCCGGGTGAGCCTGTCGATCAGGAATCTGGGCGTGACGGGGGCCTACAACGGCATCCGGTTTGACAATGTCGACCGGTCCACGGTAAGCGGCGACAGTGTGAGCGCTTGCGGAAATTTCGCGGTTTACCTGCTGAACGGATCCGACACGAACACGTTGAGCAAGAATGAAGTCGTCTTGAACTCCAACTACGGCATCGCGCTGGACGCAAGTTCCGGCAATACGCTGAGCGACAACATGTCCTCATCCAACTCGAGCAGCGGCATCAATCTCGGAACGTCGTCGAACGGCAACACGATCACGGGCAATACGACCAATTCGAACACCAACTACGGAATCGATCTGGCGTCGAGTTCCGTGAACACCACGGTTTCCAACAACACGGCGAATTCCAACACGAGCGCCGGAATCGTGGCGCAGACCGGCAACAATACGTTGACCGGCAACACGGCGAATTCCAACACGGATTACGGCATTTGGGTCGACGGCGGAAACGCCAACGTGATCCGCGGCAACGTCGCGCGATCCAACGCGAGCGCCGGCATCCGGCTGAACATCTCCGACACAAACTCGGTAACGTTGAACGAAGTCTCCGGCAGCGACACGGGAATCTGGATTGCGGGCTCGTCCAGAAACAACGAAATCCAGAAAAACAATATCGGCGGCGTCAGCTATCTTCACAACCAGTCCGGCCTGACCCAGACCATCACCCGCAACTGGTTCGGCGCGACGGACGAGGTGACGATCGCCGCAAAAGTCAGCGACACCGCCAACGCGTTCCGGCCGTACCGCCTCACGAAGGTCGATACGGCCTCGGGCGCCGACACGACCGCGCCGGCCCTGCCGACGGGCGTGACGCTCGACACGAGCGCGGCGGGCCAGATCAAGATCACGTGGACGATCCCGGCGATCAACGAGGAGACCAACGGCGGCGCGGTCGGATTTGGCGGCCTGAACATCTACCGGCTGGTCAATCTTGTTGACACGACGAACTGGGCCAACTCGGTCAATCTCGTCAAACAGACCGCCTCCACCGACACGACCTGGACCGACACCACCGTCACGGCGGGAAACACGTACTATTACCGGCTCACGTCGAAGGACGCGGCGGCGTTCTTGAACGAGTCGTTTTTCATGGACACGCGCGTGACCAAGCCCGCGTACGCGGGGCCGGTGTGGTACGTCAATGACACCGTGACAACCGGCGACTCGTTCACGTATCAGGTGGGTGGCGACGGCGGCAACGGCGACGCGGCGGCGCCGTTTTTGACGATCACGAAGGCGCTGTCGAAGGCGAAGGCCGGCGACACGATTTACATCGACGCCGGGACGTACACAGAGACGGTGGTGATCAATCTCGACAGCGTTGCGCTGATCGGCAAGGACTCGAACGCGACGGTGATTGATCCGCCTGGGGACAGTTCTTCCGCGACGAACGCCAAAGGGATAACCGCCGACACTCAAACAGGACTCTTGATAAAAAATCTGGCTGTCCGGGACGCCTATTGGGGAATTTATTTTCAAAACGTCGATCAATCGACCATCACCGGGGACAGCGCCTGTTACAATGGGCAATATGGCATATACCTCTATAATGGCTCTGACACCAACACGGTCTCCGGCAATGTGGCCAGTTCAAACGGTCAAACCGGTATCGTCTTGAATGGTTATACCGTCGCAAACTGCGATTTCAATACGGTAAACAATAACACGGCTAATTCGAATAAAGACGCGGGTATAGATGTGGACGGGAATGCGAACAACAACAGTATCTTCGGCAACACAACCAATTCCAACAATGTTTATGGCGGCATTATGATTTTGGGAAACAAGAACTTCGTCGGGAATAATACAAGCCTTTCGAATGTCAATTCCGGAATTCGAATATACAACGCAGATTCAAACAGCATCGTTCAAAACGAGTTGACGGGAAATGACACGGGGCTCTGGATCGTCGGCAGTTCCAGCAACAACCTCATCACAAAAAATAACGTGACGGGCAACAACTTCAGCGTCGCCAACGCGGGCGGTACTTCCCAAACCCTGACCCGCAACTGGTGGGGCACTACGGACGAGGTTGCGATCTCTGCGAAGTTCAGTGACACCGCGTCGGCGTTCCGCCCCTACCGCCTCGCCGCCGTCGACACCGCCGCGGGCGCCGACACGACCGCGCCGGGCAAGGCGGTCGGCGTCACGCTGGACACGACCGTCAAGGGGAAGATCACCATCAAGTGGACGATTCCGTCGCTCAATGAGGAGACCAACGGCGGCCCGGTCGGGTTCAATGGGCTGAACATCTACCGGCTGAAGGACCTCGTCGACACGACGAACTGGGCCAATTCCGCCAATCTCGTGAAGCAGACGTCTTCCACGGACACGACGTGGACCGACACGAACGTTTTCGGCGGCAATACCTATTATTATCGTCTCACGTCCAAGGACGCCGCGACGTTTGTCAACGAGTCGTTTTTCACCGACACGGCCGCGGCGTCGCCCGACACGATCGTGACGGTGGCGCTGGTCAATCCGCAGGACGGACACGAGACGACGGCGACCTCCATCCCGTTTTCCTGGTCGACGTCGAACGACGCGGAAACTTACACCTGGCAGTTGTCGCGCACGGCGGCATTTACGACGCTGTCGGATAGCGTCGTGGACACAACTGCGACAAGCCTGATCCGCAGTGTCACGGCAAACGATTCGTACTACTGGCGCGTGACCGGCCGCGACGCGGCGGGCAACCACGACACCCCGGCGGCGCGAGGATTTGTCATCGACACGCAGACGGGGCAGGTGACGGTATCCAGTCCCGCGGACGGAAACCAGACGAACGCGCCGGCGACCGTGATTTGGACGGCGCCGGCGGACAGCGTCGGAATTGATTCCTACGTCGTGGAGGTATCCAAGAGCTCGGCGTTTACGACGACGGTTTCGGCCGACACGGTGGACGGCGCGGTCACGTCGCAGTTATTGAGCGGTCTCTACAACGACACCTATTACTGGCGCGTGCGCGCGATTGACGATGTCGGCAATGTCGGGGCAAACTCCTCGGTGCGCGGGTTCGTGTATGACACGGCGATTGCGCAGGTGACATCGTCGAGTCCGGCGGACGGCGCCGCACAGAACCGCGCCGGGACGGTGATCTGGAACGCGGTGACGGGAGATTCGAGCGGGATCGACAGTTACGTGGTTGAGGCATCAAAGAGTTCGGGATTCACATCGACGATCTCCGCGGACACAGTCGACGGCGCTGTGACGTCGCAGCTCCTCAGCGGGATATACAACGACACATACTTCTGGCGCGTCCGTGCTATAGACGGCGCGGGGAACACGGGGACGAACTCGGCGGTGCGAGGGTTCCTGCTGGACACGGGTGTTCCGGCGCAGGTGACGGCGTCGAGTCCGGCGGACGCGGCTCAGCAAAACTCCGCGGTGACGGTAATCTGGAGCGCGGTGACGGGAGACTCGAGCGGGATCGACAGTTACGTGGTTGAGGTCTCGAAGAGTTCTGGATTCACGTCGATGATTTCCGCGGACACCGTGGACGGCGCGGTGACGTCACAACTTCTAAGCGGTCTTTATAACGACACATACTTCTGGCGC
>JACQOF010000115.1 GCA_016202645.1 bacterium
GATACCGGAAGATTCGTTCCTACGAGAAGGGCCTGTACTTCTACGATGGGGAGTTCCGGAAGATTTTGACCACAGGCCGACATTGGTTGGTGGATCCTCTGAACCGCGTCCGGATCGATGTTGTGTCCCAGCGCGATCCCTGGCTGGTCCATGACAAGCTCGACATCGTCGTCAAGTCCGGTGTCCTCAAGAACGAGGCGGTGGTGCTGGACCTGAAGGACTATGAGCGCGCGCTTGTGTGGATCGACGGCCGGTTCAACCGCGTGCTGGATTCAGGCCTCTACGCGCTGTGGTCCAAGTTCCGTGACATCAAGACGGAGATCGTTGACGCGCGTGACGTGCTGTTCGAGCACAAGAGCATCGACGTCATCCTGAAGTCGGAGGGCGTTGATGGGGTGCTCAATGTCTTCAATGTCGAAGAGGGTCACGTCGGCGTCTATTTTAAGGACGGTGAATACGTCAAGACGCTCGCTCCGGGCAAGTACGCGACGTGGAAGAACGTCGGCAAGGTCAAGTTCTACCACCTCGACGTGCGCGAGACGGTACTCGACGTGGCCGGCCAGGAGATCATGACGGCCGACAAGGTCACGCTCCGGATGAATGCGATTGTGACCTATCGCATCGTCGATGCCCGCAAGTCCGTCGAAACGGTCGGGGATGTCGCTCAGGCGCTGTATCGGGAGGCACAGCTGGCGCTTCGTGCCGCGGTCGGCACGCGTGAGCTCGAGCCGCTTCTGGTCGACAAGACCGACGTCGCGAAGGAACTCGAGTCGGTCGTTCGCCGACGCGCGAGCGAGTTTGGCATTCAGGTGATCGGTCTTGGCATTCGAGACATCATCCTGCCGGGCGACATGAAGACGCTGCTCAACAAGGTGCTCGAGGCCAAGAAGGCGGCCGAGGCGAACGTGATTCTGCGACGCGAGGAGACGGCAGCCATGCGCAGCCAGCTCAACACGGCGAAGCTCATGGAGGACAACGCGGTTCTCATGCGCCTCAAGGAACTGGAGGTGCTGGAGAAGGTCGCGAGCGCATCCAAGCTGAATGTGGTGCTGGGTGAGAAGGGATTGGCCGAACGTGTGGTCAATCTGCTTTGAGCGGTAAGGAGGTGAGATGTTGAAGTCAGACGAGTTTGAAAGCGGCGGAGGGGGGCCGGATTGAAAACATGGCGGTGGCCCCCCTCCTTGGGCTGGTTCGATCCGAACAAACAACGCCGTATTCAATCGCCCGTATGGTGTGAGTGGCAGCACGTCGCCGTGGTAAGGCGGAGGTCTCGGATCAAACCCGAGTGCGGGCCGTTCGCGACATCCATGTCGCTCGGCGGCACTTCCCCCGTCCATGGGGGTCGGCTGATAAACTTTTTTAGGAGGAATGACGTGACTGGTGTACTTGTGCAGCCGACTTTGGTTCTGAATTCAAGTTTCTTGCCCGTATCGGTCGTCCGGGTGATGGAGGCGATCTGTCTGCTCGTCACTTCCAAGGCCGATCTGATTGACGGTGATGAGGGGGAACTGATCCGTTCTCAGAGATTGTCGATTCCGTTACCGCGGGTTGTCCGCCTCCTGAAATTTAACGGGATTCCATCCAACCCGGCATGGTCCCGATTGAAGGTGATCTACCGGGACGACATGACCTGCGCCTGGTGCGGCAAGCGTGGCCGAATGGAAGAATTGGACTGCGACCACATCATTCCTCGATCACGGTGGCACGCCTGTCCGCCAAATCTCCGGCGGCCATACGAAGTTGCACGGGTTAAACTTCAGAATGCCGAAGCTCCCTGGAATTCGTGGATGAACACCTTCGCGGCGTGTCGAAAATGCAACGCAACCAAGGGAAATCTCTATCCATGGGAGATGGGTCGCCGACCCCTGTGGGCGCCATACGAGCCGGAATACGTCCCATCCATCATTGTCAGCTTCGAGCGAGCAAAAAATCTTGGCTGGCTGGATTATCTGCTCACGCGGCGCGGGACGCTCATCTATCCGTCGGGAGTGCGAGTCGCGGGTGTGCCTGCCAGTAAAAGGGTGTGACGGAGCTTTTGCAGGGCCCTCGGCGGGATCCCGTGGAAAAGCCCGCAACGCGCTGTGCAGAATCTCTCGCAGGCTTCGCCATGTGCGTAATCCAAAGCATTCGAGCTTCCGGGCCTCTCCCCCTACGCGGAGTGTATCACGATGTGCCTGTGCTTTCCCGTGATCCGTTTGCGTGGGGGTTGACGGCTGTTATTAGATATAGTAACATCGTGTGGATGGCGAACTCAGCAGTTGATCGGAAAGGGGCCGGGCCGCGCGTTCGGGTGCGCGAGCTGTGCGCGCGGCGGAAATGTTCGCTCCGCCGCGCCGCGACGGAGATGTCCATTTCTCCGTCCCTGCTCTCAAACTATAACAGCGGCAAAATCGGCCCTGGATTGCTGCATCTGCTGACGCTGGCAAAGTTCTTTGGAGTCTCGACGCTGGATGACTTGGTCGAGAGCCCAGGCCCGCGCGGGCGAACCGCCGGTCCCGAATCCCGAATCCGGCCTGTATATACCCGGCGCGTTTCGATTGACAGAAAACTCCGGCCGTTTTTGTGGGACTGCCCGGCCGGCAAGGCACCCGCTGAAAAGGTGGTATTGCGGGCGTTGACCCACGGAAATTTCGACCATGTTGTGTTTGTCTGCCGCAAGTTCCCCTTGATCGCCCGCCACGTGACGGACACATATCCGAACATTCGACGCGGCGTCCGATACTGGGTTGACAAATTGACGAAGGAGAATCGGGCCGCATGAAAGCCGGACGACGGGTGACCGACAAACACATCAACCGCCTGTCAGGCTTGGAGCCGGACCGGATGACGGGTAAAGGGGTCTGGATTCCCGCGTTCGCGGGAATGACGACATGAACAATTAAGCCTCCCTCCCCTTTTGGCCGTCCCCCTAAAATGCCGAAAAGAGGGTTATGAGGCGGTCTTTGGCGGTTGTGCTGGGGTTTATGCTTGTTTTGGCGGCGCCGGTTTGGCTCCGGCATTTTGGCGGGGACGCGGCGGCTTGGACGGTGTCGTTCACCGGGCGGGCCACCATGGATATTCTGCGGGGGATGCCGTATGCGGCGCTGGGGCTGTCGGCGTTGTGGGCGGCGCGGATTGCGAACGCGCCGGTGTTTGTGTTGAGTTTGATTCTGATTCCATCCCAGTATTATTTTTCCGGCGGAACGGCTGCGGTCGCCGGGGGAGATCAGATGCGGTTTGTGCTGTTCTTGATCCTGCCCCTGCTCGTTACCGGTTCCCAGTTTGTGTCCCACCGGAACGTGGCGTGCACGTTTAAGGTCGGTTTGCTCGTCCTTCTGATCGGCTTTCTGATTCCTCCCCTGATATCCGTCAGCGCCGGGCGGTGGCTGTCCACGTGGGCCGGGTCGCATCGCTGGACCGGCGCGAGTTTTCTGGGCGCGCCGTCCCTGCCGACCGTTTTCTATTTGATCCTGTGCGGCATCAATCTCCTCCTGCCGTTTCAGGGCCGGGAAGGTGAAATGAAGAAATTGATGGCCGCTCTCATTCCCTGTTTTTACTTCTCCGGAGTCTTTCAGCCCATTTTTCAATCCGGTCCGCTTTATCCGCCGCCGGTCCAGCCCGTCGCGTTCGTCGTCTGCACGGCCCTGGCGTCTCTGATCCTTCTCTACTGCAATTTTTTTCTCTCCTGGTCCAAGGCCTACGTGGACGACCTCACCCAGGTTCTCGGCCGCCGCGCCTTGAACGAGGCCCTCGCGCGTCTTTCGGGCAACTATGCCATCGCGATGGTCGACATCGATCATTTCAAAAAATTCAACGATACGTACGGCCACGCGGCCGGCGACGAAGTCCTGCGGGAGGTGGCGGCCCTGCTGTCGGCGTCGAGCGCCGGCCAGGTCTACCGCTACGGCGGGGAGGAATTCTCGGTTCTGTACTCCAACACCGCTGCCGACCTGGCCGCGGAGCGGATGGAGGAAACCCGCCGCGCGCTTGCGGAGACCAAAATACCGCTGAACGGCAGTGCCCCGAAAAAGCGCGAGAAGAAGGTCACCGTGCACATCAGCGTCGGGGTGTCGGAACAGACGCGGAAAAATGACACGCCGGAAAAAGTGCTTCGGGCCGCGGACGCGGCGCTATACAGGGCGAAGGAGGGCGGGAGAAACCGGGTGGAGAAGGGCTGAGTTTGAGAAGCCGGGATGACGACCCGATAGTAAAATGTTGTGCCGAACTGACCCACCCTTCAGGAAATCCCACGTAAGATCGGCCTCCTCACGAAAGGCGGCGACAACGATGAAGCACAATGGTTGTCTCATCCCACAGCCCTTCTCGCCGTTTCGCCCCCGCGCAGATAGTCGTCATAATCGATCGGCGCCTGGATTCCAAACGATGACAGAAAGTCGAGCGTCTGGCTGAGCGTCATGCCCAAAGATCGGCCGAGTTTGGAGAGCGTGACGTGGCCCTCTTTGTAGGCCACCAGCATTTTGAATTTGAATCCGTCCGAGAGCAGTTCCCGGGCCATGGAGGATTTTTCCTTGTCCTCCTCTTTCGCCAGCGCCTGCAGATGCTTCAATTCACGATCGCTCAAACGAAGACTCATGACGGGCATCCTCATCACCTCGCTTTTCTGAGTTTTTCGCGGGCGTCTTCCAGAATCCGGACACTGTAGCGCCCGATTTTTTCGAGTTTGTCCAGCTTCGCCAGCGCCTCATTCCGCCTGATTCGGCCCTTTTCGCACAGCGCGATCAATACATGGATCGCCGTAAAAAAGGGTACGCCGACAATCTTTGCCGCCTTGATGGCCGGCCCGTCGTCTGTTCCGACGGGGACGGCCTTCTCCTTTGCCAGCTCCAGCGCCGCCGCTTCGCCGGGATCAAGCCCGAAATCCGATTCTATTTGCCGGCGATGGCCGGATCGAGAAACATCCAAAACGCGTATCTTCCCATCTTGAATCAGCTTCGTGATCAATTTGGCGTCAACGCTCTCCTGGCCGGCTGTCGCCTCGCTCCGCACCTCGGCCGGGATCAGTATCCCGGTCTTTTCAAGCAGAACCTGCAAAAGATCAGTCTTGGCCAATAGTATCAGCGTTGACGCGTCGAGCACGGCTGTGTAGTTCATCTTACTACAATAGTATACAGACCATTCGCCCCGCCTGTCAATGGAAAATCAAGGAAAATTCCACCCATAGCACATCAGCGTCGGGGTGTCGGAGCAGACGCGGAAAAATAACACACCGGAAAAAGTGATTCGGGCCGCGGACGCGGCGCTGTACAGGGCGAAGGAGAGCGGGAGAAACCGGGTGGAGAAGGGCTGAACCCCCCCCCCCTCCCGGCCTCCCCCCTCAAGGGGGGAGGAATTTAGATTTGCGCAGAAACCAGACGAAGTAAACGACCAGCAGAATCACTGCGGCGGCCGTCACTCCGGCGACCAGTTGCGCTTCCGGATCGTTCGTCCGGGTGTAGATGCGGTATTCGGACCAGGTGAGCCAGCCGCAGAAGAGAATCGCGACGCTGATGAAAAACTTGTGAAACGCTTTGAGCGACACGCCTACGCCGCGGCGATCTTGTCCCGGCCTCCGTACCGCTCGTGCCACGGGTGGGCGGCTTTGCCGAGAATGACGTTCAGCGCCTCGATGTTCTTGACGCCCCGGTCCGCCAGCCAGTCCTCGAATGCCTTGAGGCCCTTCTTCGCGTATACCGGAATGCCGTCCTTCCAGGTGGCCCGGCCGCACAAAACGCCGTTGAACGGGACGCCGGCCTCCTGGGCTAGCTCGAGGGTCTCGCGGAACTCGTCGTCGCTGACGCCCGCGCTCAGATAAATGAACGGACGCTTCGCCGCCTTGTAGGACTTCTGAAAAATCTCCTTCGCCTGCGCCCGGTCGTAGGCCACCTGGCCGGTCTTGTTCGATTTGGCGCCGCCGACGAACTTCATGTTGATCGGGACCTCCACTTTCAGCACGTCGACGTTGTACTCGGGTTTCGAGTACTCCTCCATGCTCTTCACCACAAGGTCGGGCTTGCGTTTCGCGTAGTCGAGGCCCTTCTCGTCCCCGCCTTTCGGATCGTAGGTGACGAACTCGAGGAAAAACGGAATTTCACAATACTCGCACTCCGCGCCGATCCGGCGGATGAAGGCATGCTTGATGTCCTTGACCGGGCGCTCGTCGTCGGGCGAGTAGTAGATCAGGATTTTCACGGCGTCGCCGCCCATGTTGACGATGTCCCTGGCCGATACGCCGTCGAGAAGGTCCGGCAGCCGTCCCGGGCGGGTGTTGTCGTAGCCGCTTTTTTCGTACGAAAGCAAAAGCCCCGAGTTCTTGGCGCGCGCTTTCGCGGCGGGCAGGCCCCATTCGGGATCGAGCAGGATCGCGGTGGCGTGGGGCGTGAGGACCTTCGACACCGCCGTTTTAAATTCCTGCATCATCTGATCCGTGATCTCTTTCGGGTCGCATCCTCTTTCCTTGGCGATGGCCTTGAGAAGCGATCCGCGCTGGTCCATCGCGGCGGCCGCGATCACGCCTCTTTTGCCCGACAGCCGATCCATCCGGGCCAATTTTCCTTTGGATAACGTCATCTGTGCCATGGGGTCTCCTTTGTTTCCCGTTTGAGGTCAATCCATCCTCTATTCCAACGCCAGAATCCTAAACAAACCAGTCTCAACTGTCAATCTGTGTCCGCCCGGTATTGCTTGCCCGCCGCCGCGATTCTCAGATAAGGTTGCAGGAATATGGAACAGAAGTTCAAGACGATTTTGGTATGGTTGGCGGTTTTCCTGGCGGTTATCGTGGTCCTGGCGCCGGTTGCGGAGCAGGCGGTCAAGACTTGGATCCGCTCGGAACTCCGGGGATATATCCGCGCGGGGCGGCTGGAGATCGAGGACATTTCGATATCTCCGAAACGGCGCGAGTTTCGGATATTGGGGCTCCAATTAAAAGACGAGTCCGGCGCGAGCGTTGTTTCCATTCCGAAGATCGACATCCTCATCCGGCGAATTCATCACGGGCACGTGGACGCGACCCTGAAACTGTTTGATCCCGCCGTCACCTTCGATCTCGACCGGCCGGCCGCCCTGCTGAGGTTGTTCAGGCCGGAGGCGTTCGAGGACGACGGCTTTTTGGAAATCGCCCGGATCGACGCGCAGAACGGCCGGATGTCGATCTCCGCCACGGGCGTTCTGGCGGCGCCCGACACGCTCATCTTTTCCGCCGCCGCTCAGCTGGAGGGCGAGAGCCGGACTCTGGATGTGACGGGCCGGAGCGGCCGGACCGCCGTCGAGATCGCGCTTCGGGTTCAAGACATGGCCGGCAATATCCGCCTCCTCGACGGGACCGTTTTCAAAATGGTCTCATCCAATATCGCCCTTCTTCCAAAAACATCGGACACTCCGGAAGTCCATCTCCTGCTGACGCCCGCCGACACATCCGCGCCGTCCTTCCGGGAGATCGGCTGGCACACGACGCTTGACCTCGGGCCGCTTCACGGCCGGTTCGACCGCCTGCGAAATTCCGGGAAATCCGCCGGCCTCTTCCGCGCCGACCGGGTTTATCTGGCGCTCGGGCCGGAGCGCCTCGTGATGGGCCCCACCGATTTTGACGTCCGGGAAGACTCGTTCCAGCTTCGATCGGAAAACTGGCGCCGCGCCGTCACCGGCCTGAATCTTGAGAATGTTCGGCTGTCCGCGTCTCCGGGCGCTTCGTCGGTTCGGCTGAAGATCGACGGCCATGAGGCGGCGGCATCCGTCGCGTGGGAAAACGGGCCGGCCGGGCGCCGGCGAGTCCGCCTGGCTTTCGCGTCGGATTCCCTGCCGGTCGCGGACGTATTGAGGGAAATCGGCGAAACATTTCCGATTTCCGGGCTGGCCTGGGTGCGGATCAGGGCGGGCCAGGAAGATACACCGCCGCACGAACTGGCCTGGTCGGCGGAAATCCGATCTCCCGATCTTCGGGTCGGCCCGGGGTTCGGGAAATTATCCATTGGGGCGGATTTGACTGTGGCCGGCCGCGGAACCACCGTTCAGGATTTGGATGGGCAGATTGAACCCGCCAAGGCAGTCCCGATCCGGGTGACGGGCCGGCCGCGCGCATCCGGTTTTTACGGCCGCCTGCATCTCAAGGACCGTCCCCTGCGGGACATTCAGATTCTGGCGGAGTCCTTCGGGCGGGATGTTCCCCTGGTCGGCGAGACCGGAACGGTCCGGCTTGACGTTGACTTTTTTATCAATCGGAACTTACAGTTTTCATCCAGCGGTCGTCTGATCCTCAGAAACGCGACGGCGCAGGCGCGGGGATTTCCGTTCCGGATCGAAGGCGTGGACGTGGACATTCCGGTCCGCTACTCGCCGGACACGGGCAAACTTGTGGTGTCGGAGGCCGCGAACGGGACGGCTTTTGCGCGGAGTCTTCTGCTCGGTCCGTACCGGTTTGAGGATTTGGCGGTAAAGACGTCCTCGAAGGGCGACAAGCTTTACGCCGATTTTTCCCCGGTCCGGGCATTTGGCGGGGAGATTCAGGCGAAGATGCTCTTTCATTTTTCGGCTCCGACCCAGCAGCAGCTGGATCTCTCGGTGAGCGGCCTGTCTCTCGGCCGCATCCTGGAACCGTATCCGGACGGCCGCGGCGCCATTTCGGGTCTCATCGGCGGCGAGGTCCGGGTCACGACGCGCGGCGGGGACATCCAGAATGCGCGCGGCACGGTCCGGATGGACGCCTCCGAAGGCCCGGGAGAACCGATGCGGGTGTCGCGCCGGTTTCTGCAGGAGGTTGGCGGCAAGGCGGTCCGCCAGCTGAAACTGCCGGACCGGGTCGGATACCGGAATGGTCATTTGAAAGTCCGTTTGTCCGACGGCCGGATTCTGTTTGACGAGGTGAGTCTCGACGCGGGGACGCTGATCCGCCGCGTGCGGATCGGGCAGGTGATCGGCAGTTACAAGATCGCGACGCTCATTGACGTGCTGTCCACGGTTTCGCCGGAGGACATGAAGATCGATTTAAATACGAAGTTTCTCGGAAGGAGAAAGAAAAAATGAATCTGAAAAAATGGCTGGCGCTGATCAGCGTTCCCCTCATGGTCTCCTGCGCCACGGTCACCGTTAACGTGTATTTCCCGGACAAGGACGTGGAGGCGGTTTTCGAGGACATCGAAAGCGGCCTGGATTTTGACGTGGTGCCGGCGCCGAAGGACACCGAGTCAGTGAAATCCAAATCGAAGCCCAAGCGCCGATCCGGCGCGTGGCGATCTCCGCTTGGCGCCGCGGCGGCCTGGGCGGACGAAGGCAAGGCGGGCATCAAGAAGGAACTTCAGAAGATGAAGGACGTTCAGGAATCCCTGGCCCGGCGGAAGGAACGCATGGAGACCTTGTCCCGTCTCCTGGACGCCGCGTGGGTCGGACTTGGAAAAGACGGCCTGATCCGGAGGATTCCGCCTGACCTGGGGCCGGCCGGCGAGGCTGAATCTCTCGCCGATATTTTCGGTGAGGCGGGCGCGGAAACGGCAGTTGTGAAACTCACGGCGGACGAAAACACCGACCGGAAAATTCTGATCCGCGGCATGGCCGTAGCGACCCTCCGGGCGACCGAGCAGGACGAGACGGACAAGGAGTCCCTGGACAACGCCCTGACGAGATCCGCCGCGCTGTTCTCGAAATCCCGCATGGGGAAACTGAAGCCGGGCTGGTTTTATGAGGATGAGGACGGCACTTGGAAGCGGGTCCCGCCGGAGGAGGAAGAGCCGGCCAAAGAGCGTTGAGTCTGAAGGCCCCCCATCACTACCGCCAGCAGATCGGGGGCGCGTTGTTTTTTGGTCTCGTCCTGTTCAGCAAATCGGCTTCCGAGGCGCCGGGGCCGGAATGGATATTCCACTCGGGCCTTGCGCTATTCCTCGCCGGACTTCTTGGCCGCGTGTGGTCCAGCGGGTACCTTGTCAAAAATGATCAACTCACCACGACGGGCCCTTATGGCCTTGTTCGAAATCCAATCTACGTCTCCAACATGCTCCTGGCCGCGGGGCTTGTTCTCTTGAGCGGCCTCTTCTGGGCGATTGTTTTGGTCCTCGCGCTCTATGTCGTTTGCTACGTTCCGGGCATGCGCGCCGAGGAGGAAAATCTGAGGCGCCGGTTTGGCGCCGCCTTCGATCAATATGCCGCCGCGGTGCCGCTTATCGTTCCGGCCCTCCGGACTGCCGCCGGGTATGGCGGGGACCGATGGCGCGTCGGCGCCTACTTGGAAAACAAGGAATGGGCCGTCACGGCGGGACTTGTCGCCGGCCTGGCGCTGATTCAGTGGCGCCGGATTAACGGCTAGGCGCGACTCATGCCTCCGTCTGTTTTGTTCCCGTTTGACACGGCGCTCCTGCCGGAACGCCGCACGGATGTGCTGATTGTCGGTTCCGGAATCGCGGGTCTCGCCGCCGCGCTTTCCGCGCCGGCCGTCGTCCGCGTGATTCTTGCCTGCAAGGCCCGCGTGACCGACGCGAATACCTACTACGCGCAGGGCGGCGTGGCGGCCGCGGTGTCGAGGACCGACAGCGTCCGTCAGCATGAGTCGGACACGATCCGCGCCGGCGCCGGCCTCTGTGACCTGAAAAGCGTCCGGACATTGACCTCCGAAGGCCCGGCTGCCATCGACTGGCTGATTAAGCTTGGCGTGCCCTTCGACCGCCACGGCCGCGAGCTGGCCTTTACGCGGGAGGGCGCGCACACGGCAAACCGCGTCCTGCACGCGGAGGGCGACGCGACGGGCCGGGTGATCCAGACGCACCTCCTGGAGAAACTCGCGGCGCGGCCGAACGTGCGGATTCTCGCACAGCAGTTTCTGGTCGATCTTCTCGTCGACCGCGGCCGCGTCGTCGGCGCGCTGTTTCTGTCGCCGTCCGGTAGCGTCAGTTCAGTCCGGGCGCGCGCAGTGATCCTGGCGACGGGCGGATTCGCCCGACTCTTCCGGGAAAGCACCAATCCGCCCGTGGCGACGGGGGACGGCCTCGCGGCCGCCTACCGCGCGGGCGCAACGCTCTCGGATTTGGAGTTTGTCCAGTTCCATCCCACCACGCTGTACCTGGCGGGCGCGCCGAGGTTTTTGATTTCGGAGGCGGCGCGCGGCGAGGGTGCCCTGCTTCTGAACGCGAAAGGGGAGCGATTCATGCGCCGGCACCATCCCGACGCGGAACTGGCGCCGCGGGACGTGGTGGCGCGGGCAATCCTGAGGGAAATGCAGGAGACCAAGACGACTTCGGTATTTCTCGACATGCGCCCCATCAAACACAAAATGAATTCCCGCTTTCCCACCATCCGCGGCGTACTGCACGCGTTTGGCCTCGACCCGCGCCATCAGCCGATCCCGGTTCGGCCGGCCGCGCACTACACGATGGGCGGGATCGAGACGGATCTCTTGGGCCGGACCGGCCTGAAAGGATTATACGCGGCCGGCGAATCGGCCATGGCGGGCGTTCACGGCGCCAACCGGCTTGCGTCGAATTCCCTCCTCGAGGGTCTCGTGTTCGGCCGCCGCGCCATCCGCGCCGCGCTTGATGAACCTCTGTCGCGTCCACGCCGCATCACCGTTCGGTTGAACGTCCGCCGCGAAGGCCCGGACTTGGACGTTGAGGACGTCCGGATCAGCCTTCGGTCACTCCTCAGCCGCCACGCCGGCCTCGAACGGACGGCGGAGGGACTCGAGGAGGCCCGGAAGCAGATTGAATTTTGGGAACGGTACACGCTGGCCCGCCAGTTCAAATCTCCGAACGCGGTGGAACTTCAAAACATGCTCATCCTGGCGGAACTGCTTGTCCGGTCGGCGCTGTGGCGCAAAGAATCCCGCGGCGCCCACTACCGGGCGGATTTTCCAAAAACCGACGATCGAAAATTCAAACGACACTCCCGCGCCCGGATTTAAAGGTGTGCGTCTGAGAAAGGTAGGATGAATTCTCCGTACTTGCCGGGGTTGTAATTCCCCCGGTATGGGTCGTCTTTGGACCGTTTGATCCGGATCGCGCGGACGCCCGCCTCACGGGCGTCGAGGATGTCCCCGTCGCTGTCGCCGAAAAACAGAACCGTGTTGCGCTCCTTGAGAATCGCCGCTTTTCTTTTCGTCATGTAGACATCCTCGGGCTTGATGCCGTACGCCCGGTGAACGTGCGCGCGAAAGAGTTCAGCCTTGATGTCCGGCCGCGCGGTGACGACAATGGGCGTATACCCGAAAAACCGGGTGATGGGGACGGTCCAGCTGAGGTGTTTCTTTTTTTCCAGATCGAGAAGCCGCCCGTTGACCAGATGCCACGCAATCCGATCGTCCGGGTCCTCCTCGCGTTCGGCGAGAAACGTCGGCGTGGAAAAGGCCAGGGTCATGTCATAGTCATACCCGATCGTCTTGTCCAGGACCTTGTTGGCCGCAAACGCGATCAGATAGGCCAACACGATCAAAAACCCCGCCACGCGTTTCATCGGAAATAATCTTAAAACAGCGCGCGGCCCTTTTCAATAGACTGTTGTAAAGGCCATTCGACACCCACGGACATCCCTTATGGTTTGATGCGGGCCAAAAGTTCACGGGCCTCGGTCAGATGTGGATTCAAACGAATGGCCTCACGGATGGATTCCTCCGCCCTGGACATCTGCCGGGTTCTTAAATAGGAGACACCCAGATTCAATAGAGTGACAGGATTTGTCGGATCGAGTTTTGATGCGCGGGCCAGAATGGGGACGGCGCGCTCAGGATGACCGGACAGTAAATACGCCAACCCAAGATTGGCCGGCACGTCGGCCTCGTCAGGCTGCTCCGCGTAGGCCAATTCCAAAAACGGGATCGCCGAGAGCGGCTGGCCGGCGCTCAGATAGGAATGGCCGATGTTGGCGTAGAGGATCAAATCCTCCCACTTCATCACCCCGGACCCAGCCTCCAGAAGCGCGTTTCGACGAATCTGATCCATCCTTGACCACGCATCCGCTTTCGAACGCTCGGCCGCGCGGCGAAGAGACTCCATCTCAATCCGCCCGCCATACGGCCAATCCTCCAATAGTCGAAGAATTTTCTGGGAGGAAATGAATTGGTCGATATCCATCTGAACGATCCTGTTGAAATATATTTCATGCGGGAAATCAGGGGCTTCGCTGGTCAATCCAAGAACCTTCTCAATTCCCAAAACGGCGCTCCAGGCGAGAATGACATTTCCCAAAAAATTCGGGTGGACATGTTCGTAGAACAAATCCATGCCCGGAATGCCGCTCCGGGAAACTTGACGAAAGGCCGGGCGCGGATCGACCACATGGACATTGGAGCCCGCGGGACGCCGATCCGCATGCGCAAAGGACAGGACAACGTCGATCAAGTCCTGACACGCTCTAAAGTGCAGGGCGTCCAGCTCACGGGACGCCTCCAATTCATCGCGGCCGCGCGATGAGTCACCCAGGGCCAAAAACGCCTTCCCAAGATAATAATGTCCGATGGCGACGGCGGAATCCTCGGAGACGAGGGATTCGGCCCCGCGCCGCAGTTCATCGAATCTGTTCTCCGCCATCAGTCGTTCCCATTCATGGATCAGAGACGTCTCGACGAATGGGCGGCCGGATCCGGTCACAGACGACAGGGGGGGCATGTCCTGTAAATTTGAAACGGGAGGCATCAGGACAACCGGCACACCTGATTTGGACGCTTCATCCATCAAGAGCGTCAGATTATTTCTGAAGTTTTCCACCGCCGCCCGGTGGGCGACATCGCCGGGTCGGACCCAATAATTTTTGGCCAACGCTTCCATCGGCACGCCGCTTTCTTTGGGCCGCATGGCCATCTGAAACGCTCCATGGAATATGCGCTCCAAATAAGTGTAGAAGTGAGTGCTCCATAGGGTCTGTATGCCCCGCACCACGGGGCCGTGTTTCACGAACGGCGTGCGCGCGGCAGATCCAAAAACACCGTGGAATTCATTATGCCCCGCATAAACCACAACCGCATCCGGCTCCACTCCACGAATCAGATGCCGGCCAAAATCCAGGACGGAAAAACTGTTCAACGCCACAACCGCCGAATTAATGACCTCGAACCGCAGGTGAGGGTGTCGAATGGCCAGCATCTGTTCCGCCAAAGCCGGAAAAGCCAGCCGTCGGGGATGCGGATATCCCTGTGTCGAGGATTCTCCCAGAATGATCACCCGCCGTTGACCCGGCGTATTGTGGGAAATAAATTCCCTTCTCCAGGGCATTCTGGGCTTCATCCGAACATCGCGAAAGGGCTGGTAGAAAAAATACCGGGCCACATAATCGGGATTGATGGACAACTTCTCTCCCTCGGCCGTGGCGCGAACGGAAAAGAACGCGGGCGGGCGACCTATTTTTGTCAGTCTCAGGATGCCCTCGGTCCCGCACAGGATAAGAATCACAAAGAGAATACCGCCGGACATTTTGAGGATTACCCGAAAAAATCGCTGCTTCACTGCGGTATGTTCTAGATTTTTTTTAGCCAGTGGTCGGGAGGGATTCGGAGGAAGCGGGGGATATCCACACCGCCGGGGCCGACGAGGAGGAACCGGTAAATGCCGAGGTTCCGGGCCAAGCGTTCGAGCTCCGAGGCCGAATGGCCGCGTTTGCAGGATGAAACTTCGATGGCCATCAGGTCCGAGCC
>JACQOF010000009.1 GCA_016202645.1 bacterium
GGAACTCACGCGGCTCATGCGTCTCTATATGTCGCTCCACTGCGACCTCGAGGGCGGCAACGCCAGCGCGTTTACAAGCCATGTCGTTTCCTCAACCCTGTCCGACCCCTACTACTCCATCAGCGCCGGATTCAACGCCCTGGCGGGGCCGCTCCACGGACTCGCCAACCAGGAGTGCCTGCAGTTTGTGCTGGACGTCCGAAAAAAATTCAAAGGCGTTCCGACGAAGGACCAGTTCCGGGAGTACTGCTGGAGCGTTTTGAATTCCGGCCGGGTCATCCCCGGCTATGGCCACGCGGTCCTGCGGGTGACCGACCCGCGCTTTACGGCGTTCCACCAATTCGGCAAACTCGTCTGCCCGAACGATGAGGTGTTCCGGATCGTCGACATGGGCTTCGAGGTGATTCCGCAGGTGCTCAAGGAGCAGGGCAAGGCCAAGAACGTCTGGCCGAACGTCGACGCCGGGTCCGGAGCTCTCCTCTACCATTTTGGGATTACTCAGGACATCTACTACACGGTCTTCTTCGCCGTGTCCCGCGCCCTGGGACTCGTCGCTCAACTGGTTCTGGACCGGGCCATGCTCATTCCCCTCACCCGCCCGAAATCCTTTACGGTCGCCTGGCTGAAAAATTACATCAAGAAAACGGAGCCAGGCTCAGGATAAGACTCCTCATTTCAGAATGAAAGGTGAACCGCATCATGCCGTATGAAAAAATCACCCCGCCCTCCGGCGGGGAGGCCATCACTGTCGGGCGGAACGGGAAACTCAAGGTCCCTGACCGGCCGATCATTCCGATGATCGACGGGGACGGCATCGGCCCCGACATTTCCCGCGCCACGCGGCGGGTGCTGGACGCGGCCGTCGAGAAATATTCCGCCGGGCAGAAGAAAATCGTGTGGTTTCCGGTCTACGCGGGCGAAGCTGCGGTCGCCAAGTACAACGACACGCTCCCACAGGACACCCTGACCGCCGTCAGGGAATACATCGTCGCCCTCAAGGGGCCCCTGACGACGCCGGTCGGCCGCGGCTTCCGGAGTTTGAACGTGGCTCTCCGGCAGGAGCTGGACTTGTACGCCTGTGTCCGGCCCGTCCGGTATTTCCGGGGCGTGGGGTCTCCCGTGAAAAAACCCCAGCTCATGGACATCGTCATTTACCGGGAAAACACCGAGGACGTCTACGCCGGCATCGAGTGGGAAAAGGGAACCCCGGAGGCCCAGAAGGTGATTCGGTTTCTCAAGTCTGAAATGGGCGTCGGCAAGAAACTCCGGGAAGATGCCGGGATCGGGATCAAGCCGATCAGCGAGACCGGGACGAAACGGCTTGTTCGGCACGCCATCCGGTATGCGATCGCCCGCAAAAGAAAAAGCGTCACGATCGTCCACAAGGGCAACATCATGAAATACACCGAAGGCGCTTTCCGGCAGTGGGGCTACGAGCTGGCCCGGGAGGAATTCGGAGACGAGACGGTGACGGAGGAGGAGGTCCAGAAATCCCACGGAGGGACGCCGCCGAATGGGAAGATCGTGATCAAGGACCGGATCGCCGACAGCATGTTCCAGCAGATCCTTCTGCGTCCGGACGAGTACGATATTCTGGCGACTCCCAATCTCAACGGGGACTATCTCTCCGACGCCTGCGCCGCCACCGTCGGAGGTCTCGGGATGGCGCCCGGCGCCAACATGGGAGACGCTTTCGCCGTTTTCGAGGCGACCCACGGCACGGCGCCGAAATACGCCAATCTCGACAAGGTCAATCCCGGATCGCTCCTGCTCTCGGGCGTCATGATGCTCGAATATCTCGGCTGGACCAAACCCGCGAAGGCGATCCACAAGGCAGTCCAGGGCGCAATCCGCGCCAAGCGGGTGACGTACGACCTCGCGCGCCAGATGAAGGGCGCGACGGAAGTCAAAGCCTCGGAGTTCGCCGAGGAGATTGTGAGGCATTTGCCATGATCCGCAGAAAGAAAATCACGGTGGTCGGCGCTGGGAATGTCGGCGCGTCCGCCGCTCTCTATCTGGCCGAGCGGGAGCTGGGGGACGTGGTCCTGCTCGACGTCGTCGAGGGCATTCCCCAAGGCAAGGGACTCGACATGCTGCAGTACGGGCCGGTCAGCCGGTTCGACAGCCGGATCGCCGGCACGGAAGATCCAGCGGCGATGAAAGATTCCGACGTCGTCATCGTAACGGCCGGCGTGGCGCGCAAGCCGGGCATGTCGCGTCTCGATTTGCTCGCGATCAACGCCAAGATCATCCGGGCGGTCGCCCAGAACATCCGGGCGCACGCGCCCGGCGCGATCGTCGTCGTCATCACCAATCCGCTCGACGTCATGACGTATCTTTTATGGAAGGAAACCGGGTTCCCGCCGGAACGCGTGGTCGGCCAGGCCGGTATTCTCGACGGGGCGCGCTTCGCGGCCTTCATCGGCCAGGACCTGGGCGTATCGGTCGAGGACATATCGACCCTGGTGCTCGGCGGACACGGCGACGACATGGTGCCCCTCGTCCGGTACACCACGGTATCCGGCATTCCGCTGGCGGAACTCATGCCTCAGGACAAAATCGCCGCGCTGGTCGACCGCACGAGAAACGGCGGCGCCGAAATCGTCAAACTCCTCAAAACCGGCAGCGCCTACTACGCGCCGGCCGCGTCGGGGGTCCAGATGGCGGAGGCGATTTTGAAAGACAAGAAAAGAATTCTGGCGTGCTCGGCCTATCTCACGGGCCAGTACGGCCTAAGCGACGTCTACATCGGCGTGCCGGTTGTCCTGGGAGGCGGAGGCGTGGAGCGGATCATTGAATTGAAGCTGGCCCAAGAAGAGAAAACGGCACTGCAGAATTCGGCAAAGATATACAAAGAGGCGATTGCCGACGCAATCAAGGTCCTGGAGGGCAAATGAATTCACGGCACGTGACTTGGGTCCCCCCTCCCAGCCTCCCCCTCAAGGGGGGAGGAGTTTAGATGAGACTCGGGCGGGATTTCACCAATTTGCTCGAATACGAGTATCTGTCCAGGGAAGACCGGGAGGCGTTTCTCGCCGGGAAACTCACGGTGTCGGACATGGACGCGACGGTCCAGATCAAGGTCAAGGCCGACGTCACGCGGCAGTGCCAGGTCGCCGCGGAAACGGGACTTCAACATGTCGAACTCGACGGCGGCATTCCCAATCCCTATTTGTCTTTTTCGAAAGACGACATCCGGAAGGCCCGCGCGGCCGCGGAGAAATATGACATCACGCTCTCGATGCATCTGCCCTACACGTTTGTTTCCGCGGCCACCTGCGGGTTTCAGGAGGAGGACCGGCAGGCCGCGGTCGCGTACCTGAAACGCTACCTCGACGTCGCGGCCGACCTCGGCTGTAAATTCACCGTCATGCATCCCGGCCAGATCCCCTTTTACCAGGCGGTGGGCCGCTACCTCGAAATATCCAACCAGGCTCTCCTGGCAACCCTCACGGAACTCGGCGGTCATTCCGACAAAAGAAACATGCCGCTCCACATGGAGAACAACACGTTCTGGGACGGCCGGCTCTACACCGCCGCTGAATGCCTTCCGATTTTTGAGGCCATCCGCAAACGCGGGGTGAACATTAAGTTTTGTTTCGATCTCGCGCACGAATTCACCGGATACAAAACCCTGGATGAAATCCCGGAACACCCGGAAGAGCTCTATCACAGCGTTCCGGACGAACTCTACATGGGCATTCAAATCGGCGATTTCATTCCGGAAGGCAGGCTCTTTCACCCGCCGATGCACAAGCTTCTCGGGCGGCTCAAGCGCGGGCACCTCGTCGAGATGTTCCGGATCTTTCAGAAAAAAGGCGTGGAATACGTGGTGATCGAAAGCGCCGTCCGCGAGCGCGACGATCTGATCCAGGCGTTCGAGCTTCAGGCGGAGGAAGCCCGCTTCATGCGCGGCGTGTTTGACGAAGCACTGTCGAAGGGAACGGCGTCTCCCCAATAGCCGTGGCCAGGCGACATTCCATCTGGAAATGGATCATCGCCGGCTTGATCGTGGCCCTCGTTCTGGGGCTGGCTTATCTCTCGATGACTCCCGATCCCGGCCCCTATCTCGTCGCGCTCCGGTCGGACCACCCGGACCAGGTGTCCGAGGCGCTGGACGCGCTGGAGGGAGACACCCGGGTTTACAACGGCGTCTATCCCGCCGTCGAAATGGAGGACCTGCAGGACCTGGGCCGGCGGTATTACCGGAAATACACGGGACAAAGCCAGGAACCGCTCATCGGAGACACCGCCGCATGGATCGGGTTTGCCCACCGCATCACCCGAATGATTTACGAGAGACAAGTCCCCCCGCGCAAACCCGGGCAGTGAACCAGGGGTTGATGTCGTCGGGCACGTCGCTCGCCTTCGGGGTCCACTGCCACCAGCCGATCGGTAATTTTCCGGAAGTCATTCACCGGGCGGTGGACGAATGTTATCTGCCGTTTCTGAAGGCGGTCCTGGCCCGTCCGAAATTTAAATGCTTCGCGCATTTTTCCGGCGCTCTGCTCCTTCAGGTCGAATCCGACCGCCCGGAATTGATCGACATCCTCTCGACTCTCTCCAAACGGGGCCAGATGGAACTTCTCGGCGGCGGTCTCTTCGAACCCATCCTTTCGGTTCTTCCGGAACCGGAACGAACCGGTCAGATCCGCCGGATGAGCGATCTCATTGAGCGCCTCTTCGGATGCCGCCCCAGGGGTCTGTGGCTCGCCGAGCGCGTCTGGGAACCTCAGCTCTGCCGACCGCTCGCCGAGGCGCGGATCTCGTATGTACTTCTGGATGATTCGCACATCCAGGCCGGACGGTCCGAAGAGACAAGCCCGCACGGATATTATGTGACGGAAGACGCCGGGTGCCGGGTAGCGGTCTTCCCGATCAACGAGGATCTCCGGTACATGATTCCGTACAAGCCGGTCGAGGATGTTCTCGACCGCGTTCGAAAGGACACCTCGTTTCCGGGAAGCCTTCTGACGTACGCCGACGACGGCGAAAAATTCGGGCTATGGCCGGGCACCCGGAAATGGATCGAGAACCCCGGCCTGATGGAGGCGTTTCTCGAGGCCCTGGAAACGGCGCCGGATGTGGACCTCGTTACGCCTTCCGAATGGATGGCCGCGCATTCTCCCATCGGCCTCGCCTATCCTCCGACCGCCTCCTACAGGGAGATGTCCGAGTGGGCCTTGTCGGGCAATCTGCAGGAGGAACATGTGAAACTAAAAGCCGAGATCGAGCGTCACCCGCGCGGGGGGACCCGGCGGCGTCTGCTCCGGGAGGGCCATTGGCGGAATTTCCTGACCAAGTATCCCGAGGCGAATTGGATGCAGAAACGCGTCTTCACCGCGATCGAGAAAATCGGGCCCCTCCTGGACAAACTTGGAGCGGACCGCGAAGCCCGCGCGATGCGCGAGCATCTGGACCGGGCGACCTGCAATGACGCCTACTGGCACGGCCTCTTCGGCGGACTCTACCTCCCGCATCTGCGTCAATCCGTTTTCGCGAATCTTCTGGAGGCCGAAAACCGGTTTTCCCGGAAGATGGGGCTGTTTCCGTCGGTCTTCACCACGGACCTCGACGCCGACGGCTGGCCGGAGATTCTGGTCTACACCAAAAAATGGGTGGCGGCTTTTAAACCCGACCTCGGCGGCGGCATCGTCGAATGGTCATTCCGACCGGCGCTCTACAATTTCCAGAATACCCTGACCCGACGGCACGAGGCTTATCATGGGCGGATCAGCCGCTCCGCGGCTCCAAGCGCCGGCGTGTACGACCGATACCGGAAAATGAGCGGCCTCCTTCACGCCTTGGAGGCCGGCACGACCTTCGACCGCTTCAAAACCCGGACCCTCCCGGAACTCGTCCCGGCCGACGGGCCTTATGAATGGACGATCAAGGAAACCGAGGCGGCGTTCGGCATCCGGTTCAAGCGGGACGCCGGACCTGTTTTTTTTGAAAAGGAGGTTGTGATTTTCAAGGACGAAAGTAAACTTTCGATTCAGGCCGCGATGCAGCCGCGGGACGGGGCGGCGGGGCGCGCCGTCCTCGGCCTGGGATTCGAACTGTTCTACGCCTCGCCCAGAGACTTGACCATCCGAATCGGATCGCAGGCGCCGGCGGATCTGCCCGGCCGGTGGGAGGGCGAATGGCGCGGGCGGGAAGTGGAGATCGTCGACCGGTGCGCGGGGACCCGCTGGGTGGGAATGACCGACCGGGACGTTCGGATTTTTGTGGAGTCGTCCCTGATGGTCTGCCAGTCCGAAACCGGATTTGAGAAGACGTTTCAAGGCTTGTCGATCCTGTTGATCGCCGAACCGGGAGAAGCCGGAGACCGGCAGGGCCTGACCGTGATGGTGGAAACGGAAACATTGAACCGAAAGGACGCGTGAGAGATGCCGGAACTGAGACGTGACCCGCTGTCGCACCGCTGGGTGATCATCGCGACGGAACGGGCGATGAGGCCCAGCGATTTCAAAGTTGAAAATCCGAAACCGCACGGAGGCGTCTGCCCGTTCTGTCCCGGCAACGAGCATCTCACCCCGCCGGAAATCCGGGCCGTCCGGCAGAACGGCGCCGGCCCGAACAAGCCGGGCTGGTCAATCCGGGTGATCCCGAACAAGTTTCCGGCGCTTCGGATCGAGGGGGAACTGGGCCGGCAGGGATACGGGATGTACGACAAGATGAACGGGATCGGCGCGCATGAAGTCATCATCGAAACGCCCGACCACTCCCTCGAGATGCCGCACTACCCGCTCGCCGCCATGGAACAGGTGATCCGGTCCTATAAGGACAGGCTCGATGACCTCCGGAAGGATTCGCGGTTCAAGTACACCCTGATTTTTAAAAATCATGGCATCAACGCCGGCGCGAGTCTAGAACACCCCCACTCCCAGCTCATCGCCGTACCCGTCACCCCCAAACGTGTGGCGGAGGAGCTGTTTTATTGCCGGGACTACTACGCGTACAAGGAACGATGCCTCCTGTGCGACATCATCTCCCAGGAAACGCTCCTCGGCGAACGGGTGGTCCTCCAGGACGAAAACATGATCGCCTTCGTGCCATACGCTTCCCGGTTTCCGTTCGAAGTCCACGTTCTCCCGAAGCGGCACACGCACGATTTCTGCAAAATCTCTGACCGGGAAATTTCCTCGCTGGCCTACGTGCTCCGGACCGTCCTGAAAAAAATCCGGCAGGCCCTCGGGGATCCCGCCTACAACTACATTCTCCAGACGTCCCCGGTGCCGCTCCCGAGACCGGGCCATCCCGAAATGTGGGGAACGATCGAGTTCGACTATCACTGGCACATCGAGATCATCCCGCGCCTCACGCGCGTCGCCGGGTTTGAGTGGGGCACAGGCTTCTACATCAACCCGGTCACCCCTGAAAATTCGGCCAAGTACCTTCGAGACGAATCCGTTGACGACTGATCCATTCTGCGAAGCACTCCGAAGCGCCAGCGTACTCCGCGAAGCAGAATGAGGATCGCCTTTGTCTCCTCCGAAGTGCATCCCTTCTCCAAAACCGGCGGACTCGCCGACGTCTCCGGCGCCCTGCCGGCCGCCCTCGCCCGGATGGGACACGAGGTCGTCGTCATCACGCCCCTCTATCAGACAGTCGATCGGAAGTCGCATGGCCTGCGGATGCTGGCCGGCCGCGGCGAAATACCGGGACTCGGGGGGACGGAGATCTGGGAGGCGAGACTGCCATCGGGCGTTGGATGGAATGAGCGCGGCGGCGCGCGCGTGCTGTTCATCGCCACAGCGGCGTTCGAGCGGCCTGGCCTGTATCAGGAGGGCGGCAAGGATTATCCGGACAACGATGTCCGGTTTTCCTTTTTTTCGCGCGCGTGTCTCACCCTCCTCAAACATCTTTCCTTCCGCCCCGACGCCTTTCATCTCAACGACTGGCAGACAGCGCTGCTTCCTGTCTACCTCAAGACCATGCCGGCGGACGGCGGATTTTTTTCCGGGTCCGCGACGATTTTTTCCATCCATAATCTCGCCTATCAGGGTGTCTTCCCGGCGGACCGCTGGCGGACGCTGGACCTGCCGGACCGGTTCTTTCGAATATCGGGCTTGGAATTTTACGGCAAAATCAATTTCCTGAAAGGCGGAATCATCTTCTCGGACGTCCTCTCCACCGTCAGTCCGGGATATGCCCGGGAAATCTGCGCGAGAAGCGGCGGGGCGGGTCTGGAGGGAGTTCTGCGGTCGAGAAAGGAACATCTCTTCGGAATCCTCAATGGCATCGACTATGATGTCTGGAATCCAGCGCTTGGAAACGGCATTCCCGCCTACAGTCTTGAACGGCCGGAAGGGAAGGCCGCCGCGAAGGCCGTTCTCCAGGAAAAATCGGGCCTGCCGGCATCGGCCGACACACCCCTCTTCGGTTGTGTCACCCGATTGGATCCCCAAAAAGGCTGTGACATCCTGCTCCAATCTCTCTTCCGCCTTCTGCCGAAAACGCGGATGCAGGTCGCGATCCTGGGCACCGGAGCCCACGACCTGGAAATGGCCTTCGGCAATCTGGCGCGGAGGTTTCCCGGGAAAGTTTCCCTGAACCTGAAATTCGACAACGACCGGGCGCGGCTCATCTACGCCGGGAGCGACTTTTTTCTCATGCCCTCCAAATACGAACCCTGCGGACTCGGGCAGATGATAGCCATGGCCTACGGGACCATCCCCGTGGTACGTCTCACCGGGGGCCTCGCCAACTCGGTGCGGCCGTATCCCTCCTCCGGGAATGCCGCCACCGGAATCGGGTTTTCGGAATATTCCGCCGAAGCCCTGATCCACGCCGTTTCGCGGGCGATCGCGCTCCGTCGGGACACAAATAACTATTTATTTGTCCGGAAAAATGCTATGCTCACCCGCTTTACTTGGGCGGGCGCGGCGGACGCGTACGTGGATTTGTACGCGCGCGCCGCTCAGATTCAACGGAAAGGAGGCGATGAACGAATGGCGGTTGCACTACAGGAAAAACAGGCGGCGACATCCCTTGTCTACGAAGTCGGGGCTAACGCCGGCAAGGTGTATCAATACCTGACCAAAAAGCAGGACGGCGATACGCCGGCCCAGATCGCGAAAAGCTCGGGTCTGGAACCGGTGCACTGTGCCATGGCCATAGGATGGCTGGCTCGAGAAAACAACGTGGTGATCGAGAAGGTCGGCCGAAAAGTCCAGGTCCGTCTGATCAAGCGGTAATCGGTTGAAAAAGTCCTGGATTATTGCGCTTTCCGTCGTGGGCGTCATCGCCGTCACCGGGGGTGTCGCCTTCTTTTTTTGGGATGACCTGAGTCTGCTCTTCGGAAACGAATCCAAATCGGCGGCGGTCCCGGCCGGCGAGGTCAGCCTGGTCCTCGATTTCGAGGGCGGCGGCGACCCCGGATCCGCAGCCAGCCCGCCTGTGCGGGAAGTCTCACCGATGCCCGCGGAGACCGGAGACGCCGGCGCGGCGGATGCAACGGAGGAGGCAACCGACGACCTGTCCTTTGACGAGGTTGCAGAGGAGAAAGAGTCCCCGGCGCCTGCCCCGGAGGAACCCGCGCCTGCGCCACCGAAAAAAGCGGAGCCTGCGCCGACCCTGACCCGCGCGGCCGAACCTCCGCCCGCGCCGAAGCGCCAGGAATCGCGTCCCAAGCCCGAGCCGGTTCTGGAGTCCTCGTCCGTCAGTCTCCAGAAAAAAGTCCAGGGGCTGTTGGCCCGGAAAAATCACGCCGAGGCGCAGCGGCTCATGAATTCCCACCTGTCCGAACATCCGGACGACGGCGATGTTCACTTTCTGATGGGTTTTTCGCTCGTTCAGCAGAACCGGCCGGCCCAAGCCATCCCGCATTTTCAAAGGGCGGCCCGGGACGCGAAGGTCGCGCACGTCCGCCAGATGGCGGAACAGTACATCCGGAAACTCCGCTGAGACCCATGGCATTCCTCGATGTGACGTCTCTGACCAAGCGCTTCGGCCCAAGCGTCGCGGTCGAGTCATTGGACCTCCGGATCGACGCGGGAGAAATTTACGCCCTCCTCGGGCCGAACGGCGCCGGCAAGACCACAACGCTCCGCATGATCGCCGGGATCACGCCGCCGACATTCGGAGAAATACGGGTGGGCGGGGCGGATCTGTTGACGGAACCGACCGTCGCCAAATCGAGGTTCTTCTTTATCCCCGACCGGCCCTACCTATATCAGAAACTCACAGGCCGGGAATATCTGGAATTTCTGGTCAATATCTACGATCGAGGAAATCTGGACACGATCGTGGAACTCATGGAGGATTTTGAAATGTCCGACCGCCTGGATCATTTGATTGAATCGTATTCACACGGCATGCGCCAAAAATTGCTCCTCGGCGCGGCCTTCCTCATCAACCCGCCCCTCCTGCTCATCGACGAGCCTCTGGTGGGGCTGGATCCGAGAAGCGCGCGCGTGCTCCGGACAAAAATCGTTGACTTCGCGCGCGGTGATCATATGGCGCTCATCTCAACGCACCAGCTGGCGCTGGCTGAAATGATTGCAACCCGGATCGGCATTCTGGACCGCGGGCGGCTCATTCTGGAGGGCGGGCCGCGTGAAATTCAGGAGCGGCATTCGGCGGGGACCCTGGAGCAGGCGTTTCTGGAGCTGACCGCCAAAGAGGGGGCTGTATGACGGCCGATCCGAAACCGTTTTCCAACTTCGCGGAACTGGAAGTCCCGGCGCCCCTCAAGGAGAATCTTGAAAGACTGGGATTGCGGGATCCCACGCCCATTCAGGCCCAGGCCATCCCGAAAATCCTGGTGGGGAAAGACCTCATCGGGCAGTCCCAGACCGGCAGCGGCAAGACCGCCGCGTATCTCGTGCCGGTGATCGCCCGCCTCGATTTTCAGTCTCCCGTCGTACAGGCCATCGTCCTCACGCCGACGAGGGAACTGTGCGTCCAAGTGGCGGAAGTCGCGAACGATCTGGTGTTCAACACGGGTCTAAGAGTCATGGCGATCTTCGGCGGATTTTCGCTCGAAATCCAGGCCGCCGCGCTCCGCCAAGGCGTCCAGCTCGTCCTCGGAACGCCGGGCCGGGTCAAGGATCTCATCATGCGGGAGAGACTGGATTTGAGCCAGGTGAAGCATTTCATTCTCGACGAAGCGGACGAGATGCTGGACATGGGATTTTTAAACGACATCACCTACATCGCCAACCGCACGCCCAAGGTCCGCCAGAACCTGCTGTTTTCAGCGACGATGGCGCCGCCCGTGAAACAGCTCATCAACGATTACATGAACACCCCCGAACATATCGCCATCGAGCAAGTCACCCGGACCGCCGACACCATCTCGCACAAACTGGTCCGGGCCGGCGGCCGGGAAAAGGACATGACCCTGCGCGCGATCCTGAACGACCTCAAGCCCGACGCCGCCCTCATTTTCAGCAATAAAAAACACGCCGTCTCCGGCATTGCCCGATCCCTGAAGGGTCTTCCCATGACGGTCGAATACCTGCACGGCGGACTGGAACAGGAGGAGCGCATGCGCATCATGAGACATTTCCGGGCGGGCCGGATCCAGGTCCTCGTCTGCACGGACGTCGCCGCGCGCGGCCTCGATGTGCTCTCCGTTTCCCTCGTCGTCAACTACGACCTTCCGCCCGACCCCGACGTCTATATCCACCGCGTCGGCCGGACCGGCCGCATCGGCGAAAAAGGCCTCGCCATCAGTCTCGTCGGCCCGCATGAACAGTATCTCCTCGGCCGCGTGGAATCTCACGCACGCATCCGGCTGGAACCCTACGACACCTCCCGCCTGAACATCCAGCAGGGCGGCGGAAGATCCGAAGGCCCGCGGCATGGGCGGGGACCGAGAGACAGGCACGGCAGACCCGACAGACCCCACGGACACCGCAAGCGACGCTGACCGACCCGTTTCGATCCTATTGACGGCAGTGTATTCAAATTCACCTCTTCCCCCCCTTGAGGGGGAAGCTGGATGGGGGGTTTCCGGGCGGAGTTCCCCCCTCCCAACCTCCCCCTCAAGGGGGGAGGATGAAATTAGAAATGCTGAGGTCAATAATGAGCGGGGTCTATTTTACAAATCGTATAAAACCGGTTTTGAAAAACGATAGGCAGTTCAAAGCGCTGTTTCAGTGAGTTCTGGTACACGGCATACGCGACTCGCGGGTATGTTTTCCCGATGCGGCGGATCGTCTCCGGGGGCAGATCGGAAAAACGGGCGGACAGATGTGCGGCGCGCTTCGACGCCGTCCTGGGTTTGAATTCCGAGATCGTCAGCGTCAACGCTTCAAAGCGATTCATGATTTCCTCATAGAGAAACGGGTTCATCCGCATGAAGGATACGTCCGCCCACTCAAAAAAAACGTCCCGTCTGGCATGCGTCCGAAATCCGACCAGAAGCGGGTCGACCAGAAATTCCGCGTCCTTCGGTGTGCTCCGGTACGCCCAGTCCTGGACATCCCGGAAGGCCTGAATCTTTTCGTCGCGGGCCAGGCGGCCGGTACACTGCTCGGCGCTTTTGGCCAGGCAGAGGCCCACCATCAAACCCACGAGGATCATCCGCCCGGCGCCGGGGAGATCGTTCCGAATCAATTCTGGAATACCCGCGCCGGCCGCCATTCCGAAGACGACCACCCCGATCTGCCACGGCTCCAGCGGCAGGTAGGAACCCAGATAGAGAAAACTGAATATGCGCGAAACCGGAAACGGAAGCCTGTCCGCCGGGAGAGCAACCGCGGCAAGCGGCAGGACAAAGGCAACCAGCGACAAACCGATGCGCCACCCCCGCGCCGCCGCATTTGATGGATGTCCGGAACGGGTCAGATAAAGCTCGACCAAAATCAGCCCGATGGGAATCACAGGCAGGGCGTCCTGCGAGAAAAATGTGGCGCACAGTATCCACGCCGCCAATCCCCGTGTATAGATCCCGGAACCGGGGTTGACGATGAAGGCGTACAACACGAAAAAAAATGGGACGATCAGCAGAACCGTCAGCGGCGAAAACGCCCGGAACGGGCCGAATTTGATGACCGCGAATACGGGGAAAATTTCGACGAAAACAAACGCAGCGGATAGAAAAACCAGGTAGGTAACGGCCAGCACCCTGAATATTTTTTGCCGGTCCGCATCCGGACGCTGAGCGCCGGCCGGATCAGCCGCTCCGCGGCCCCAAGTGCCGGCGCCTCCGGCGCCGGCCCAGCTCATAGCCAGGAGTAGCAGAAAAACCAAATACCTGGACGGATGCCACTCGCTCGGATAGGAGTGGTGAGGCTCCCGGATTTTCAACATTTCGATTACCTGGTCGATCGGCGCCGCGCCCCAGTTGGCGTACGATCCCATGGGCGTTGGCAGAATAAAGATCAGGTAGGGCAGGGATCCGACAAGTCCGGCCAGGAATGACGTCCAGAAAATTCGCGCGAGATTCGGATTTGATTTTTCCTTCCAGAGAACCGCCAACGGGATCACCGCCAGGGACACGGCCGCATAGCCGGGATGGGCGCACAGAGTCAATCCGATGCAGAACCCCGCCCACGGATACCGGCCGGCCATCAGCGCGGCCAGCGTCAGCATCGAACACGCAACGCCGTAATATGCGACCAGCAGAGACCGGGTCGTCTGCGCATGGTAGGCCGGGCCCGACATGGCGGCGTCCGAAAAAACAAAATAGGCTGCCGCCAGCACGGGCAACCACGGATCGGGGTGCTTCCAAGCCCTGGCCAGGGCGTAGATTCCGCACACACTCAGAAGAATCAGCAGAAACCCCATGGATTCCATCAGGATGTTCGGATCGACGTGACAGGTTCGGTACAGCCAGGACGGAAGGAGAGCGTAGAAGGTCGGCCAGTTCGAAAAGAAACCTTCGCTGTAGTGATCCAGAGAAATCTCACCCGCGTCAAAATAGACTTTTAACAGAACTTCCTCAACCGTCGCGCTCTGTTTCAGGTAAAAATCGCCCTGTTGGGAAAAATAAGAAACCGCGGTCAGGCAGAGCAACAGGAGCGCCGCGCGCCGAAACGGGAGCGCGGGTGGATTCGGGGCGCCTTCGATTGACATATATGGGGATGTTGTTACATTCTGCCTTTTGGTTTTACAATAGCGCGTGAATGGAGTTGATGACCACGTCACAGATGAAACCGGAACGATATGCCTGATCCAAAACTATGGGGGCTTGAGGATGTCGAACGCCTTTCGGCGGACGGCATCCGGGATGTCCACGAAACACACGTCAATCCGGGCCAGCTCAAATATACCCGCATGCTCGGGTTTGACCGGATCCGGATTGACCGCGCCCGCGGCGCCCATTACTTCACGCCGGACGGAACACCCCTCCTGGATTTCATGGGCGGGTTCGGGTCGGTGAACATCGGGCATAACCATCCCCGCATTCTCGCGCTGAGCCGGAGATTCCAGGAGGCCCTGCACCACGACATCTCGCAGACGTTCCTCTCCGCATACGCGGCGGGGTTGGTCCACAACCTCGCGGAACTCGCGCCCGGCGATCTTGATTTTGTTTTCCTCGGGAATACCGGGTCGGAGGTGATGGAGGCCGCCATCAAGCTGGCTGAACAATATCAGGGCCCGGATCGGACCCGGACGCTCTACGCGAAGAACTCCTTTCATGGAAAAAGCAAAGGCGCTCTCTCCGTCACAGACTCGGCCCTTCTCCGCGGCCATTTTCGGCTGATCGAGGAACCGCCCGCTGTCCCATTCGGAGACGCCGATGCGCTTGAGGCCGCGCTCGCCGCCGACCCGCGGATCGGCGCGGTCGTGCTGGAAACCATTCAGGGCGGCGCCGGCATTGTCGTGCCGCCCGCCGGTTATTTCTCCCGCGTTCGGGACATCTGCAATCAACGAAAGGTCCTGCTGGTGTTGGACGAAGTCCAGTGCGGACTGGGCCGCACCGGAAAATTTTTCGCGTTTGAACATGAAGGCATCATCCCGGACGTGGTTGCCGTCGCCAAATCTCTCGGTGGGGCCAAGGCCGCCGTTGCCGCGTACATCGCGCGGCGGGACGTCTATCTGAAAGCGTACGGAGATCCAAAAACCTCCATCATCCACGGGTTTTCAACATTTGGCGGGATGGGGGAGGGAAGCGCCATTGCGATGGAGGCCGTTAAAATCATTCATGAGGAAAAACTGGCGGAGCGGGCCGGCCAGACCGGCGAATACCTGATGACCCGGCTAAGAGAGCTGAAGGACCGGTATCCCTCTCTCATCAAGGATGTCCGGGGACGGGGGCTGATGGTTGGCGTTGAGTTCCAGGGAATCGGGCATGCCACGTTGAGCGCGATCAAGCCCCTGGCCGCCATGCTGGATGATCGGCTCCAGGGCGGCCTGCCGGGATTGATCGGCGCTCTGCTCTGCGCGGATTACCGCATTGTCGTAGCCTTCACCGAATACAACCGGAACGTCATCCGCTTGGAACCTCCCTTGGTGCTCCGGCGCGAGGACGTGGACTACTTCATCCAATGCCTGGATGCCCTCCTCTCCAAAGGTCCGGTCGGGCTTGTCATGCGGTTCATGGCGCGGCGGCAGAATTTCGACGCGCAGCCCATCGACACGCCTCCCGTACCGCCGAATGGATAGAACGGAATTCTACCGCCGGCATCTTTTCGAGGGAATTCCCCGGATCCTCTCCAGTCTCAACCGCGACCCCCTGTCGGACACCTACGGATGTTTCGACCGGCAGTATTGGTCCTGGTGCAGCGTTGATTTTCCGAACGCGGACCTTCAGCGCGGGGTCTATCCGCTCACGCGGGTCTGGCTCCTGGATGAACCCGGGAACCCCTACCACCGCCATCCCAAAATCCTCGAATGGATCGGCGCCGGTCTGGCGTTTTGGCGCAAGATCCAGCACCCAAACGGATTCTTCGACCAGTGGTACCCGAACGAACAAAGCGTCGGCACCACCGCATTCACGCTCGGGCCGGCCGCCGCCTGCGTCCGCGACTTGTCCGGCGCCCTGCCGCCGGATCTGACGGCGAGCCTTGTGGAAAGTTTCCGCCGCGCGGGAGATCGACTCTTGCGGCTTAAAGAAACGCACGGTTTCATTTCCAATCATATCGCCGGGGCGGCCTGGGCCTTGCTCGAAATCCATCGGCTCACTTCCGACGACCGCTACAAACACGGCGCGCGGAAACTTCTGGATGACATCGCCGCACGGCAGTCATCGGAGGGCTGGTTCAGTGAATATGGAGGGGCGGACCCCGGTTACGAGACTCTGGGCATTTCCTATCTGGCCAAATGTATCGCCCTCCTGCCCGATCCCGAATGGATTGTTCGGCTGGAACGGTCGATTGAATTTTTGAGTTATGCCGTTCATCCCAACGGTTCGGTGGGCGGAGAATACGGAAACCGCAACACGGAGATTTTTTTTGCGGCGGGCCTGGAAATGCTGAGCGACCGGGTACCGGCCGCCGAATCTATTTTGGCGCGAATGATTTCCGATTCGGGAGTGAAGTTCCCCCGGCCCCACGAGGTCGATGCCTGCAATTTCACGGTCTTTCTGTCTCAATTCGCGGATGCCTACGCCTGCTCCAGGTCGAGATCTCATCGCCCGGCGCCGCCTCCGGCATTGCCGTTTCACAAGACTTTCGCAAAGGAATTCCCAGAGGCCGGCTGGTTCATCCAAAGCACCGATACCTATTACGCCGTGGTCAACATCCGCAAGGGAGGGCTGATCAGACTCTACGACAAGAAAACCGGCAGGCTTGCCGACGGGGACTGCGGCCTCGCCGCCGCGGACGGCGACGGACGCTGGATCGTCACCCAGTCAGCGGCCGCGCGGGGTTCGGTCAGACATGAGGGCCCGGTTACAGTGTTGAAAGTCGAAGGCGACTTTCACAGGCCGCCAAACCGGCGGATGACGCCGGTGAAGTTGATGCTCCTGCGCGCCTTTGCATTGACGCTCGGCCGAACCGTGTTTTTCTGCGAATGGGCCAAACAGGCCATGGCCCGCGCCTTGATCCTCCGTCGGGAAACAGTTCCCGTTTCGTTCACCCGGGAGATTCGGTTGGAACCCGGACAGGTCAGCATCACCGATGCGGTCCCGGGTGAAGGGCGACGCCGGATCCGGGAACTTTATCGAGTCCTCAAATCGACGCCCTTCTTTATGGGATCCGCCAGATACTTCACCTCGCAGGAATTGGACCTCCGCCGAGAGGACCTGGAAAAACTGAATCTTGCGGATCAGCAATGGGTAAGGCGGATCGGGTTTCCGCAGAGTCCGTGACGCCCGGTTCCGCCAAACCGCTCGCCGCGGTCAGCATGGACGTCGATACGCTCACCACCTTGCTGGGCGACGCCTACACCGGGCCGGACGACACCTTCTGCCGGGGACTCGAAACGTGCCTGACCGAATTGGCGCGATGGCGTCTGCCCGTGACGTTTTTTGTCGTCGGCCGGGATTTGTCCGCCGAGCCGGCCCGTCAGATCGTTCGGGAGATGGCGCAGGCGGGGCATGAAATCGCCAGCCATAGTTTCACGCACCCCCAGGGCTTCCGTCAGCTTCGACGGGATGAAAAGGAAATGGAACTTCAACGCGCCGAGGAATCCATCCACGCGGCAACCGGAAACGCTCCCGTCGGATTTCGCGCGCCGGGGTGGAACGTCGACAGTGAAACCACGGCCATCCTGGCCGGCCGCGGATACCGGTACGACTCGTCGGTCTTCCCGACTCTTCTGGCGCCGCTCTTGAAATGCGCGCACTGGTGGGCCAACCGAACCCGCCCGCCCGCGGCGAGAACGACGCTGGGCGATCCCAACATCTTCCGGGCGCCCAGAACCGCCTATCGGCCGGACCGGGATCATATCTGGAAGCGGGGGCGCCTGCCGCTAATCGAGATTCCCATTGCGACCACGCCTTTCTGGCGGCTCCCCTGTTACGGCACGACGCTCTTCCAAATCGGAGAATCCAGGTTCCGGCCGCTCTATGACAGGATCCGGCGGGAATGTCTGGCGTCGGCGAGTGAGCCCGGACCCAGGCCGGCCTTTGTTTTCCAGATGCATCTGGCGGAATGGGTGGATGCTCCAGCCGGCGGGTTGAACCGCCATCTTCGACCGGGCGCCCGAACATATATTCCGGCGGCATTGCGAATGCCGTTGGCCGCCAAGCGCGACATCTACAGACGTTTCCTCACCACCCTCTGCGGCGACTTCGACACGATTCTCATGAAGGATCTGGCCTCGAGGTTTGAAGGATGATACCATCCCTTCAAGACCGATGATGAAGACGCAGACGCAGGTCGGGAATCCAGGGAACCTGCCGACGAAGAAGGACGTTGAGTCGTTCTGGTCGGCCCATCCGTGCAGCGGGTCGAAATTCCGGACGATCGAGGAACTGCAGGATTACCGGTACCGCAAAGATCCGGTGATCCGGGTGTTCACCTCCGGGCTGGCCAAGTCCCCCGCCGACCGTGTGCTCGACATCGGATGCGGCCAGGGCGCCGATATTTCCGACACGCTGAAAAAGTATTCCGGAACATTCGGAGGGGACCTGTCATTTGTTTCGCTTAAAAACGCCCTGTCGTATAACCCCTCTCTCAAAGGGCGTATTGTCCGCTTTGACGCGGAAAATCTTCCCTACAAGCCCGCCAGTTTTCATGCGATCTACTCGCACGGCGTCATTCACCACTCGCCCCATATCGCCCGCTCCGTCGCCGAAATTTTTCGCATCCTGAAACCCGGCGGAATGGGGCGGGTCCTGCTGTACAGCAAATATTCCCCGAAAGGCATGGCCGTTCGGTTCTGCCGAATTCTGTTCCGGTCGGAGGCCTTCCGGAGGCTTCTGCTGAGGTGTTTTCCCAACTCGGGCAGCGCCGTCGATGAACTGTTTTTATGCCCGGTCATGGACATGCACACCCGCGGAGATATCCGGCGGCTCTTCGAGAAATTCACCGGCGTCAAAATCGAGGCGTGGCATATCGGTCTTCAGCATATCCTGTTTTTGATGGGACTGTCGGATCAAAATTTCCTCTACCGGACAGCCGGATCCGTCGAGGCGGCGTTCGAGCGGGTATTCGGGTTCTACTGGATCGTAACATTTCAGAAACCCGCCTGACCGGTGGATTGACTTACCCGGATGCGTGGGGTATAGTTGGGCATTGTGGAAGAGGGGAATCCACATGAAGAGGAGCGTTGTTAGTATATGCTGCTAAAATCCAAAGAATTAAGCAGATTCAACCATCCGGCCATCACCAAAGCGGGGGGGCCCATCCGGGTTCTGATTATCTTCCCGCCGTCCCACCGGTCTGTCCGGGCCATGTGGACCATCCATAACGAAACTGAGAATTCCTCCATCGGCGCCAAGCCGCCTTTGGGCCCCATGTTTATCGCCGCTTACATGAAAAAACATACCCCGCACGACGTCCGGCTCCTCGACTGCCAGGTTCTGAACATGAAAGACGACGGCATCCGCGAGGAAATCAAAAAATTCCGGCCGGACCTGGTTGGCGTCTGCGCTTGGACGGATTTCTGGTACGACGCCTGGCGCTGCGTTCAGATCACCAAGGAAGTCGACCCGAACATTCACGTGACGGTCGGAGGGCCGCACGTCGGCATTTACCCGGACGTGACCCTGGAGAATTCCGGCTGTGATTCGGTCATCGTCGGCGACGGCGAGATTCCCTTCACATGGCTCGCCAACGGCCTCTCGAACGGCGAGATCCCGGACAACCTGCCGGGACTGCACATCAAGAAGGGTTCTGGCGTGAAACCCGCCGATGACCTGTTTTACATCCACGGAGACCTCGACTCGCTCCCATTCCCGATCCGGACGATGCTGCCCTACAAAAAATATTCAAGCGTGATCGACAAGGGCGATTTTGTCACGACGATGATCACCAGCCGCGGCTGTCCCTACAAATGCACGTTCTGCAAACTCTCCTTTCAGAAAACTCTTTCCCGCAGCGCCGAAAACATCGTGGACGAAATGCAGGAGATATCCGACCTCGGAATCCGCGAGATACAAGTCTACGACGACACCTTCACCTGGTCGAAAAAACGCCTGGTCGACATCTGCAAGGGCATCATCGACCGCGGTCTGAAGCTTGACTGGGCCATCCGGGACCGGGTGTCGAGCGCCACGCCGGAAACGATGGAGTGGCTGGCCAAGGCCGGGTGTACCCGGGTGCATTTCGGAATCGAGTCCGGTTCGAACAAGACCCTGAACACCATCAAAAAATCCATCACGGTCGAGCAGACCCTGAACGCCGTCAAGATCGCCAAGGAAAACGGGCTTCAGGTCCTGGGCTATTTCATGATCGGTCTTCCGGGCGAAACGGTCGACGACATGAAGGATACGTTCCGCCTGGCCAACCGCCTGGATCTCGACTACGTCACCTATTCGGTCACGGTCCCTTATGCGGGCACCGAGATGTACGAAGAAGGGTTGAAGACCGGCATTATTCCCGTCGACTACTGGAGGGAATACGCAAAACAGCCGACGCCCAATTACGTTGTTCCCTATTTCTGGGAGGAATATCTCAATAAGGAGCAGCTTCTGAAAATGCGGGACGAGGGCACCCGCAAGTTTTATTTCCGGCCAAAATACATCTTCCGCGAAATTCGCAAGATATCGGGCGTGAAGGAACTCGTCCGGAAGGCCAGGATGGCCTTGAACGTCTTTCAGACCTCCGTCCTCGGCGAAGGCGAGGATATCTATCTGCAGTCGACCGCCGCGGAGATGGGCGCCGGCCGCTTGGGCGTGTCCGGGGGGTATGCCAACAACGCGGCCAACCCGGTGTCGGTCCGCAGCTAGAGTCTTTCTCTCCCTGAATTTCCCCTTTCCTTTTCCGGCCTGATCCATCGTGAGCCTGGAGTTCTATCGCGGCCACCTGCTCGATCAGGCGCCGCTCCTGCTCAGCCACCTGGACCGTGAACCGTTTTCGCCCACGCTCGGAAGTTTCGACCGGCTTCACTGGGGATGGAGTGCGATTGACATTTCCAACGCCGATTTTCAGAAGTTCGCCCTGCCGCTGGCCTACCTCTACCTCCGGGATTTTCCCGGAAACCCGTATCACCGGCACACCCGGCTTCTGGAATGGATCGAGTCGTCAATGCTCTTTTTATGCGCCGACCAGAACCGCAGCGGCGGATTTGATCAATGGCTTCCCAACGACAACAGCATCGTATCCGCCGGATTCGTTTTCCACGACATCATTCCGGCGGCGGATCTTCTGAAGGAAGTATTGGACCGCGGGGTCCGATCGAAGCTGGAGGAAGCGGCGGGCCGCGCCGCGCGGCTGCTCGCGCGGCATGAGGAAAAACATGGGTTTAATTCCAACCACCAATTGGCAAACGCGGCGGCCCTCTACGACATCCACAGCTGGACCGGTGACGCGGCCTGTCTCGATCGCGCGCGGGAAATTGTCCGGGGGGTGCTCAAGCGGCAGGCGAAATCGGGGGCGCTCTTTGAATATGCCGGCGCCGACCCAGGTTATCACACGCTCGGAACGGCCTTCCTGGCCGCCTGTATGGAACGCGATACCGACTTTGCCTGGCACAAGGAATTTCGGGCGGCGGTGGAATTTTCCTCTTTTTTTATGAGCGGCGTCACAGGTTCCGGCGGATGCTACGGCAGCCGGGGAACAAAATTACTGTATCCGTCCGGGTTCATCCTCGGCGCCGGACGGGGCGTCCGGCCGGATCTTCCGGCGAAAGTCGAGGATATTATCCGGCGCGGCCTCTGCGTGACGCCCCGGAATACAGACCTCACCAATTTGATCCCCCTCCTCAGCGATTATACGAGAGCGTGCCTTGTCCTGGAAAATCATCCCCAGAAAGCCGATAGGATGGACGGGCCGCCGACGGGGGACCTCTTCTGCGGGGAAACCACGATGTTTTCCCTGAAACGGGGCGCATGCCGCCTGCGCGGGCGGCTCTCCGGCGGGATGATTGAGATCGAATCTGAAGTCTCCCGCGCGCTGGTTTTTTCCAGCGCCGGGTATCTGGTGAGGACGGACCGGGGAAACGCCTTCACGGGAGTCCTCGACGGCCGCTGGTCGAGAGAGGGCGGCGTGATGACGTTCGAAGGCGAAGCCCAACTCACCAACCGGATCCGGCAGAGACCGTTTTTATATCTTTGTCTTCGAATCCTGTTTGTGTCCGTCGGAAACTGGATGCCCGCCAACCTCCTGATCAAACGAATCCTCGGCTGGTTGCTGATTTTTAAAAAACAGGGCGGCGGCGTCGATTTTCACCGCCGGCTGGAGGTTGGCGAATCGCGGGCCGTCATCACGGACCGGTTCAAAAATAACCGGTCCGCGCCCGTCCGAATCAGGCATTGCCGGGAGGGATACATGAATTTCATGGGGAGTTCGAGATATTTTGACCTGTCCCTCCTGGCGACGCCATCCCACAACCCGGACGACCGGGACGAGAAGTCCCTCAAGCCGGGCGAAACGCTCGAAGTCACCTATTCCCTGCCCCTAAGTTGACTGTCTCCGGCGGTCATGGTTTTATGCGCCATGGCTGATGTCAGGACGACCGACGTGTCCGTCGTCATTCCCTTTTATAACGAGGAGGACACTCTCCCGACCCTGTTTTTCAAGCTGAACCTCCTCCTCAAAATGGGCAGCCTGACGCGGTACCGGCTCCGGTTTATTCTGGTCGATGACGGCAGCGACGACGCGACCGGCGATATCCTCGACGCCACGTATCGGGATCAGCCGGACTTTCGCATCATTCATCACCCCGAAAACCGGGGATTCGGCGCGGCGCTCCGAACCGGCCTGGACGCGGCGGACGGGGACTTGGTGGTCACCATCGATGCGGACAGCAATTACAATCATCTGGCCATCTTCAAGATTCTGGACTGGATGAAAGACGGCGTCGACGTCGTCACCGCCTCCCCTTTCTATCCCGGCGGAAAATGGCATTACCCGGCGCACCGGTTCATCTTCAGCATCACCGCCGGCATGGCTTACCGCTTTGTTCTGGGAAATGGAATTCCCAGACTCTACACCTACACGTCCGGTTTCCGGGTGTACCGCCGGACGGCTCTCAAGGAAATCATGCCGACGGCAAGTGATTTCACGGCGACGGCCGAAGTCCTCGTGCGGGCCCTCATCCGGGGATTCCGGGTTTCAGAATATCCGACCATCGTCTATCCAAGGGCGTTTGGCTATTCCAAACTCAAGACCATGCGCACGACTTGGGCGCACCTCAAGCTCCTCTGGAAAGTCTTCCGACGACAGCTCTAGCCTGACGGATGCGCGTCCTCATCACCGGCATAAGCGGATACGTCGGGCGGAGCCTGGCGAGGGTCCTCAAGGCCCGGGGCCACGACGTTGTGGGGCTCGGCCGCTCTGCGAAGGGGGCGGGCGCGGATGAACATTGGACGTTTGACCTCGCGCGGGATGATGTCGCTTCGCTCGCCGGGCGGAAATTCAGGCCAACCCACGTCGTGCATCTCGCCGGGGTCCTCGCTTTCAACCAGCGGGCGGGACGCGACCTCTTCGAAAAAACCAACATCGGCGGAGCCCAAAAAATGGCCGATTATTGTTTGAGCGTGGGCGCCAGACTGATTTATGTTTCAACGATGGGAGTTCTCTTCAGGAAAAATTCCGGCCAGCCGCGAAACGAGGACGCGCCCTATGGAATTCCGCTGAACTTGTACGGGCGGTGCAAGATGGCCTCGGAAGAGATGCTGAAGTCCGCCCAGGTGGAAAAGGGTCTCGAGGTAGCCATCGCGCGGTTTCCGGCGATCTATGGAGACGCCGCCTATACGGCCGGCTGGAACAAGATCCTGCGCGACGCCGCCGACCGGAAATTTCCGCTGATCGGAAGCGGAGAATTTACCTGCCGGTTTGTCCACCTGAAAGACGTCATCGGGCTGATCGAACGAATCTTGGAAAAATCCCGGTTTAAGGCCGAGGTCTATCACGGACTGTCGCCGGACCGCCTGACCTTTCGGGAATGGTTCGAATCGGCCTCGCGGATTTTACGCGGGTCGGGCCAATTCAAGCGCCTGCCCGAAGCTCCCCTGCGGATGGCCTGCGGGGTTGTGTCCCTTATTCCGGAGGCCCTGCGGATCGGTCCCCTGGCGAATCTTCGTTCGGAAAATATCGATTACTTCACAAATCCACACGCCTACGAGGATCCCTTCACCCGGGCGTTTGGATATGTTCCGGTCGTCGGAATCGAGGAGGGATTGAACGAGTTGAAGTCGGGGAGAAATTAGCCGAAAGCGGCGGCGCCCTGCCGGAGCTCGTAGGTCAGCCGGTTGACCTGCGGTTCCGAGATCGGCATATCCAGCAGATCCTCTTCCTTAAAATTCTTCCAGTATCCCCATTTCGGCGTCCTGTACCAGATGGCGCCGATGATGAGCATGCTGAACGCGTTGTAGAGATCCTTGATGTGCCGGAGAGTCCCGATGCGCTTGAGCTGTCTCAGGAGCATTTTCGGGCGGATGTAAAACCGGCGCCACGCGTATTTTTCGAAATCATAGATGTCCTGGGGCGTGAGCGTGTCCAGTTTCACGATCACCTGGCCCTGGCCATAGTCGTGCCAGTTTTTGTGGAGGAGCATGCCCCGGGGATCGGCGTAACTGTAGAGCTGGGTCCCGGGATAGGGCGTGTTGATGTTGAGCTGAAAAATGTCGACGTCCAGTTCAATCGCGAAATTGAGGGTCGCCCGCATGGTCTCGAATGTTTCCCCCACGTTTCCGATGATGAAAGACGCGCGAACTTCCAGGCCGTTGTCGTGCGCGGTCTTCACGGCCTTGTGGTACCGCTCCTTGTTGATCGGCTTCTGGATGACTTTCATGATCTCCTCGTCGCCCGTCTCAATCCCCATCAAGACCTGGTGACAGCCGGCGGCCTTCATCGCCGCCGCCATCTCATCGTTGAAACAATCGCCGCGGACGTAAGCCGTCCACGTCACGTCCACTTTGTCTTCCACCATTTTTTTGCAGAACCGGAGCACCACCTGCTTGGCCACCGTGAACGTGTCGTCATAGAACATGACTTGCCGGATCCCGTGTTCGTAGCGGAGCATCTTGATCTGCTCGACCACCCGTTCCGGCGAACGCCAGCGGAGGGTGGTGAAGGCCGAGTTGCAGAAGGTGCACTGGCCGGGACAGCCCCGGGTCATCAGCATGTTGATGGCCGGGAGGTTTCGATAGGAACCCGCGGCCGGAAAATAATTGTCGAAATCGATGAGGTGATAGGCCGGGAAGGGAAATTTGTCGAGGTTCATTTCGACCGGGCGGGGCGGATTGTGCCGGACCGTCATGCCCTCCCGGTAACTCAGACCCAGTATATCGGTGATGGGTTTGCCGGAGAGAATCTCCCACATCGCGTCCTCGCCGTCGCCGCGCACCACCAGGTCGACAGCGCTGTTGCGGAGCATCCGCTCCGGCATCGCCTCCGCGTGGACTCCGCCGACAACCACCGTGCAGTCCGGCACCTCGCGCTTGACGATCCGGGCGATGGCATGGGCCGGGATGGACATATTGGTCAATACGGCAATTCCGACGAACCTTGGTCGGGCCCTGGCCACCCGCTCGGCGACTTCCTTTTCGTCCAGCCGCTCCGCGTGTACGTCCACAATACCCACCCGGTACCCCTTCGATTCCAAGTATGACGCAATCGACAGGACACCGAGCGGCGGCAGGTTGTTTTGGAGAATCGCCCGTTTCTCCAAAGCCGCCCAGGGTGGATAGATGAGGAGGACATCCAGACGGCCGTCTCCCTCAGGCTTGGGTTTATCTGCAGAAGTGTTCATAACGCCCTCATTATCATAAAAAAGGGTCAACTATGCAAGAAAGCCCGGCCGATTTTCAGTTTCTTCCACGACCGGATCGTCTTAAAAAAGGAACGGCGATAAAGCGGGCACGCGGGGCAGTCCGGGCGGACACGGTGACAGTAGCGCTTGCCGGTTTCGACGATCTGGGCGTGGTAGTCGTTGAAGAGGGGGGCGCCGGCCGGAAGATTTTTTTCGAACCACAATCGCACATCATCGTAGGGTTCATCGCCCCGGATCCATCCATGCCGGGAGAAAATCCGGCGGGTGTAGGCGTCGACGACGAAGATGGGTTTGTCGAGCGCGTAGAGAAGGATCGAGTCGGCGGTTTCCGGGCCAATGCCGTTCACTTCAAGCAGTTTTTCCCGGGCGACGCCAAGCGGCTCGCGCAAGAGGCCTTCCAGTTCCCTGCCGCCTGATTTCCAATCATCCAGAAACGCCAGGAATGCTTTCAATTTTTTTGCTTTCTGATTGAAATATCCCGACGGCCGGATCATCCGCGCCAGGCGGCCGCGCGGGATTCTCCGCAATCCCTCCCCCGACAGCATGGCGGCGCGGTGAAGGTTCACCAGCGCCTTGGACACATTCGCCCACGCCGTATTCTGCGTGAGGATCGCGCCGACGGCTACTTCAAACCGCTGACGCGCCGTGAGGCGTTTGCGTTTCGGATCGTACACCGGCCGGTCCTCCGGGCCCGCGCCCGGCCTCAGCACCGGCCACCACCCGCGCGGGCCGTGGGCGCGTCGCAGGGCCTGATAGATTTTTTTCAGGAGCAGGGTGTTTTCAGCAGGGTTTACAGATCCCATCGCGGGCATGCAATCAGAATCGACAGGCAACCGTCAAGAACTCAGGGGTTCCCTGGGGACGGATGGATGTTAAACTGGTTTCGATGTCAAACTTGAATCCGCAGTCCGGCAGGGCGATGTGGTTTGGATCGGTTGAGTCGTTTCTGGATGGCCCTCTCTCCGGGGCGGATCCGGGCCGGGAAACATTCCGGCTGGATCTGAGGAATGTCTTGCGAGGCATTTCCGCCGATCTGCCGCAGGCACGACGCTGGTGGCTGGCGATCGACTATGAACTGCCCGGCGAACCGGGCCGGCGGATCGATGCATGCCTCCTGACGAAGGGCGCTGTCGTGCTGATCGCCGCGCGGCGGGAGGATCGCCAGGCGCAAGCCGAAATGGAATCCTGCTCCGCGATCATCCGCGACATGCAGTCTTACCACTTCGAAAGTCAAACCTTCAAAATTCAGGGAGTGGTGCTTCTGACCGGCAGGGACGACGCGGTCGAGGCGATCGGCGAAGTCTGCGTCGTCGGGACGGACTATCTGGCCGAGCTTCTGAAGACGCTTCCCTCGGGATACCCTTCGCCCAGGGATGCGGAAGCCTGGCTGAATTCGCCCTACGAACCGCTGCCGAATCTGATCGAATCCGCCGCGCTCGTTTTTCGGGAGCGGGAATTGCCGCAGATTCCGAAGGTGAGCCGCACCCAGATCCCACGGACGTTGGAATATCTCGAGGCGGCGGCGGATGAAGCCCTCCGGAAGTCTGAAAAACATCTGGTGCTGATCAGCGGCCGGCCCGGTTCCGGCAAAACTCTTCTCGGACTTCAGTTTGTCCACGGCTATGGAGCCAGGGCCGACCGGCGCGGCGTGTTCCTTTCCGGAAACGGGCCCCTGATCCGTGTCCTGCAAACCCATCTGGAGAGCCGTGTCTTTGTTCGGGACGTTCACAGCTTCATCTACGATCACGCCATCCGGAAAGTCCCGCTCAAAACAGCGCGGATACTGGTCTTTGACGAGGCCCAGCGGGCGTGGGACCGGGAGAAGGTCCGCGCCCATAACCGGGAACACCTGAACATCGACGTCGACCAGTCCGAACCTCGGCTCCTGTTGAACGCCGCCGGCGGGATCGATGGCGGCGTTCTGGTTGTCGGCATCATCGGGGAAGGCCAGCAGATCTATTCGGGCGAAGAGGGCGGCATCGGGCTATGGGAGGAAGCCGTCCGGGCGCACGGACGATCCTGGACCGTGCATGTGCCGCCGGATTTGAGGGACTTCCGCCATGCGGATTCTCTCCGGACGGATCCCTGTTTGAAACTGCTGGAGTCTCTCCGGTCCCACGTCGCCGAGCAGGTGCATGACTGGGTGGACCGTCTACTGGAGGGGAGACTGGAGGCGGCGGCCGCGCTGGCCGAGCGGCTGATCGCCCAGAGGTTTTACCTCTATATCACGCGGACCCTGGAAACGGCCAAGTCCTTCCTGGCCGACCGCTACGCATCGGAACCGCTGAAGACGTGCGGCATTCTGGCGTCATCCCACGCGCGAAGCCTTAAACCGCACGGGATCGACATCGAATACTTGGAATATCATTCGCCGCAGTTGATCACCCTCGAAGACGTCGGCGAGTGGTACAGTCCGGACCCGCTCCAGTCGGAACGGCACTGCCGCGCGATGAACAGGATCGCGACGGAATTTTTCTGTCAGGGGCTCGAACTCGATGCGGCCCTGCTGGCCTGGGGCGCCGACCTCGCCTGGGACGGACAGGCCTGGCGTTCCGCGTCTCTGCCGTTCAAACACCCGGTTCAAGATCCTCACCGCCTGCGCATCAACAGCTACCGCGTGCTCCTCACCCGCGCCCGCGACGGTCTGATCGTGTTTTGCCCGGAGGATCCGGATATGGACCGCACCTGCGAAGGGTTGCTGCAGGCCGGGTTTAAAAAAATATGATAAGGTTCCGCGCATGATGCGGATTGCGCTGGCGAAGGGAAAACTTTTTGATGAGGCTATCGCGCTGTTTGACCGGGCGGGAATTGTCGTGCCGGAGGAGATTCGGCAGTCGCGCAAGCTCCTCGTGACGGACGAGCGTTCCGGCCGGACGTTTCTGGCCGTGCGCGCTCAGGATGTGCCGACGTACGTCGCGCAGGGCGCGGCCGACATCGGCGTCGTCGGCCGGGACGTTCTGGCGGAACAGGAGGCCGACCTCTATCAGATGCTCGATCTCGGAATTGGCCCATGCCGGCTGGTGGTGGCGGCGAAGGATCCGGCGGCGCTTTCGAAGAACGGCACACTGCGGGTGGCGACAAAGTATCCCAACGTCACGCGATCATTTTTCCTGGCGCGAGGCCGGGCCTGCTCGATCATCAAGCTTTACGGATCCGTGGAACTGGCCCCGCTCGTGAACTTGGCCGACGCGATCGTCGATCTTGTTTCGACCGGCGAGACTCTGAAAGCCAACGGCCTTGTGATCCTGGAGGAGGTCCTGAAATCAACGGGCCTCCTGGTCGTCAACCGCGTCAGCCTGAAAATGAACAAGACGGCCGTTGAAGAGATCCTTACCGCCCTGAAATCCCGCCTGTAAACCAGCCATGCCAAAATCCACCACAGATCCGAGCCTGAGGTTGTTTACCCGGCGGAGAGCCGAATTTGCGGCGCAGTGCCGGCGGGCGGAAAAATCCGTGAGGAAAATTCTCGACGCGGTCAAATCCGGCGGAGACCGGGCTGTCCTGCGCTTCACGAAACGCTGGGACCGCGCAGGCCTCCGGAATCTGCGGGTGACTGAAAAGGAATTCGCGGCGGCCCGGCGCGGCGTGACCGCGGAGGATTTGAGAGCCCTTCGGACTCTGGCGGCGCGGCTGGCCGGTTTTTATGAATCCCAAAAAATGCGGAACGCGCCGGTCGTCGATTCGACCGGTTTTTATGCTGAACGCGTGACGCCCCTCGACCGGGCTGGACTTTACGTGCCGGGCGGCCGGGCGCCGCTCGTGTCGACCCTCCTCATGCTGGCCTGCCCGGCGAGGGCCGCCGGTGTCCGGGAAATTTTTGTGGCCACGCCGCCGGCGGCGGATGGATCCGTCCTCCCGCTGATGCTTGCGGCCGCCGAGACCGCGGGGGTCACAGCCGTCTACAAAATGGGTGGGGCACAAGCCGTCGCGGCGTTCGCCTACGGCACCCGGAGCGTGCCGAAGGTCGATAAAATCTTCGGGCCGGGAAACCTCTACGTGACGGTCGCGAAAAAATTGGTCTTCGGCGACGTCGGGATCGATCTTCTGGCCGGACCGTCGGAGCTTGTCATCATCGCCGACGAATCGGCCGACCCGGCGCTTGTAACGGAGGATTTGCTGGCTCAGGCCGAGCACGGCCCGGACAGCGTGTCGCTCCTGCTCTCGACGTCGGCGGCGATCATCGCGGCGGTGCGATCTCAGCTGAAAACCGCCGGGCTTGCCGGGACCGCGAGGCAGATCTTCACGAGCAGGCAGAAGTCCCTCGAAGCTTGCGCGGCCGTCGCTGCCGGGATCGCGCCGGAACACCTGAGCCTCTTCGTCGCCGAACCGGAGAAACTCCTGCCTGGGATAGGGCCGGTTGGGGCGATTTTTCTTGGACGAACCGCTGTCGCCCATGGCGACTATGTGGCGGGCCCGAACCACACCCTGCCGACCCTGGGCACCGCGCGGTTTTCCTCGCCGCTGTCGGTCGAGGCCTTTTTCCGCCGAAGTTCCATCCTGAACGTCCGGGATCCGAAGGGAGACTTGGCGAACCTGGGCGCGCGGGTCGCCGGGTGGGAAGGCTTGAAGCACCATGCGGAATCTCTGCGGCTGAGGCTAAACCGCGGGTGAATCCGAACCTCCGGGGAATGCGTCCCTATCTTCCCGCGCCCCGTCTTGCCGGGGTGATTTCCCTGGACGCGAACGAAAGCCCGTTTGATCTGCCGGGTTCGATCCGGAAAAAGTTTCTGCGGAAAATCCGCACGCTGGTTTTCAACCGATACCCGGACGGCCCGTCGACAGAGCTGCGCGGGGCGGTCGGGAAACGCCTGGGCCTCCGCCCCGACTGGATCGTGGCGGGAAACGGCTCGGACGAGTTGATCGGCTGTCTCATCGACGCGCTCGTTTCGCCCGGCGAGACGGTCGTCGTTCCCGATCCGACGTTCGTCATGTACGAGCGCCTGGCCCGGATCCGCGGCGCGCGGGTCGTCAAACTTCCGCTCGGGGAGGACTTCGACCTCACGGAACGGTTTCTCGACCGGAAACTTCTGAATACCGCGCGGCTGTGGTTTTTCGCGTATCCGAACAATCCAACCGCAAACTGTTTTTCCGAAAAAATACTCCGGGAGATTCTCCGGCGGGCGCGGGGTATCGTGGTGATCGACGAGGCCTACGTCGATTTTTCCGGAAGGACGTTTCTGCCGCTTCTCCGGAAATATCCGAACCTCGTCATCCTCCGCACGTTTTCGAAAGCCCTGGGGATCGCGCTCGGGCGCGTGGGTCTTGCACTCGCGCATCCAAACGTCACAAGCCTCCTGAACGTCGTCCGCCTTCCCTACAACCTATCGGGCCTCGGCCAGGCCCTTGCGATGACCACGCTTGCGTCAGACCACGCCTTGCGAAAAAATATCCGGACGATTCTTGCGGAACGGGACAAGCTTCTCCGCCGCCTGAGGTCCAGCCCGAATCTGCGGCCCTGCCGGACCGACGCGAATTTTGTGCTGGTTCGCGCGCCGAACCCCAAAAAACTTTTTGAATTTCTCCGGGCGCGGGGTATACTCGTCAAGATATTCAGCGAGCCGCGGCTTGCATCCCACGTCCGGATCACGGTTGGCCGGCCGGAGGAAATGCGGAAGCTGGCTCGGAGTCTTGACCAACTGGAGAAAACTCGATGGCGCGCGTAATCAAAATCATCCGAAGAGCCGCCCGGCAGGCGGCGATCGACCGGAAGACCCGGGAAACCCAGATCGAAGTTCGTCTCGTCATCGAGGGGACCGGAAAATATCTCATCGACACCGGCATGGGATTTCTGGACCACATGCTTGAGACCTTCACCAAGCATGGGCTGTTTGACCTCAAAGTCCACGCCCGGGGCGACCTCAAGGTCGATTTCCACCACACGGTCGAGGACATCGGCATCGTGCTCGGCCAAGCGTTCAAAAAAGCCCTGGGCGACAAAAAAGGAATCCTGCGCTTCGGATCGGCGCTCGTCCCGATGGACGAGTCCCTCGCCGAATGCGCCGTCGACCTGTCCGGCCGTCCGGTCCTCGTCTATTCGGTCGACCTCGGATCCAACGGCCGGTCACCGCAGGACGAACGCGTGGGTGATTTTCCGGTTTCCCTCGTGCGCGAATTCTTCGAGGCCTTCTCCACCAACTCCGAATCCACCCTCCACCTCACGCTCCGGCACGGCGAGAACGCCCATCACGGCATAGAGGCGCTCTTCAAAGCCGCCGCGCGGGCGATGCGGATCGCGGTTTCCATTGACCCCCGGAACCCGGGGATCCCCTCCACCAAAGGCGTCCTTTAATATCCTGAATCGCCGCGTTGCGCTCGTCGATTACGGCGCGTCGAATCTCCGGAGCGTCGAAAAGGCCCTGGAAACGGCCGGCGCGGCGGTCACGCGCGTCACGTCCGGAAAAGATCTGGGCGCGCCGGACGCGATTGTCGTGCCGGGCCAGGGACATTTCGGGCAGGCGATGGAGGGACTGCGAAGCCGCGGATTTGAGGACACGCTGAAAAGAAAAGTTTTCGAGGAAAAAGTTCCCTACATCGGCATCTGCATCGGGTACCAGATTCTCTTTGACGAAAGCGAGGAAGCCCCCGGCGTCCGGGGGCTCGGCTGGTTCTCCGGCAAAGTCGTCCGATTCCGGGGAGACCTCAAGGTCCCTCACATGGGCTGGAATGAAGTCGCCCCGTCGCGCGAGCACCCTGCGCTTAAGCCGGGATTTTTCTATTTCGTCCACAGCTACTACCCGGAGCCGGACGACAAGAGCCTCATTCTGGCCACGACGGATTACGGGGCGCCGTTCGCCAGCGCCATCGCAAAAGACCATATCTTCGCCGTGCAATTCCACCCGGAGAAAAGCCAGGCCGCGGGGCAGACACTGCTGGCCGGTGTAATAAAAAAATCGTGACGATTTATGTCGTCATTCCCGCGAAAGCGGGAATCCAGTCTGGTTTGCCGATAGGGAATGCCTGGATTCCCGCTTTCGCGGGAATGACGGGCAGAATGCAACACCTCATATGCCTCAACACTTGTAAAAAAGCATAAATGGACATCAAGGGTTTCTTCCGAAAAGCCCTGGCCAAAACCCAGGCCGTTATCCGGGAGGCGTTCGGCGAAACAATACCGGAGGCGGTGCTGACCGAACTGGAAGACCGCCTGATTCTGTCGGACGCCGGGCCGCGGACGGCTTCGAGGATCATCCAAGAAATCCGCGCGCGGAAGCCGCAGTCTCCGGAGGATGTCCGGGCGCATCTGAAAACCTCTTTGCTGGAACTCCTGCCCAAAGACGGCTCACCCCGTTTCTGTCCGGCCCCCCCCACCGTCTGGTTTCTTCTCGGCACAAACGGGTCCGGCAAAACCACTACCGCCGCCAAACTCGCCGCGCACTACCGCCGCGAAAATCTGCGCACGGCCCTCGTGGCCGCCGATACATTCCGCGCCGCCGCCATCGACCAACTGCGGCTCTGGTCCGAACGCGCGGGCGCGGAACTCTTCGCGATGCAGGAAGGCTCGCACCCCTCGGCGGTCATTTTTGACGCGATGTCGGATAAAAAAATAAAATCCTGCGACCTCATCCTGGTTGACACGGCCGGACGGCTTCACACAAAAACCTCGCTGCTGGAGGAACTGGCCAAGATGGCCAAAAGCTGTGAAAAATCCGCGCCGGGAACGCTGGTCGAACGGCTCCTGGTGCTCGATGGCACCGCCGGACAAAATACGCTGGCGCAGGCCAGGATTTTTCACGAGGCCCTGTCCCTGACGGGTCTCATCGTCACCAAACTCGACGCCTCCTCCAAAGCCGGCTTTCTCCTCTCGATCGGCTCGGATCTCAAAGATGTCCCGGTCAAATGGGTCGCCATGGGCGAATCCTTGGACGACATCGCGCCCTTTGATCCGGCCGCGTTTGTCGAAGGCCTGGTCGGCGAAACACCGGCGTGAACAACCGGCGCTGGATGCAGGAGGCCCTGGCGGAAGCGCGCAAGGGTCTCGGGTCGACGTCGCCCAACCCGGCGGTCGGCGCGGTCATCGTGCGCGGCGGGAAAATCATCGCGCGCGGACATCACCGGTATTTCGGCGGACCGCACGCCGAGGTCGAGGCATTGAGCCGGCTCTCCCGGAAGGACGCCGCCCGCCGTCGTGATCTGACCCTCGTCGTCACGCTGGAACCCTGCAACCATTACGGTAAAACTCCGCCATGCACGGAAGCGATCCTTAGGACCGGCATCCGCCGCGTCATCGTCGGGATGCTGGATCCGCACAAGATCGTCGCGGGTCAGGGCGTCCAGCGCCTGCGCCGCGCGGGCGTGCATGTCACCGTCATGGACAGCCCGGACGTCTTGGACTTCTATCGGCCCTATACGACCTATCAAACTAATCATCAACAGCACCGCCCCTATGTCACGCTCAAACTGGCCCTGAGCGCCGACGGCAAAATCGCGCGCCGCGGCGTCAAATGGATCACAGGCCCGGCCGCCCGCCGGGAAGTTCAACGGATCCGATCTCAGGTGGACGGCATCCTGATCGGCCGGCGCACCGCCGTTCTCGATAACCCCAGACTGACGGTCCGTGGACCGCTATCCAAAAATCGCACGAAATTGCCCACAAGAATTATCCTGACCCGAACGGCCAAACTGCCGCCCGGCCTCCGCCTTCTCAGGGACGGCCTGGCCCCAACCCTGATCGTCTCGCCCAAACCCTCGCTTCAAGCCCTTCTCGCGAATCTGGCAAAAAAAGGATTCGTCCATCTGCTGATCGAAGGCGGCTCAATAACCGCCAACGCCTTCCTCGAACAAAACCTGGTCGATGAAATCCACCTCTTCATCTCCCCAAAAATCCTCGGCCCGGCCGCCCTCCCGGCGTTCACGCCGCACCAGCACATACGTCCCTATAACGTCCACTGGATCCTCAGAAACGCCGGGCCCATCGGTCAAGATATCCGCCTCACGTTCCAAAAAATAAACTCATAAACGTAGGGAGTCTTTTCATCAGTCGTTTGTTTTGATATAGAAGCCGCATGTTCAGCGGCATAGTTCGGGCTCAAGGGCGCATTCAATCGATCGACGTTCGGCAGGGGCGGGTCCGGATTTGGGCGCCGGTGGTAGCGCGGCAGGTCAAACTTGGGGATTCAGTTTCCGTCGATGGCATCTGTTTGACGGTAACCCGTAAGTTATTGGATGGGTTTGGGTTGGATGTTACGCCCGAGACTATTCGACGGACGCATCTTAAGTGGGTTCGGCCTGGGTGGCTGGTCAATTTGGAGCTATCGCTTCGGGTCGGGGACGCCCTGCACGGGCATCTGGTCCTCGGGCATGTCGATGGGGTCGGGGTTGTACGGTCTCTGGCATGGCCAGAAAAAAAACACGCCCCATACAAAAATTTTTACTCCAAAGGCGCAGTACTACAACTATATGTACCTGAAAAGATTGCACCATATCTTGCGGAAAAGGGATCGGTTTCCATCAATGGCGTGAGCTTGACGATCGCATTCCAGCGTGGCAAACTGGTGGGCATTGCTCTGATCCCAGAGACGCTTCGGCGAACGAATCTCCGGTTCCTTCGGGCCGGATCCCGCGTGAATGTCGAAGTCGATGTCCTGGCCAGATACATACGAACCGGTTACAGAAAAAGGAAGGGATGATGGGGTGACGGAAAAGAACACGTGTTCCACCATCGAGGAAGCGATCGCGGACATACGCGCGGGCCTCATGGTGATCGTGGTTGACGACGAAGAGCGCGAAAACGAGGGCGACCTCGTGATGGCGGCCGACAAGGTCACGCCTGAAGCCGTGGCATTCATGGCGACCTACGGCCGGGGCTTGATCTGCGCCCCGATCCAAGCCAAGCGCTGTCACCAGCTCGGCTTGGATCTTCTTCCCGAAAGTCCCGAACCCGGCCGGCACCGCACGGCATTCACGATCTCGGTCGACGCCAAATCCGGCACGACGACCGGAATTTCAGCGTTCGACCGTGCCGAGACGATTCGACGCCTGGCCGACATTTCCTCCAGCGAATCCGATTTCATCCGGCCGGGCCATGTTTTTCCGTTGAGCGCCCAGCCCGGCGGGGTCCTGAAGCGCGCCGGCCACACCGAAGCCGCCGTCGACTTGGCGACGCTTGCGGGCGCCTCGCCCTGCGGCGTCATCTGCGAAATCATGAAAGACGACGGCACGATGGCCCGGATGCCGGACCTCGCTCTCTTCGCCAAAAAACATGACCTGCGCATCATCACCATCCGCGACCTTATCGCCTTCCGCGCCCGCACCGAGAAACTGGTGCACCGGGTTGCCGAAGCCGATTTTCCGTCGGTCCATGGGCAGTTTGCGCTCAAGCTCTACCGGGACGACATCGAGGGCAAGGAGCACGTCGCGATCGTGAAAGGCGACGTCAGCGGCAAGGATCGGGTCCTGGTCCGGGTCCACTCCGAGTGTCTCACCGGGGATGTCTTCGGTTCCGCCCGCTGTGATTGCGGCGCCCAGCTGGCGACGGCCCTCGATGCCATCGAAGCCGCCGGCGCCGGCGTCGTTCTCTACATTCGCCAGGAGGGCCGTGGAATTGGACTTGCCAACAAGATCAAGGCTTACGCTCTCCAGGACCAGGGATTCGACACGGTGGAGGCCAACCGGAAGCTGGGATTCGCGCCGGACCTCCGGGACTACGGCGTCGGCGCGCAAATTCTGGCCGACCTCGGTCTTTCGACCATCCGTCTCCTCACCAACAATCCCAAAAAAATCGTCGGCCTGAACGGATACGGTCTTGAGATCGTCGAGCAGGTCCCGATTTCGGTCCGGCCGACGGCGGCCAATCTGGAATATTTGAAAACCAAAAAGGAAAAACTCGGCCACCTCATCCAGTTGGATTCATTTCAAGCTCACAAGGAGGATACGATTCAATGACAAGAAAAGTTGTGAAGAAAGAACAGGGCGGTGGGAAAGCCGCGGCGCCAAAGAAGGCGGCGGCCGCAGTGAAAGCCAAACCGGAGGCCGCCAAGCCTGTTGTCGCGGCGAAACCGCCCCTCAAGCGGCCGTCACCGGCGACCGCCCCCCGGTCTCCAACGGAAATCTGGGGGACGAAGGTCGCCATGGTAGTTTCGGAATTCAACAAGGAATTCACCGACAAACTGTCGGAAGCGGCCATCGACGTGTTCCAGAAGGCCGGCGCGCAGTTCGAGCGCTATGACGTGCCCGGCGCGTTTGAAATCGCCGGCGTCCTGACGCGTCTTGGCCGGAGCCGCAGATACGACGGACTGATCGCGATCGGCTGCGTCATCCGCGGCGAAACCACGCATTTTGATCTGGTGGTCGACCAGGTCCGTGAGGGTGTCGGCCGGCTGGCCTCCGCCGGCGACGTCGCGGTCACGTTCGGGGTCCTCGCGGCCGATGACCGCAAGCAGGCGGCGGATCGCACCGGCGGCAAGTACGGGAACGTGGGCAGGGAGGCCGCGGAAGCATTGCTCAAGCTGATTCCTCTGTACCGGCGCACCGCTCATCCCGCGCTGGTGCAAACCCCGGCGACGGCGGCCTGAGTCCTCAAACAAGCGGCGGCGGGGCGCAATCTCGCCGGCACCAGGCCCGGGCTCTGGCGGTTCAGGCGCTCTATGCGGCGAGTCTTAAGGCCGATTTAAAATCTGTGCAGGCGATGGAGGAGTTGACCGAAAGCGAGCCGGTCGACTCGGAAGTCGAATCTTACGCCCGCGATCTGCTCAAAGCCGTCGAAGCCTGCGAAAGCGCCGCCGAAACACAGATCCGGGCGGCGCTCTCCTCCTGGACCTTCGAACGGGTCACCCCCGTGGAGCTGTGCATCCTGAGGGTCGGCCTGGCGGAACTCGAGGGCGGCTTGGGCGTCCCGCCGATCGTGGCGATCGACGAGGCGATCCGGCTGGCGAAGGAATTCGGCACAAAAAACTCGGAGAAATTCATCAATGGCGTTCTGGACGCGATTTTTAAAAAGAAAAAGCCCGCTCCTTGAGGGCCAGCCCGACGACGCCGGCGCCGTCAAAAAAGCCGCGCGCTGGGTGGTCCGCCAGAAACCCTTCTGGGCCTCCCTCGGCCTTTGCATGGTCATCATCGGCGGCTTCTTCTATTACTACGTCTTCGTCCGGCCCTACTCGCAGATAGACGAAAAACTCATGGGCATCGGACTCGAACGCCCACCCTCCACCTTCGAAAGGGCGGGCCCCCGCGGCGGGCGGCCGGACACGTCGGAGATTCCCGATATCCGCGAAAGTGTTGTGGAGTCCAGGGCCGAAGCGGTTTCCCTCATCCGGCTGGCGGAGGTCCATTATCAGAAGGGATTGATCGACCCGGCAAAAGACGCGTTGATCCGCGCCATCAGCCTGACGTCTGACACGAGCCTGCTGTCAACCGCCTACGCCAATCTGTCCAATATTCTCGACGGTGAGGGCCGCCTCGTTCAGGCCGAACAATTCCTCCAGCGAGCGCTCACATTCGACCGGCGCTTCGTCAAGGGATATCACAACCTTGGCGTCGTCTACGTGCACATGCACGAGTACGACAAGGCGCTCCTGGCGTTTCAAGTCGCGGTCCGGGAGGAGCCCGATTTCGCCCAGGCGCACGCGGGGATCGGCGAGGTGCATTCCATCAAGGGAAATTTCGCCGAATCGATTCGGGCCTACACCGAGGCCCTGCGCCTGCGGGAAGATCCCCAGGTCCGGCTGAATTTGGGACTGGCCTATCTTCAGAGCGAAAACATCCCCAAGGCGATCGAAGAATTCACCGCGGTCCTGGCCGCCGCCCGGGATCCCTATATGGGATACCTGGCGCATTTCAACCGCGGATTTGCCCTGGATTCCAGCCGCCGCTACGAGGAAGCCGTCTCGGATTATCAGGCGGCGCTGGAGAGGGCGCCGAAAGACGTCGACGCCCGGTTTAATCTGGGCCTGTCCCTGATGGCACTGAAGCGCCAGGCCGAAGCCCTCGCCGCGTTCCGGCGCGTGGTCGAGCTTGACCGGGACAACATGGACGCCTATCTGAACGCCGTGGCGATGCACTCGGAGCTCGGACAATATCCTGAGGCCTTGGCGCTCTTGCGCCCGGTTCACGACCGGATCCCCCACAACATCCGCGTTAATTATCAACTCGGACACCTCTACCACCGGGTGGGGCAACTCGGGGATGCCCACGACTTTTTCAACCAGACCCTCGGACCCAATCCCTACGAGCAACTCACCACCACGCTCAAAGCCGACGCC
>JACQOF010000122.1 GCA_016202645.1 bacterium
ACGCGGAGAAGATGATCTGGAGCTTCGGCGACGGCTCGACGCTCCGCGTGTACGACACGCCGCTCGGCCGACTGGGCACGCTCTGCTGCGGCGAGAACACGAACCCGCTCGCCCGCTTCACGCTCATCGCGCAGGGCGAGCAGATCCACGTGGCCAACTACCCGGCGCGGCCGGCCGGCGACGCGGTGGACCTCGCCTACAACATCCAGATCCGCGCGGCGGCGCACGCGTTCGAGGGCAAGTGCTACGTGGTCGTCGCCGGCAGCCTGATCAGTCGGGAGATGCGCGAGCGGCTGGGCGACACGGCGGACAAGCGGCGGCTGCTCGGCGACGGCAGCCGGACCTTCACCGGCCTCCTCGGCCCCGATGGCAAGATCCTCGCGGGCCCCGCGCCGCACGACACCGAGACGATCGTGTACGGCGCGGTCGACCTGGAGGCCATCGTGCGCCAGAAGATCTTCCATGACGTGGCAGGCAACTATAACCGCTTCGACGTGTTCTCCCTGCACGTGAATCGCACGCCCCTCACGGCGATCCGCGACGTCTCCGCGCCGCCCGGCGAGGCCCCCACCCCGGACGGCTGAGAGGGAGGGGCAGGACGTCGCGCAGGGCGGTGTCCTGGGAGCTCGCGCCAATGCCCATGGTGAGCGTTCGCAGGGCAGCGGCAACGTTTTGCGCACAGTGTGCTTGCGGGGGCGAAGGCCTCGCGCTGTGAGGGGACGGAGCGGCTGGAGCCCCTACTACGGGGCACTGTCCTGAAAGCGATGGTACCTGAAGCGTTGGTGGCCCCAACGGGAGTCGAACCCGTGTTTTCGGTCCGCCACGCGCTTTCGTAACCGCGGTACGCAGTTCGGTGATGTTGAGTCAACTGGGAATTCGCCGGGATTGAAATTAGCGCATGATTTGCGTCCCCTCGCCGTTCCGAGTCTCACGAGTTCTCATCATCAGCCGACACAGCAGAGAAGTTTGGAACAAAGCCGGGAATCCGCGCGTGAATTTCCTCGGAAATCGGGAATTGGACCGGCGTTCCCGGCCTCACGCTGTCGGCATCCTTTCGGTGCTTGCAGGGGCCCACAATGCAGAGTAACTACACGGGCCCGGAAACCTACTGCATCGATCTGAATCGGGAAACCGGACCGTGGTCGATTCGTGGAGGATGTCCACCTTCGTAAATCCCGCCGCCGTATATCCGTAGGGAGAGGGTGGCGCGCCGCCGATTCCTCTCAATCAGCTTCACCGCAGGCCAGAGGGCATGAACTACCCAGGGAACCTGGGCGGACAAAACCCCACGCTGCGGAAGTTCGCCGTCATGCTCGAAGGTGATCTGGCCAGGCTGATTGACCGTCGCTGGAAGGCCCGGCTGTTCGAGAAGGACGGCAACGTCCGAGTCGCCGCGCTTGAGTTCCACCGAGACGCGGTGAGCCCGTGGGAGATTTCCGAAAGGCCTGGGCTACCGCCTGCCAAGCTGCCGGGGTCCCCGACAAGCTGTGTTCCACGACCTGCGTCGCATCGCCGCTCGGAATATGGTGCGCGCGGGAGTCCTCGAGCGCGTCGCGATGGCGGTGACCGGCCACCTGACGCGCAGCATGTTCGACCGCTACAACATCGTTAGCGAGGATGACCTCCGTATGGCGACCCAGAAGACGACGACGTACGTGGATACCCTGCCGACAAAGCGCAGGTATAGGCGGTAAGCGCCGGGGGCTTCGCCCGCGCTCGGCTGTCGGTCATCTTCGCGATTCGATGCCCGCCTGCTCCGCGGCCGAGAAGCGGCGTGGGCTGCTTAGATCAATGTCAACGGGGTACGAGCGAATCCGAAGGTTGTATCCGCCGAGGATTGTCATCGCCGCAAGGGCGACGAGCGTTGCGAGGACAAGGACGAGCCGAACGGTGACCAGCCGCATGGGTCATTTCCCCGCCCTGGTCCGGAGCACATCGGCAAGCTGTTGGACCTCGGCAATGCTCTGATTCACGCGCTCGATCTCGGTCTCGAACTCTTCCAGCAGCTTCTTGTAGAGCCCCGGAAGGGCAGCGACCGCCTGCAAGCGTGTCTCCCGTGACGTGCTCGTGATCGCTGTGCTGCTGATGCTGTCCGGGTCATCCTCTAACCCGGAACGGATCACGAGCTTGAACTCGCGGCCCGACTTGGCGAAAGAAAGCGCCTTGAACCAGCCTTGCTGGTCCTCCTCCAGCGTGATACTCGCGGTGACTCCGAGCTTCAGCTGGGCGAGAGCCTGCTCGAAATCGAGCAAGACCGTGTTTAAGCGGTCCGTGGCTTCGTGGAGTCGGCGCGGATCGGGTCCGTCAGGTAGGTCGACAGGGTCGATTTCAGGCGAGTCGGGGGGGACACGCTTCTTGGACGCCTTTGTCATGAAAGCCTCCACCGGAGTCTGATCCGGGCGTTGTTTGTCCGGCGCTCAAGCACCGGGGTGCCCTGTCAAGGGCATCTCTCAGTATACAACAACGCGGGGCCGGCCGGTTACGAGCTGGCCGCTGCCGACGGCTCAGAACGCTCTTGGCCCGAGGCTGAGGACGCTCACGAATCGGCCGAGCCGTAACCGGAAACATCGAGCGCGCTCGGTTTCGCCCGAGTTAGGCACCGAAGACGCTCGCTGCCCCAGGTGCGGGTTCTCACCCCGCACAGACCTGTGCCGACGTCTTCATCAGGAACGACTTGACGTCAGCCCGCCTCTCCCGAAAATAGGGGTATGGTGAGAGGCGAACATCTGTTCTCGAAGTATGACCTTCGGGCAGTGCTCGATAACCAGGGCCGGAAGATGGTGGAGGAAATCGACGCCATCCCCGGTGAACGCCTCTTGGCGACGAGTCCTGCGGCGTGGGGCGAATACTTCGAGAAGAAGTATCAGCTCGGCGTGCCACGCCTGAAACGTGACGAGATCACGGTCGATCAGGCGGAGGACGAGATTGATGTCAGCCAGCACCACAATCGCTTCATCCGAGATCGCAGCAGGCCATTCCATCTGAAGGGAACGTCGTTCTCATTCTTCGTCCCGTTCGATGGTGAGCCCGAGTTCTTTCACTGCCAGCCGTCGACCTATACGTCAGCGCCGCCGACAGGGCAGGTTGAGGGCAACGAGCTCACCATGAGCTATGTCGAGCTGAAGGACGCTGATCCTGCCGCGATCAGGGCCAACTTCGATCGCGAGATCGGAGACGTTCAGGGGTACCTGGAGTGGATCGAGAAGGATGTCGCTCCTTTCAATGCTTCGATCAAGGCCGAGGCTATGAGGAGAATCGAAACTCGCCGAACTAAGCTGCTCAAGGATCAAGCTGTGGTAGGTGGTCTGGGTTTCGCACGGCGTCGTCCCGACGCACCGGAGACTTACGCGGTGCCTACCGTCCGTAGGAAGGCACCGGTTCGGACGCCGTCGGAAGGGAAGAAACCAAACCCTCCAGAACCGACGCTTGTGATGGAGGAATACGAGCATATCCTCTCGGTCATTTCGAATATGGTGCACGTCATGGAGCGGAGCCCTAAGGCCTTTGCGGGAATGGACGAGGAGGCGTTACGACAGCACTTTCTCGTCCAGCTGAACGGTCAGTACGAAGGCCAAGCGACGGGCGAAACATTTAATTTCGAGGGCAAGACCGACATCTTGATAAGGACGGAGGGTCGAAACGTCTTCATTGCGGAGTGCAAGTTTTGGCGAGGCTCGGAGTCGGTGCGGGAAGCCACGGATCAAATCCTCCGCTATACGAGCTGGCGGGACACAAAGACAGCGGTCCTCTTGTTCAATCGCACCAAGAACCTCTCAGCCGTCCTTGCAAAGGTGCCGGAGATCATTCGATCGCACCCACAGTTTGTTCGGGAGACCGCGATCGATGGTGAGACGCAATTTCGATTCATACTCCACCACCGAGACGATAACCATCGGGAGCTAATTTTGACCCTGCTCATGTTCGAGATCCCGACCTAGCGTCGCGTGCTTTCCGGCGGCCGCTGTCGCCCCAGTTGCTCGTGAGTCGCGGGGAATTTGCCGCACCGTCGCAGACCCAAGTTCGGAGCCCTTGTATGCTCCGTATATGGTTCCTCACCACTCTCCTCCACCGCGGACACCATGACTACGTAGCCGACGCCGACTGCGGCCACGCTGGACCCAATTCCCGGGTGATTTCTGGTAAAGCAAAGGGGGTTAGCGGCGCCTGCGTCCGCTAACCCCCTAGCCGTACTGGGAGTGGGGTAGAACTGGAATAAGAGGCAAGCAACTTCAAGCGCTCTTCCGCGGGCCTCCTTCATCCTTGGGTTTCGCTGAGTAGCTCGGACGCGGATTTCGGCTTGACCCGTAATCGCCATTATGGGACGAGCCTCATCCTTGAAGCATCAGCTGCGGCGCGAGCGTCGTCAATTTGCAGCCTCTTGTAGACCTTCCTCATTACACGCTGACTGGCTCCACCGACATGGCGATCTGATACCGAAACAGCGCTACTCCAGGCACGCGTCGGACGGCAGTACGGACCTCTTCTGAAATCTCGGAAGCGACGATGAAGCCGCGGCATGGTCCCGAACCGAGGTTCTTGTCAACCCAACCCATATAGTAAAGGAGCTGACCGAGCGCTCGATTGCGGCCGCGCGAAAGCTTGAGTTCGATCACTACGTATTTGCTGTCGCGAGGGGATGTCCCGGGCCCTGTTGAAGTTGAGAACTGAGTAGCGACGGCTCCCGGGTCGGCGTGAGAATCGCGTCGACCAAGACAATCGGTCCCCACACC
>JACQOF010000116.1 GCA_016202645.1 bacterium
CTGGGAGAGCACTTGCATGGCATGCAAGGGGTCAGGGGTTCGACTCCCCTCAGCTCCATATCCGAATCCGTTGGTCATTGCCAACTGCTCATTGCTCATTGTTTCATTCTCAGGAGAGGACTTGCGTGAATGACGCGATATTGGATTTGCCTGATTTCCACCGCTGTTCTGGTTTCCGGCTGTCAGCAGGAGCCGGCGGCGAATGTTGCGCCGGCCGGGAAAAAGTCCGCTGGGACATGGGAGAACGTTCCCGGCTACGAAAGCGCCGCGCCCGTGCTTCAGTTTGAGGATCTTGTGGCCGGAAGCGGCGCCGAGGCCAAGTCCGGGATGACGCTGACCGTCCATTACACCGGCTGGCTTAAGGATTCCGGGAAAGTTTTCGACAGTTCGAAAACCCGGAACACGCCCTTCACGTTTCCTCTCGGCGCCGGCCGCGTCATCCGCGGATGGGACGAGGGGATGGTGGGGATGAAGGTTGGCGGAAAACGAAAACTGACGATTCCCCCGGACTATGGATACGGCTCGGACGGCGCCGGCGGCGTCATCCCGCCGAACGCCACGCTGATCTTCGAGGTGGAACTCCTGGACGTGAAGTAGACCCATGGACATCGGCATCGTCGGCCTGCCGAACGTCGGCAAGTCGACCCTCTTTAACGCCCTCACCAAAATGTCCGCGGCGGCGGAAAATTATCCGTTCTGCACCATCGACCCCAACATCGGCGTCGTTCCGGTCGAGGATCCGCGCCTTCAGCGGCTCGCCGAGATCGTCCATCCGAAACTGATCACCCCGACGGCGATCCGCTTTGTCGACATCGCCGGCCTCGTGGCCGGCGCGCACAAAGGCGAGGGACTCGGGAACAAGTTTCTGTCGCACATCCGGGAGGTCGACGCGATTTTGCACGTGCTCCGGTGTTTTGAGGACACCCAGGTTGTTCATGTTTCGGCTGATGTCGATCCTGTCCGGGACGCCGAGACGATAGAGACGGAACTCATCCTCGCCGACCTCGCCACCGTCGCGAAACGCCTGGATACGATCGCCAAAAAATCCAAAACAACCAACCCGGAACTGAAACCGGAAACGGATTTGCTGGAACGCCTCCAGCGATACCTCTCGGACGGGAAACTGGCCAACCGGTTCGAGACGGCGTCCAGGGAGGAAGCGGAAGCGGTGGACGGTCTGCGCCTCTTGACGTCGAAGCCCATGATCTATGCGGCCAATCTCAAGGAGGGGAACCTCAAGAACGCCGAGGCCCACCTCGCGGCTCTCCGCCGCGCGGCGGACTTCAAGGGATACGGCCTTCTGCCGATCGCGGCGCGATTCGAGCATGAGCTGAATGCCCTCGAAGACGCCGACCGGCGGATGTTCATGACCGAGGCCGGCATCGAATCCGGCGGACTGCCCCGGCTTGTCTCAGCCTGCTACAGCCTCCTCAAACTCGTCACATTTTTCACCGCCGGAGAAAAGGAAGCCCGCGCATGGACAGTCCGGGAGGGAACGGCGGCTCCGAAAGCGGCCGGGAAAATTCATACCGACATCGAAAAGGGATTCGTCCGGGCCGAAATCTGCGGCTATGAGGAACTCGACACGCTGGGATCATACGCGAAAGTCCGTGAAGCCGGAAAGATGCGGATCGAGGGCCGGGACTACGTCATCCGCGACGGAGATGTCTGTTACTTCAGATTCACGCCTTAGAGTAAGCGTCCCGCAAACAGCGCGTCACCAGGGAGGTCCAGCCGGTCTGGTGGCTCGCGCCGATTCCGCGGCCGGTGTCGCCGTCGAAATACTCATAAAACAGCGCCAGGTTCTTCCAGTGCGGATCCTTCGCGTACGGCGTTTCGTTTCCGTGGCAGGGCCGGCGGCCATTTTTGTCGGGGAGGAAAAGCCGCCCCAGCCTTTTTGAAATCTCCCGCGCCACTTCCCTCAAATTCATTTTCCGGCCGGACCCGACGGGGCATTCGACCTTGAGGCTGTCACCGTAAAAGTGGTGGAAACGCTCGAGGGCCTCGATGATGAGATAGTTCATCGGAAACCACACCGGGCCGCGCCAATTGGAATTGCCGCCGAAGAGACCGGTGGATGAGTCGGCCGGGTCGTAGGCGACCTTCCATTCATGGCCGTCGATGCGAAATACGTAAGGATGGTCCTTGTAGACGCGGGACATGGACCGGATGCCGTACGGCGACAGAAATTCGTCCTCGTCGAGCAGATAGCGGAGCACGCGTTCGAGCCGTTCCCGGGAGGGAATGGCCAGGAGGCGGCGGATTTTGGTGCCGGTTTTCATGCTGTCGAAGTATGCCATCTGCGATGCGAGGTCCTTGCGGTTTTCGAGAAACCATTCGAGACGCTTCCTGAATCCCGGCAGACGCTCGATGTCGTCCTGTTCGAGAATTTCGCAGGTAAAGAGCGGCACGAGCCCGACCATCGACCGACACCGGAGAGGGATTTGTTTTCCCTCTATGCGGAGCTGGTCGTAGTAGAAGCCGTCTTTTTCGTCCCAGAGACCCGTGCCGCCGAGCGTGTTGATCGAGTCGGCGATTGCGATGAAATGCTCAAAGAATTTGGACGCGATATCCTCCATGGCCGGATTGGTCAGCGCCAGCTCGCACGCCATCGACATCATCGTCGCCGCGTAAAATGCCATCCAGGCGGTGCCGTCCGCCTGCTGGAGATGGCCGCCGGTCGGCAGGGGCTTCGACCGGTCGAACACGCCGATGTTGTCGAGGCCGAGAAAGCCGCCGGAAAAAAGATTGTTGCCTTCGGCGTCCTTGCGGTTCACCCACCACGTAAAATTCAGCATGAGCTTCAAAAATGTCCGAGATAAAAACGTCCGGTCGCGCTGTCCTTTCGCCCCCGTCATCTTGTAAATCCGCCAGCACGCCCATGCGTGGACGGGCGGGTTGACGTCCGAGAACGCGAACTCGTAGGCCGGGATCTGGCCGTTGGCGTGCATGTACCACTCGCGCAGGAACAGCACGAGCTGTTCCTTCGAGAAATGCGGATCGATGGAGGCGAAGGGAATCATGTGGAAGGCCGTGTCCCAGGCCGCGTACCACGGATATTCCCATTTGTCGGGCATCGAGATGACGTCGCGGTTGTAAAGCTGCATCCACTCGTGGTTGCGCCCGGTCCAGCGGTCCCGCGGCGGCGCGGGCATGGCCGGGTCTCCGTCAAGCCAGTCATGCACTATATAATGGAAGAACTGCTTCCCCCAGAGAATCCCGGCATAGGCCTGCCGATAAACGGCGGCGGCTTCCGGATCGAGTTCCTTGGGCGTCTTGGCGGCGTAATACTCGTCGCATTCCTTCCGACGAGTTGACAACGTCTCATCAAAGCCTTTCCCGAACGGCGCCTTGGCTGTTTCGGCCTGCCTCGTCAGCCTCAGCCGGATTTCGACGGATTTGCCGGCGGCGATTTCACAGACGTAGTGGGCGGCGGCCTTGGTGCCGGTCTGTTTGGGATTTACGGCGTCTTTTTTCTTGTGAATCACATGGTCGTGAAACCCGTCTTTGACCCAGGGGTGGAGATTGTCTCCGCCGTAAAGACGCTCGTTGTTGGTCTCGTTTTCGGTGAACAGCATATTCGGCCGGCGGCGCGCAGGCCCGGTATCCGCGTGGAACAGATATTTGCCCAGACTTGGATGGTCCGCCAGAACGGCTCCCTCCGGCGTCAGGGTCATCTGACGCCTCGGCCAGTAGCCCTCACCGGTCCGGCCCCAGACCCAGGTATTGCGGAACCACAGGGTCGGCAAGAGATGAATCGTGGCGGCGGCCGGCCCGCGGTTGGCGGCGGTGATCTGGATGAGGATGTCGTCCGCGGCGGCCTTGGCGTACTCGACGGTCACGTCAAAGTATTCGTTCTTGTCGAAGACCCCGGTATCGATGATCTCAAATTCCGGCTGGTCTTTGCCCTGCCGCGCGTTCTCCTCGATAAGCCGGCGGTACGGAAATTCATTTTGCGGATATTTGTAGAGGCCCTTCATGTAGGCGTGAGTCGGAAGAGAATCGAGATAGTAGTAGCACTCCTTGACGTCCTCCCCGTGATTGCCCTCCGGGCCGCCAAGCCCGAAAAGGCGTTCCTTGAGAATGGGGTCCTTGCCGTTCCAGAGCGCCAGCGCGAAACAGAGCCGGCACTCGCGGTCGGTGATGCCCATAAGCCCGTCCTCGCCCCAGCGGTAGACGCGGCTGCGGGCGTGATCGTGCGTGAAATACGTCCAGTTCGAGCCGTCTCCGGAATAGTCCTCGCGCACGGTCCCCCACTGCCGTTCCGAAAGGTAGGGCCCCCACCGTTTCCAGTTCTCTTTGCGGTCGGCGTCCCGCTGAAGGCGTTCTTCCTCAATCTGCAAGCCAGAGGGGTTTGCCATATGAGAGCGCCAATCGAACCATTGTCCGGAAAGTCCGTCAAGCGTGTTTATCAGGATGTCGCCCATCTGTTCTGGTCGTCATTCCCGCGAAAGCGGGAATCCAGAACCGCATTCTGGACCCCCGCTTTCAGCGTCGGCGGGCGTCGGCGGGGGGCGTCGGCGGGGGGTCAGACCTAAGTTTATGCGTTTATTTTTATCAGGTTGTCTGCTGTGGATTATTGTGATTATCTGACCTTCATGCGTGTCTGGCTGACGACAGTTCTGGTGTTTCAGAGTTTCACCATGGCCACGGCGGAACGCCTGCCAGTGACCGGGTCGGATTTCAACGACGTGGCACGTAGCGCAAGGCGGGGCGATACCCTAGTGCTTTCCGCCGGAGTCCATCGCGGAACTTTCACGCTCCCGGCCGGCATTGCCCTGGACGGCATGGGCGCGATTCTAGAAGGGGACTCCGGGATGAGTGCCGTGTTGGTTCTGGAGGGATCCAATGACGTGCGGGATCTGACGGTTCGCGCGGACCCTGCGGATTCTCCGGCGGTCGGCATTCGGATATTGAAAGGTCCCGCGAATCTGCGGGGCGTGCACGTTCGCGGGTTTCGGCGGTACGGTATCCGCGCCGGAGAGAACGGCGGGACCTTCGTGGATGGCTCGGTCGAGGACTGCGGCGAGGACGGATTTTCGGCGGCGGGCTCTCGCTGGACCATCCAGCGGAGCCGGTTCGCGCGGAACGGCGACGACGGCGTGGACTTGTTCAAAAACACGTCCAGCATCATCGCCTCATGTCTCTTCGACCGGAACGGCGACGCGGCCGTGGAACTGGGCGTCTGCCGGGACGTGCGGCTGATCGGGAACACCACGCTGGGCCATCGCGTGACGTGCTCGGCCCGGCTGGGCGACCTGCCTTCCCGATTCAGCAACAACAGCATCGCCGACAGTTCCTTTCTCGAAAAACGCGGAGACATGCCCGTGTCCGACTGGGCGGAACTGGAAAGGAGATATCCGAACGCCGGCAACGGGCCGCTGGATGTCGAGGCCGGTAAGACGCCGGAGCCGGCGCCGGTGGAAGTCAACATCGTGGTCCAGGAGCCGGCGTCGCCGGCCGGCACCGCGGCGGCCTTTGTGCCGCCGAAATTCGCCGGGCGTCTGCGCGAGCGGGTGACGGCGAACCTTTCTTACGGCGGGCTTCAGGCTTCCGATCTCGCCATGAAAACCGCCCTGCCCGGAGACACGTTTATTTCGCCCCTGCTCCGAAAGGTCTTCGACGACCCGCTGAATCTCTCCGATTGGCTGGAGACGCGGTCGGCGGACGGCGCGCGGGATTTATCGGAGCGTTACCGCGCGTATGCGGCGGACTTGGGCATGGAGGGAATTTCGGAAGCTGACACGTTCGATCTCTCCACCCGGAATCCGGAATCCTTCGGACAATCTTTGATCGATGCCTGGAAAACTGTCGACGCGGCCTACTGGAAATCCTTCGATGGAATTGATTCGCCCACCGAATTCGCGCGCGGATTGAGAGACGACCTTGAAGCCCAGTACGCGGAGGAGGCCCAGCTCGGTCTTCCGCTCATGGAGGATTTTCTCTTCGATATTGAAATGGACATCAAGCTCCGCGACATCCTCCGGGACGCGGCGCGCGTCGACAGCGGCGCGCTTTTTCAGAGCGCTGAGAACTTGATGGCCCTGGTCCGGCCGGCGGAAGCGGCGGCGAAGGAATTAAAATCACGGCTGACGGCCAAACAATTGTCCAAGCCCATCCTCCACAGGCGGGAGACCCCTTGGGGTCCGCTGGTCATTGCGGGCGTCGGAGACGACCGGCACGAGACCGTGACCGGATTTCTGATCGATCTCGGCGGGAACGACCGGTACGAGATTCCGGAGGACCGGCCCGCGCGCCTCATCATTGATCTCTCCGGGAACGACCAATACATCGGCGCGGCGGCGAAGGGTGTCGAGGGACTGTCGGCGGTCTGCGACTCCGAGGGCGACGACCGCTATGAGGGCCCGGCGCGGTCCCTTGGCGCGGGGCTCCTCGGGTGCGGCGTTCTGATCGATCGGGACGGCGACGATCATTACGACGCAGGGCGATACAGCCAGGGATTCGGGTTTTTCGGCGTCGGATGGCTTGAAGACGGCGGCGGCGACGATGTCTACCGCATCCCGGGCTACGGGCAGGGCATGGGCGCTGTCTGGGGTCTGGGCGTGATCTCCGACGCGTCCGGAAATGACCGGTATGAAATTCTCCCCGTGAACAATGATCCGATCCGAAATCCGGCCCGGACGACGTCGATGGGCCAGGGGCTCGGCGAGGGTCTCCGGCCGCGCGGCGCCGGCGGCATCGGCGTGATCTGGGACGGCGGCGGCCGGGACGAATATCTGGCCGACCTCTTCGCGCAGGGCGTCGGGTACTGGTACGGATTCGGCGCGCTCATCGACGTCGGCGAGGCAAATGACCAATACACCGGCTATCATTACACGCAGGGCGCGGGCATTCACCTGTCGGTCGGCGCGCTCTACGACGGCGGCGGCGCGGACCGCTATCAGGCGTGGTATGTCTCGCAGGGATGCGGGCACGACGTGTCCCTGGGCGCGGTCTTCGACATCGGTGGCGATGATATCTACTCCGCGTTCGGGCTGGCCCAGGGGGCCGGAAGCGTCAACGGGATCGGCCTTCTCTGCGATTTTTCCGGCCGCGACGCCTACATGGGTACGGCGCGGATGACGGGCCAGGGCGACGCCTGGTACCACGCGAGGCTCCGCGAATACGGCAGTCTCGGGCTTTTTTTTGATCTCGGTGGCGAGGACTTTTACGCATCCGGGTCTCTCAACCGCTCCATCTGGACCAAGGGCGAGTATGGGTTGGGAGTCGACGAATGAAGTTTCGGATTTGTTTGCTGATGGCTGTGGGCTGTGGGCTGATGGCTGATGTTTCGCGGGCGTCCGAGGCATGGGAGCCAACCCCTGCCGACATCGAGGAGGCGTTCTTGCTCTGGGCCACGCCTCGCGTGCAGTTTCACGGCGCGGCGCAGGAAGAGGCGTATAGCCTGATGATGGCCGACACCGTCGAGACCGCGAAAGTCCTCCCGCGCCTGATGGGTACGCCGAGCGGGTCCGTCCGGGACAAAATCCTCACGTTGACCGAGGAACTCGGGGCCGGCGCGGTCGGGCCGGCCTTCCGGCCGCACGCGGGCGCGGACTCTCCGCATTTGTCGCTGGTCATGTTTTGCCTGAGCCGCGCGAAAGACCTCGAAAGCCTGCCGATCCTGGCCGGGCATCTCCGGCACGACCGCGCGCAGATGCGGTCGATTGCGGCGTTGTCCCTCGGCTACCTCGGCCATCCCGACGCCGTTGCGGATCTGGTGCGGGTGATCAATTCCGACACCGAATCCTCCGTCCGGAAATCCGCGGCGTTTGCGATCGGCCAGTGCGCCGATTCAACGACGGTGGGAGAAGAGGCGCTCGACGCTCTCATCCGGACGCTCGACGACCCGTTCTTCGCCGCCCGGTTTAACGCGGCACGGGCTCTGGCCCGCCTGGCCGATCCCGCCGCGCGCCGGCTGTCGGACAAATACGATGGGCTGAGCGACACCGCCCGGTACGGCGCGCTCTTCGCGTCCGGCCGGATGAAGGACGCCGTCAGCGTGAATCTCCTGGATCGAATCGCCGCCGACACCAGCGCGCGGCCCGAACTTAGAGGCATCGCCCTGCGGGGTCTCATCGAACGAAAACATCCGATCGCGGACACGGACCTTCAGGATCTCAGAGCCATGCCCATCGGTCGCGGCCTGTGGGGCCTCATTCGATAATAGACAGTCGGCCGTCGTTCTTGTATGGTGAAGATGTCATGAAAAAATTACTCGTGCTGGCGGCCGTCGGGATCGCCGGCGTGCTCGCCTATGCGGCCTTTCGTCACGTGCCTTCTCCAAAGGAGGAGATTCTTTCCTCCGCCAAACTCCGGCCGCTCAACATCCTTTACCTGACCTCCGAAAGTTTCAACCTTCGGCATCTTGGGTGCTATGGATATCCGAAACCCACCTCGCCGAATATCGACCGGCTGGCCGCGGAGGGCGTGCGGTTTACGCAGATGGTGAACGCGTCGGCATGGACGAATGAAAGTCTCGTGTCGGTTTTCATGTCCCTCGAGTCCGGCATTCACGGGGTCATCACCCGGTCCCGGAATGTCGATCCGCGCTGGTATACGCCCCTCGAAATTCTGCACGACCTCGGCTATTCGATCCCGCGGCTCCAGGGCTTTCAGGGCGACCAGAACCACAGTTTCCTCGGATTTGACGACGTCGAATATGTTTCGGAATTCGACTGGTTCCGCCGGCATGCCGGGAGTGTCCCCCAGCCCTTTTTCCTGTTCTGGCATTATCTCCCGACGCATCTGCCGTACAACGCGGGCGAGCCTTACGAAAGCATGTTTTTTCGGGAGGACATGATCCGCTCACCCGAAAGCCGCGCGCGCGTTGAACGGGTTCGGAAAGATTCGGTGATCTATAAAAACTCGGTGACATTCCAGCCCGAAGACCGCGACGCGATCGCGGCCCTGTACGACGCGGAAATTCGGCGGTTTGACGATTTCGTCGGATCCCTCATGGAGGAGTTGAAGTCCGCCGGGCTCGACAAAAACACACTGGTCATCATCGGCTGTGATCATGGCGAGGAAATCATGGAACACGGACACGTCGGGCACAGCTCGACGACGGGCGCGGGACACATGTTTGAGGAACTCGTCCATGTGCCTCTCATCCTGTGGGCCCCGGAGATGCTCCCGAAGGGCAAGGTTATCGACGCGCAGATGCGGACCATTGATATCATCCCGACGATTTTTGAACTGCTCGGCGTGCCGGCCCCAGCCTATTTCCGCGGCGCGTCCATGTTGGGCGACATCCGCGCGGCCGCGCCCGCCGTGGACCGGATGGCCTTCGCGCAGACGTCGCGGTACGGATTTGGCGAGCCGGATCCCTTCAACGTGCCGGATTACATCTACTGCGCGCGCACGCCGGAGTGGAAATTCATCACGTATGTCTCAAAAAACGAGCCGACGCGGGAGGAACTCTATCACCTCACGGCGGATCCCTTCGAACGGGAAAATGTTCTTGAAAAATTCCAGAAAGAGGCCAATGAATTGCGCGTCCGGCTCACCGAACGGCTCATCGAGTACGGCACCATCAAACCGGTGCCCCTGGACGTCGCGGTGGCGGAAACTCCGTGGGAAAAAATCCTCGATTTCTTCGGGCTGTTCGGGTCGGATTACGACTTTTCCAAAGTCCCGAGACCCGTCTGGACAAACCCGACGGACGGCATGGCTTGGTCTTTCGACAAGACCGGAGGCTTGATCCGTCTCGAATGGAAGGGCCTCCCCGACTGCCCCTACGTCATCGGGTATGAATTGGGACAGGGCGACTATCACCTGACCGGTGAGGTGAAGGTCGAGGGCAACGTGAAGGATTTCGGGTCGTTTTCGAAGGATTATTGGACGACCTACCTCGTCGTTAGAAATCCATTTACCCTCCGTGTCTCGCCGGATATGCGGCCCCGCCAGTGGAGCGAGCCGGTCACGTTTCGATTCGAACCCTGAAGGATAGCCTGGTGATCTCCCGTGGGCTGTTGGGGGTGGTGCTCCTGACCGCGCTCGCCGGCTGCGGCTCTCCATCCAGGGCGCCGGAGCCTGTCCGGCTGGGGATTGACGTGCTGATGGAAAATCCCCGGATCACGCTGGGAGACAGAAAGGTCGGTCTTCTCACCCACTCCGCCGCGATCGACCGGGAATTGAGAGCATCGGTCGATCGCCTGAGCGGGCACCCGGACGTGCGGCTGGCCGCTCTTTTTTCGCCGGAACACGGCATGCGCGGATCGGCCCACGCCGGAGAAAAAGTCGACGGCGAAAAAGATCCGGTGACAGGCCTGCCGGTCCACTCGCTGTACGGCAAGACCAAAAAACCGACGCCGGAAATGCTGTCGGACATTGATGTCCTGGTGGTCGATTTGCAGGACATCGGTTCGCGGAGTTACACGTATATCTCGACGCTCTATTACGCGATGGAAGCGGCGGCGGAAAACGGAAAGGCCGTCATCGTGCTGGACCGCCCGAACCCCATGGGTGGGCTGGTGGTTGACGGGCCGGTTCTGGACCCCAAATTTAAGTCCTTCATTGGCGTCGCGCCGATCCCCGTCGTGCATGGGATGACGATTGGCGAGCTGGCGTGGCTATTCAACGCGGAATTCGGGATCCATGCGGACCTGCGCGTGATCGAAATGCGGGGCTGGAAGCGGACGATGGCCTTTCGGGAAACCGGGCTCTACTGGGCGCCGCCATCGCCCCACATTCCGACTCCGGAGACCGTGTTTTACTATCCGATCACCGGCCTCATCGGCGAAATGGGAACTTTGTCCGAGGGCGTCGGAACGCCGATGCCGTTTCATCTGGTCGGCGCGCCGTGGATGGACGGGCAAAAACTCGCGGCGGCCCTGCCGCCCCTGCGCGGATGCGCCTTTCGGCCCATCACTGTCAAGCCGTTTTATGCTCGGTATGCGGGAGAGAATGTCCACGGTGTCCAGATATTCGTCACTCAGCCGATGTATTACCGGCCGGTCGAGATTTCAGTCTATCTCCTCCATCACATCCGAAACCTCTGGCCGGATCAATTCCGCTGGTATCCGCCGGATGAACCGGCGCGCTTGGAAAACGTCGACCGCGCGTGGGGCACGGATTTTGTCCGGAAATGGCTCGACGAAGGAAAAACACCCGATCGGATTATCTCGGAATGGCGCCAAGGCCTGAAAAAATTCCTGGCCGTCCGGCAGAAACATCTGATTTATGACTGAAGGTCATACCCGCCAAGATTTGGGGGGGACGTTACCTACTGAACTATGACAACGCCTCTGATGATCGGACTTTCCGGCACGGAAGTAACACCGGAAGAAGAAGAACGCCTCAACCGGATCCGGCCGGAATCGGTGATCCTGTTTACCAGGAATTTTGAATCTGTCCCTCAGATCAAACGATACATCCGCCGCATCCGGGAATTGGCCGGGCAGGACGTCAAACTCGCCGTCGACCACGAGGGCGGCCGGGTCGTTCGATTCCCGGACCATCTGCCTCCTTTTCCGGCTCCCAGGCTTTTTGGCGAAGGAAAAAATCCCGAGAAGATGCGATCAGCCGCGAAAACCGCCGCCGACGCCTTGAAAGACTGGGGATTTGATCTCAACTTGGCCCCGGTCGTTGACGTGCTCACACCGACCTCCCACCCGCGCATGGTCGACCGCTGTTTCGGCTCGGACCCGGAGCGGGTTTCGGAGATGGCGGAAGCATTCATCCAAGGAATGCACGACGGCGGCATCCTGACCTGCGCCAAACATTTCCCGGGCGTCGGCCCCGCCGACCTCGATCCGCACGAAACAGGCCCAACCATCAAAACAACCCGCAAAGAGCAGGAGCGGTTCCTCATCCCTTTCCGCCGCGCCATCGCCGCCGGCGTCGACACGGTCATGATCTCACACATCCGCTACACGAATCTCGATCCCGACAACCCCGCCACCCTCTCAAAGAAAATCATCACCGACTTACTGAAAAATGAAATGGGTTTCAACCGCCAGATCCTCTCCGACGACCTGGAAATGGGCGCCATCACGGAATCCTACAGCATTGAAGACGCCATCCTCAAAGCCCACACCGCCGGCTGCAACCTCCTCCTAGTCTGCAAAGATCCCTCAAATGAAGACCGAGCATGGCAAGCCCTCCCACCACCAAAAGGCACCAAAAGGGGACGGAGGCTAACAGATTAACACTTGCTTTTTCTCTCCCGGGGTAAATAGGCCTGAAGAGGCCGTGACCAGATCAGCGTCCCGGGTCAACTGTTAATCTGTTAGCCTCCGTCCCCTTTTGCCCTCCCGTGGCCGAAGCGGGAGGGGACGTGGAACCAGCGGAGGGTTGGGGACCAGGCGCGGTAGACGTGGCGGGCGTTTTCGCGGTCGATGCGGGTCAAATTCAGTCGGGGGAGGGTGGAGAGAGGGGTTGGGAGTTCTGTCAGGGGGATGGACAGTTCGCAGGTCCAGCCGGTGTCGGGCGAGGTGTCGTTGAGGGTTCCGTGGACGTGGACGCCGACGGAGAGTTTATTGAGGTCAAACAAAACAGCCGATTCAAAATCGATTTCTGTGTCAAAATTTATCCAAGCGTCAAAAAGCGCTCCCAGCGGATTCACCTCGATTTCGAGATACTCCCGGCCCAGGCCTTCCGGATCCAGAAAAATTTCCACCACTTCCTCCCGCCATAGATTGTCGTCCCGGGCCGTCAGGGTTGCCGAAACGTCCGTATCAGTCACGAGGAACGCGACGTGGAGAAATCCGTCGGTCTGAATCAGCCATGCTTCCGTCGGGACGACGGCCGTGTCGCCCGTCTGATTGTCCCGCAGGTTTACCCGAGCCGCCTTTCTCCAAACCGGTTCCGCCAGGCGTCCGTCCACGACCGGCGGCGTATCCACGCGTGGAATGCGGACGGATGGGATGTCGTCCGCTTGCGTTTGCGCTCCAGCCAGAGTTACCGCCAAAATGAAGGGAAAAGAAACGAGCCCAAACTTTAGTTTCATGTCGAATTCTGCTATACACCCTAGCATGGTCCATAGAATGCAGGGAATACTGCCGGGCGCCGTTCTGCTGACGGTCGTCCTCGGAATGCCCGCCATGGCATCGCCGCGCCTGGTGGTGGTCATTTCCGTGGACCAGATGCGCGCTGATTACCTGGACCGCTTTGCCCCGGCACTGACGGGGGGATTGAAATTTCTCTCGGAGAAATCGGTCCGCTACAAAAACGCGCATCACCGGCATGCCCTGACCCAGACCGCTCCGGGACACCTGACGATACTATCCGGCCGACATCCGGGCCCCGCCGGTGTTCCGGCCAACGAGTTTTACGATCCGACCCAGCGGCGCATCATCTACTGCGTTGAAGACACCCAGGCGGTCCAACTCAATGGCGCGCGTCCCGGCATGTCCTTCCGCCGTGTGGACGCGACGACGATCGGGGACTGGCTCAAAGACGCATCCCCCAAATCCCAGGTTTATTCCGTCGCCGGCAAAGACCGTTCCGCCATCCTGATGGGCGGGCGCCGGCCGGACGGAGTTTACTGGTACGACCGCGACAGCGGCGACTTCATGACGAGCGATTATTATGCCGACACGTTTCCCGTGTTCATTCAGGCTTTCAACGCCGCAAAATGGCCGGATCGATTTTACGGCCAGGCATGGACGCGTATCGAGCCGGAGACACTCTACGAGCGCTTGGCGGGACCGGATGACCATCCCGGCGAAGCCGCGTGGGGAGAGGAAGAAGCGCCGGTCTTTCCGCACTGGCTGAAAACCGCGTCCGGCCTTCCGGACGGAGAATTTTACCGGGCGTTTTACCAGACACCGTTTATCGACGAATACGTTCTGGAACTTGCGCGGGAAATCATCCGCCAAAATAAACTTGGGCGTGACCGCCACGTCGATCTTCTGGCCATCAGCCTTTCCGCCACCGATCCAATCGGCCACGGATTCGGCCCGAACAGCCACGAAGTGATGGACTCGATCCTGCGTATTGACCGGCACCTGGGCCGTTTCCTCGACTTTCTCGAAAAAGAAATCTCCCTAAAGGAGACGCTGATCGTCCTTACCAGCGACCACGGCGTCCTGCCGCTGATCGAGTGGCTGTCGAACCGGAACATCTCCGCCGAGCGCGCCGGCCGCCGGGTCCGGGAATTTCAAAAACGCGTCGCGACCGAAGTCCGAAACAAATACGGTCCCCCCTCAAAATTATTTCTCTTCCAAGGCCGGGAAGTTTACTATCTAGACCGTCCCTATCTGGCCGC
>JACQOF010000112.1 GCA_016202645.1 bacterium
ATATATAAGTTAGTTAAGAAACTGATGAAAAAGTCAAAACCCTGTTAATCCGGGTGCATGTGGAAAGGTCGGGGCCGGCATGGACGTGTTCAGGGCTCTTGAGATGGAGGAACGGCGGCTCCAGCGGGGGATTTCCCGGCTGATCGCGAGACCGGGCGCTTCGCCGAATGGATGCCTATCCATCAAGACGATCTCCGGGCGGCGGTACGCATACGTCGTCCGGCGGGTCCGCGGTCGGCACGTGTCCGTCTATGCCGGGCCCGCCGGCTGTCCGGAGGTCCTGCGCCTGGGTAGAACTCTCGGGAAAGCCCGGAATCGCCGAAATCAGCTTCGCCTGGCCCGGACGAAGCTTCGGAGGATTCAACGCGCCCTGACCGGTTTTCGGGCCGACATCCGGCCGGAGGTGAACCTGGAGCGGTTTCGCCGTCTGCCGCGGCCAAGGCGGGGGGACATCGGCGAACTGGGCCCAGCCATCGCCGCATCCATGGCATTCATTGAAGGCCGCGACTCCATCCGGCGTGCGGCATAGGTTGACATGCTGAAGGAAACCATTGCCGCGGTTCTGTCCATGCTGAACCGGCACAAGGTTCCTTTTGTTTTTTTCGGCCTGGAGGCGCTGAACATGCATCTGGGAAGGGAAGGCAAAGTCACCTTCGGCACGGAGGATTGTGATTTCCTATTTGACGCCGGCATATCCTCTCCGGTCGCCATCCTGAACCTGCTGAAGAAGACCCCCTTTCCGGAGGAAGTTCATATCACTTGGACGGAAGCGGGCCGAACCATGACGGTATTCGACGGATGGAAGTGGAAATCCCCCCGGCTGACGAAATCGGGGACTTTTTCGATCTTCACTCCGGCGGCCTTCTACCACATGGACCTGGCCGTCGGCGACACAGGCGTCGCTTTCAAGGACATCTGGCGGGATTCGGTGAAATTCACCTATTACGGCACGCCTGTCAGGCTGGCATCCAAGTCCCATCTGATAGAAATGAAGCGTCTGGCGGGCCGGGAAAAGGACAAGGACCTGCTGGTGAGACTCCGGTACAACGAAAAATCCGGAAAGCCGAAATTGAAGAAAAGAACACGGGGACCAAGTGCCGGGTAACCCCTCGGAGAGAAAGGGGACGGAGGCTAACAGATTAACAGTTGGAACTCTTCCCCAGAGGTTGAGTTATTTCAAGCCCGCGCGGGAGGGGAGGCCAACAGATGAACAGATCGCGGGGGCGGATCCCGTGGGTCTGACAAATTGAAAATCATATTTACAATTTGACAAACCCGCCCGCTGGGGGTATACTGCCCCCATCATGATTCGCCGAACGATCGGGCCGAAGCTGGCGTCTCTGGCCGGACAGTTTCCCGTGGTGGTCGTGACGGGCCCCCGGCAATCCGGCAAGACCACGCTGGCCAAAATGACGTTCCCCCGCTATTCCTATGTCTCCCTGGAGACCATTGACAACCGGGAGTTTGCCGCGCGCGACCCGCGGGGATTTCTGTCGGAGCACAAACATCGGGTGATCATCGACGAGGCCCAGAGGGCGCCGGACCTCCTCTCCTACATCCAGAGCGCGGTGGATGAGGACGCCGCTCACGGCCGCTATATTCTGACAGGCTCCCAACAGTTCAACCTGCTTTCCAAGGTCAGCCAGTCCCTGGCCGGACGGGCCGCCTATCTGAAACTGCTCCCTTTCAGCCTGGCCGAACTCGGCCGGCGACGCCCCGAAGATCCTTCCCGATATGCCGCGGAGTCGCCGAAAAAACGTCCGCCGAGGGATGTCCCCCTGGACGAACTGCTGTTTACAGGACTCTATCCGAGGATCCACGATCAGCATCTCCAGGCGGCGGATTTTCTTGAAGCCTATATTACGGCGTATCTGGAGCGGGACGTCCGGGACGTCCTTCGCATGGGAGATCAGCTGACGTTTCAACGATTCGTTCAGCTGTGCGCCGGCCGGTCCGGACAGGTGTTGAATTTATCGGGATTGGCTTCCGACTGCGGTATCACCCACCCCACGGCCCGCCAATGGCTTTCGGTGCTCGAGTCCAGTTCCGTCGTCCACCTGCTTCAGCCCTACCACCGGAATTTCTCGAAACGCGTCGTCAAAAGTCCCAAACTGTATTTTGTAGATACGGGCCTGATGTGCCATCTGTTGAAACTCAGACGTGCCCGTGAACTGGCCGGCCACCCTCTGTACGGAAGCATTTTTGAGACATTCATCGCGTCGGAGGTCCTCAAGGCCTTTCTCCATCGCGGGGAGCGCCCCCCTCTCTACTACTGGCGGGACCGGTCCTGCGAGGTGGACCTGCTCATCGACTCGGGCGCGCATCTTACGGCCATTGAAATCAAATCGGCGAAAACCATTTCCGCGGACGCCTTTAAAAGCCTTGATTACTTCGCCGGCCTCAAAGGCTCGACCCCCGACCGCGTTCTTTTTTATGGAGGATCCCGCCCCGCCGCGCGCGAAAACACGCGCGTGAGATGCTGGTGGCAGGCGTCTTGACGTCATCGGTCGGTCTTCGGTCTTCAGTCTCCGGTCCCCTGTCACACCAGAAGGGGGACGGAGGCTAACAGATTAACAGTTGGAACTCTTCCCCGGAGGTTAAATTATTTGAGCCTACAGCCCCACAAAGAAATTCTGAATTAAAGAATCATGCTCTGTCGCTGAGGGCTGTGGGCTGTAGGCTCTCTCGTTGGGATTTAGGATTTAGGATTTTATCCTCTCATCCTCCCTTGACCCCCTGTCCCCCCGCCCCTATACTTGAGGAAGTCATGGGTGCCCCGGGCACGGGCAAACGGCATTGGGATCTGAATATCGTCCTTCTTTCGGCCGCCCTCCTTCTCTCCATCGGACGCGCCCGTCAGCTTGGCCCGAAATTTTGGATTTCGTTCGAATGAGATCGGGCGTATCTTGACGGTGGTGGGGACTCTTCCCCAGAGGTTGAGTTATTTGAGTTATTCGAGTTCGTTGGGATTTCGGATTTCCATCATGGCGGGGGTCCAATGCCCTCTATCCGAGGACAGCCTCTGGTGCGGCCGGAAGGGATCCAACAATTGCTTTTTTCGTTAAAATGAACGATATTTCCGGTGGAGGTGATTTCGCTCGGGAACATTTCATGTGGGATGCCGGATTGAGAATCATACACACCGAAACAAATACAAAAGGCTGCCGAAACTCCTGGTCGACACGGGCAGCGAGTACACTTGGATTTCCGAGGACATTCTGATGAAATTGGATGTCAAACCTGAAAAGAAGGATATCCTCTTTCTGTTGGCGAACGGCCAAACGGTCACCAGAAATGTTGGGTTCGCCGTTATCCACGTGGGCGAACATTTCACCATCGACGAGGTGGTCTTCGGCCGGCCCGGCGACCTTCATCTGCTGGGCGCGCGGACCTTGGAAGGCCTGAACCTCATGGTGGATTCCCATCGGAAACGCCTGGTCGCCGCGGGCCCCCTGCCCGCCGCCTGACCCGAAGAGGGAATGTCCGGTGTCCGGTGTGTCCGGTGTCATTCTTCTACTTTGCTACTTTCGCCCCTCTCTTATACTCCCTCTTTTTCTTTCAAACCGTTCCAAGACGGCGCGGTCTTTGTCTCTGCCGGCGAGGCGTTTGAGTTCAAGGATGTGTTCTTTGGAGGCGATGCGGATTTTGACGCCGAAGAGGGTCGCCCGGTTGGCGTGTTTATCCAGAAGGTCATACGGGATGGCCGGCACTCCGAGGGCGAGATCGACGGCGTAATACGAATCGGCGGGACAGATCGTGAGGGTTCCGGCGTCGCCGACTCCCCTGAGATTTTTCCACGCCCTCCCGTCATAGAGCGTGCAGCTGCCGCCGCCCGGAGCGCCTGAATAGACGATCTGGACTGTCTCCGGCCACCGAATTTTCCGGAGCACACCGATGACCCTGCCGGAGACGCCGGGCGACATCCGGACCAGAAAATCGCTGTCCTTGGTGACAAACGACTCGGCCGGTGATGCGGCATAGGTGTTGAGGGCTTCGAGGCCAAAAAACAGAAATCCGATGCGGGCGCGGTTGAGAGCCCGAAGGACGGCGCGGATTGTCTCAGGCCGCATCCCGCTTTTCCAATCTGATCGACCGCCTGACGCGGAGCGCCGCCATCGACCCGAGAATGTGTTTTGAGATGTCGCCCATGTCCCTGGATGGTTCCCGGCGGGCCGCGAGGGCCGTCAAGGCTGCAGGCGAAACGGAAACCCCGGCCAGGGAGTAGACCCCGCGGGCGGGCCGTTCGAGCCTGCCGGCGCGCGTCCATCGATGGAGCATGACGTGCAGGGAATCCCGCGATATCGGCGTCATCCGCCGGATCTCATCGATCGTCCAGACCCCCCGCCCCCTCACCCCCATCCGAACCATCCGCCCATACAGCGTCTCTCTTCTCACGCTGAAATATTAACTTAACAATATTGATAAGTCAATTTTTTCGGGAACCAGGACCAGGCGACGCCCTTAAGAGAGAGGGAGAAAGGAGAAAGGGGACGGAGGCTAACAGATTAACAGTTGGAACTCTTCCCCAGCGGTTGTGCTTCCGGGACCGGGGCCGGGTATTGACATTATTGACATTTAAAATCTCTCATACGCATGCAAAACGGCGGAGGGTGTCCTGCCGAATATCCTCGCGATCTCGGCCGGAGGGTATCCCTCCTCGTAGAGCTTTGCCATAATCTCTTGCCGGACTCGGGATAACCCGCGGGCCTTGCTTCTCAGTCGTAGTTTCTCCATCCGCTGGCCGCCCCGCCGGGCCAATTCCTCCGTTCGCACTTCGATGTCCGGGATTCCCCGCCGCTCGCGCCATCTGGACGCCGGACGCCCCCGTTTTCGGCGTTCCAAGTCCCGCTCCATTCCCGCCTGGCCCACGAAGGTCTTGAAGACTGGGGGCAAATCCATCTCCTCTTCTGATACGAGCTTTCTGTACCGGTCCGATCCGCGGGCGCCTTCAAAGCCGGGTACGCGTTTCACATCAATCTCCTTCATCACCCGGCCCTTTCGATAATATCCGTCTGAACTCCACCGATAGTCCTCACACCTTCGCACCATGCCCGCCGCCACCGGATTTCGGTGTATATACCTCAGGAGACTCGCCAAATACCGGTCATCCAGCACCAAATAGGCCTTGTATCTGCCTTGAAAAACATATCCATGTTTCCGATGACGCCGGTTGAAATGCCTGCCGTATCTTGAGTGCGCCAACTGCAGGATGCCGGCCAGATTGAAAACGCTTCGGTGGATTAGAAGATGGACATGGTTGGTCATCAAACAAAACGCGCCAAGGATCCCGTGCCGGCGTTTCAGCGCATTCTGCAGTTCCTTCAAATACTGGCGAAAATCCACCTCATCCAAAAACAGCTTCTCCCGCCTCTGCCCACGCGCCACAACATGGTACCACTGATCCTCAACGTCGATTCTCACCGGCCTAGCCATGACCCCGACTCTATTTCAAATGTCAATAATGTCAATACCCGGCCCCATTTCCCTATTTCTTGAATATTCCGCAGGGTGCATCTACTGTCGACGGTGTCCGACGGTGTCTCCGCACCCTTCGGCGGCGGCCGCTCGTCCATGGGCGGCCGAATTCCCGCCTTCGGGTACGGACGCATCCATGCGTCCGCCCGTAGTTCAATTGGATAGAGCGCCAGACTTCGGATCTGGATGTTGGAGGTTCGAGTCCTCCCGGGCGGGTTGTTTGGAAGTATCGGTGTGTCGGTGTATCGGTGTATCGGAGACAAGAGATCTGGGAAGAAGGCGGACCCGAATGGACGTATCGGAGTTAAAAAAAATGGCGGCCGAGAAAGCTGTCGAAGGCATCCAGAGCGGGATGGCGGTGGGGCTGGGGACCGGGTCGACCGCGTTTTTTGTGGTCGAGGCGGTGGCGCGCCGGATCCGCGAGGGGATTCTCAAGGACATCGTGGCCGTGCCGACGTCCGTGCGGACGGAGGAACATGCGCGCAAGGTCGGGATTCGGTTGACGACGTTTGAATCTCACCCGACCCTCGACATCACGATCGACGGCGCGGATGAAGTCGATCCCGGGTTGAATCTCGTGAAGGGTCTCGGCGGGGCGCTCTTTCGGGAGAAAATTGTTGCGGCCGCGTCGAAAAAATTTATCGTGGTCGCGGACGAGTCCAAGCAGGTCAAGCTCCTCGGCACGAAAGCGCCTCTGCCGGTCGAGGTCTCGCCGTTTGGCTGGGAAGTCCTTCCGGCGAAACTGGAGAAGCTCGGGGCCAAGCCGGTTCTTCGGAAGGCGGACACCGGCAAAGCCTATGTCACCGACGGAGGGAATTTTATTCTGGACTGTAGATTCAACGGCATCTCCAATCCCGCGGAACTCGAACGCGGGCTAAAATCCGTCGTCGGCGTCATCGAAACGGGGCTTTTTATCGGCATGGCGTCGGAAGTCATCATCGCCGCGGAGGGCGGCGTCAAGGTCTTAAAGAGATCATGACCTCCGTCATCACCCGGTTTCCGCCTTCACCCACCGGGGCCCTTCACGTCGGGAGCGCGCGGACGGCGCTGTTCAGTTATCTCTTTGCGCGTTCCAAGGGCGGCAAATTTCTGTTGCGCATCGAAGACACCGACCGGGAGCGGTCCCGGCAGGAGTATACCGATCAGATTCTCGAAGCCATGCGGTGGCTCGGGCTTGAATGGGACGGCGACGTGGTCTACCAGTCGAAAAACGAGGCCGCCCACCGCGCCGCGTCCGAGCGCCTCCTGAAGCAGGGCAGCGCCTACCGCTGCTTCTGCACGGAGGAAATGCTGGAGGCCAAGCGCGTGGCGATGCGGACCCAGGGGCGGCCCTACCGGTACGACGGGACCTGCCGGAACGTCGACCCGGCCGAATCCGAGCGCCGCGCCGCCGCCGGGGAAAAGTTCGTCGTGCGGGTGCGGAAACCCGAAGGCGGCATGACGTACCGGGACCTCCTGCACGGCGAAATAAAACTCCGCGGCGAGGACCTCGACGACATCATCCTGATGAAAAGCGACGGCCGGCCGCTCTACCACCTCGCGGTTGTGTGCGACGACATCGCCGCCGGCGTCACGCACGTCATCCGCGGGGACGATCACCTCGACAATACCCCGAAACAAATGGTCGTCTATCAGGCGCTCGGCGCGCCTCTGCCGGAGTATATCCACATCCCGCTCATTCTGGGGTCGGACAAAAAGCGCCTCTCCAAACGCGAAGGCGCGGAAAATGTCCTCGACTACCGCGCCGCCGGCTTTCAACCGGACGCCGTCCTGAATTTTCTGGCGCTTCTGGGATGGAGCCACCCGGAGAGCCGGGAAATCCTCACGAAAGCGGAACTCATCGGCGCGTTTTCCGTCGACCGGGTCGGAACGGCCGCCGCCGTATTCGACCAGACCAAACTCCGGTTTCTCAACGGCAAACACATCCACGACCGTCCTCCCGCCGACCGCGCCCGGATGCTGGCCGACTTTCTCAAGACCCGGGGCGAGACGCCGCCCGACCTCAAGGACCTCGCGGCCATGATCGAAGTGAACGGCCAGCGCGGCGACACGCTTGCGGAGATCGCCGATTACATCCGGTTTCTGTGGGAGCGGCCGAAGGCCTACGACGAGGCCGCCGTCGCGAAGTTTCTGGCCGGGAAAGCGGAACTGATCGAGAAGATCCGCTGTGAGTTCGAGGCGCTGGCCGATTTCGAGGGCGAATCGATCGAGATTTTCTTCCGGGACTTCGCGGAACGCCAGGGCGTGAAATTCAAGGACGTCGGCCAGGCCATCCGCGTGATGCTGACCGGCAAGTCCGTCTCGCCGCCGATATTCCAGTCCGCCGCCGTCCTCGGGCGGGTCGAGACGCTCCTCCGGATCGACGCCGCCCAATCTTTGATGAAACGGTGAAACGGAGACCCGGACTGGTCCTGAGCATCGACCAGGGCACGACCGGGTCCCGCGCGATTGTCTTCCGGCGGGACGGCCGGATCGTTTCGCAGGCCTACCGGGAATTCCGTCAGCATTACCCGCGGCCCGGATGGGTCGAACATGATCCAAACGAAATTCTGGAAAGCGTCCGGGCGGTCGTCCGGGCGGCGGGAAGCCGCGCGGGGTGGAAGAACATCGGCGCCATCGGCATCACCAACCAGCGTGAAACCTTCGTTCTCTGGGACGTCAAAACCGGGCGCCCGGTCCATCGCGCCATCGTGTGGCAGTGCCGCCGGACGGCGGAATTTTGCGCGAAACTCAAGGCGCGCGGGATCGAGCCAGAGGTGCGGCAGCGCACGGGCCTGGTGATCGATCCCTATTTTTCGGGAACCAAAATCCGCTGGATGCTGGACCATATCCCAGGGCTTCGGCGGCGCGTGTCGTCCGGCCGCATCCTCTTCGGGACGATCGACAGCTGGCTGCTCTGGCATCTGACCGGAGGGATACACGCAACGGATTTTACGAACGCTTCCCGGACGCTTCTCTTCAACATTCGCGCGCGCCGCTGGGACCCGGCGCTTTTAAAATACCTCGGTGTGCCGGAGACGCTCCGTCTTCCGAACGTCCTGAATTCCGCGGGCGACTTCGGCCGCACCCGGAAACAATCCGGCATTCCGGCGGGAATACCCGTCACGGGAATCTGCGGAGACCAGCAGGCGGCGCTGTTCGGTCGGGGCGCTGTGACTCGCGGCGAAATCAAAAACACTTACGGAACGGGATGCTTCCTCGTCCTCCACACCGGCGCCCGCCCCGTGCCGCCAAAAAATGGGCTTCTGGCGACCATCGCCTGCGACGCCCGCGGCGGCCCGGCCTACGCGCTGGAGGGAGCCGTCTTCATCGCAGGCGCGGCCATCCAGTGGCTCCGGGACGAGATCAAGATCATCGGCAGTTCCGCCGAGAGCGAAAAAATCGCGCGCTCCGTCCCGGACAGCGGCGGCGTCCAGGTTGTCCCCGCGTTCACCGGCCTTGGAGCGCCCTACTGGCGGCCGAACGCCCGCGGCGCGATCTTTGGCCTCACGCGCGGATCCTCCCGCGCGCACATTGTCCGCGCCACCCTTGAATCCATCGCGTTTCAGACGGCTGAAGTTTTCGAGGCCATGCGTTCCGTCTGCGCCGGCCGCACGCCGCCCATCCATATCCGAAGCCTGAACGTCGACGGCGGCGCCGCGCGGAACGACTTGCTCATCCAAACACAGGCCGATCTCCTCGGCATTCCAATCGTCCGCCCGGACCGCGTTGAATCCACCGCGTGGGGCGCGGCGAAATTGGCGGGGATCGGCGCGGGAATCTGGCCGGCGCGGGGCGACACGCAGGTTCGTCGACGCACATTCCGTCCGAAGATCAGCCGCAAACGGGCCGGGGAGAAAATGAGCCTGTGGAGAGACTGTGTTCAGAGACTGTTCTAGGGATCAACTCGCCACCGCTCAGCCCTCGCCGTCATTCCCGCGAAAGCGGGAATCCAGTCTGCTCGGCGATCGTCTGGATGCCCGCTTTCGCGGGCATGACGCCCAGAGCAATTACCTCAATTCTCAGATCTGACCCGTGATACGCGATCTCGACCGACTCTCCGACGAACGCTTTGACCTCCTCATCATCGGCGGCGGAATCGTCGGCGCCGGCATCGCGCGGGACGCGGCGCTTCGGGGGCTCAAGACGGCCCTCATCGATCAGGGCGACGTCGCCAACGGCACCAGCTCGCGGTCGTCCAAACTTGTGCATGGCGGACTCCGGTACCTCGAACGCGCCGAAATCCGGCTCGTCCGGGAATCCTGCGTGGAACGCGAAATTCTCCTGCGCATCGCGCCGCACCTCGTCCAGCCCCTGCCGATGATGATCCCCTGCTACCGCGGCCGCGGCCGGCCAGCCTGGAAAGTGCGCGCGGGCCTTGCGGTCTATGACGCACTCGCGGGCGGCCGCGTTCCGGCCGATCGCAGACACCGGATGCTCGCGCCGCCGGAAATGCGGCGGCTTGAACCGGCCCTCTCTGCGGACAGGCTGGAAGGCGGCGGGATGTACTTCGATTGCCGGATGAACGACGCGCGGCTGTGCCTCGAAACGCTCATCGACGCCGTCGAACACGGCGCGGCGGCGGCCAACTACGTCCGCGCGGCGGATCTGATGAAATCGGGCGGGCGAATTGTCGGCGCGGCGGCGGAGGACGTCGAATCGGGGCGGGAGATCAAAATCACCGCAAGCGTGGTGGTCAACGCGACCGGCCCCTGGGCCGACGCGCTCCGCCTGATCGACCAGCCGGTGGCCCGGCCCCTCGTGCGCAAAACCCGGGGCGTGCATCTCGTGACAAAACGCCTGACCGGGTCGGTGGGACTTGCCCTGACGGCGCGCTCCGACGGCCGCCTCTTCTTCGTTCTCCCCTTTGAAGACCGCTATTCCCTGATCGGCACAACGGACACGGACAGCGCGGAGGATCCGGGCCGGCCGGCCGTCGAGGACGCGGACGTGACGTATCTTCTCGGCGAAACCGCGGAATATCTTCCGACCGCCGGAATTTCGCAGGACGACATCCTCGGCTCATTCGCGGGTCTCCGGACTCTCATCAACACGCCCGGCCACCCATCCAAAGTTTCGCGCGAGGATTTAATCGAAATTTCCCGGTCCGGACTCATTTCCGTCATCGGCGGGAAATTCACGACCTATCGGGCCATGTCTGAGCGCGTGGTCGACCAAGTCTGCGGCGCGCTGGACCGGCCGCGGGGGCGATGCCGCACCCGGGAATGTTTCTTCGGCGCCACGCCGGCGGGCCGAGACCGGAAAGCGGCCGCCATTGCGGAAATCCTCCGGGATGACCCGTCTTTATCTCAGGAAATCATCCCCGGATCCGGCGTCATCCGCGCCGAGGCCGTATACGCCGCGCGCCATGAAATGGCCCGGCAGCCACTGGACTTTTTCCGAAGACGCACCACCCTCGCCCTCACGCACCGCCTTCAAGATTTTCAAGACAGGGGTCTCCTCAGTGAATGGTTTTGACGAAGATGGCCGAGAGAAATCCAAGGATGGTTGACATGCCGACGATCGCGCCGCCCTGCTCGTAGGCTTCGGGCATCATCGTTTCGGCGATCATCGCCAGCATGGCGCCCGCCGCGAGGCCCTCAAAGAGCGCCACCATCACGACAGGCGCGCCCTGAAACGTCAGGTTGCCGACATAGGCGCCGACACCGGTTAAAATACAGAGGGACGCCCAGAGCCATGTAATTTTCCAGTTTGACATCCCCATTTTTTTCATTCCGACGGCGCTGGACATCGACTCCGGAAAATTCGCCAAAAAAAGGCCGATGATCAGCGCCATGCTGACCGGAGCGTCGCCGATGAGGCTGGCGCCGATCACCGCCGACTCGGGAATGCCGTCGAGGAAAATTCCGAGCCAGATCGCCATGGGCGCCCCGCCGCCGTGCTCTTTATGGTGTTCGGCGACGGCCTCGCGAAGTTCCGTGGCGGTAGGTTTGAAGGACGAATCCTCCGCGGACGATTTGGCCAGCGCCGCCCACTCGGCGGATGAGTACGTCTCTTTCATTTCCTCCAGATGCTGTCTGCGCGACCGGCTGAGCTGTCTGACTTCCTCCGACAGCCTGGCGTTGGTCCGAAGCATCCGGTCGAAATCCGTTTTGTGGATCTCCAGAAGCCTCACCGCGCCACACGCGGTCACGCTGGCCTGGCGCGGCTCTCCGGCAAGCAGGGCCATTTCGCCGAAGACTTCTCCCGGACCCAGCGACGCGATGATGTTGCCGCCCTGCGTGACTTCAAGCTTGCCCTCTTCGACAATATACAGCTCATACCCCGGATCGCCCTCCCCGACAACGCGGACGCCCTGTTCGAACTGCCGTTCCTTGACGTGCGGCACGAGCGCGTGCATTTCTTCGGGAGGGAGGGCCTGTAGAAGCGGGACGCGGCTGAGGCGGTCGATGACGTGCGAAGCCTGCCGGCGCTTGATCTGCGTGACGTGCCGGATCAGCGTGGCTGTTTTTCGGATGAACGCTCCCTGATTGTTGAGGATCCGGTTGAGGGTAACGAAGGTCAGCCCGCCGAGGATACAGCCAAGGCCGAGCGGCCAGAAGACGCCGTGGAGTTTTTCAAGCGCTTCACCCACCAGCTCCAGGGTCAGCGCGGCCAGAAGCGCCCCCGCGCCAAATGCCATGACGCCGGCCGTCACCCGTTCGGCTGGACGCGTCCAAATGCCCACCCACGCGCCGAGGGGCAGAGAGACCGCGCTCAATATCCCGAACCAGAAAGCCTTGACGGCAACCGGATGCGCGAGGCTGGTTTCCATGGCCGGTAGATCATAGACAACAGGAGCGGCCGATGCAACGGGCCGCCCGTCGAAAAATTTTGGCCGTTACTTCTTCGCCGCCGGCCGCGCTTTCACTTTCATCTTGGCTTTCTCTTCTTGAAGCGCCGCAATTTCGGCTTCCAAGCCGACGACCCTGGCCTTGAGGTCAGTCAGCTGATTTTCAAGATCGGCCTTCTCGGCCGTCAGGGCGCTGTTGTGTTCCGCAAGTTGCGCCATTTCCTCCGTCAACGCGGCGTTCTGCTCCTTCAAGGCCTTCCCGCAACCGGAAAATCCGGCGCCCAGCATCACCAACGTTAAAGCAAGAATAATCCCCCTGTTCATACCCTCTCACCCTCCTTGTTTGCTTTTGGCTATTGGCTATTAGCTAATAGCCAACAGCAATCAGCCAGGTCTTTTCAGCTTAGTAGTGCCCCGCCAATTCCGGTTCAGGCTCCACGGGCACGTTTCCGTACAAGTAGGCGCCTTTTTTGTTCCCCCACCAAATCACCCGGCGCGCCCAATCCTCCCAGCTGTCCCACGTTTCGGCGGTCCGGTTGATGTGGTAGCGGCTGATCCGGTCCGCCAGATCGACGGGCTTGCCAACCACCACAGACCGGTAAAACTCCCATATGTTGTGGGAAAATGAAAGATCCAGGTTTTTCTTCTGGAACGGAAGCTTCATCAGGCTGCGGTTGAGCAGGATCGCCTCGCGCAGGACGTCCACCGGAACCGGGGCGGCGCGCGATTCGAGAAACAGACTCAGCGCCCGTTCCGCCTCGTCATAGAATGCTCCCAGTTTGCCCTCCATGCTCATCTTGATCAGAATGTATTCGTCCGCCGGCCACCAGATGTTCAGCCACTCCTTCGAATGGACGTATTCCTTGCCGCCGTTCTGGATCTCACGGGCTTTGTCGAGAAAAAATTCCTGAACTTCGGTCAACACCGGAAAAGCGGCCGGGCTTGAGCCCGGGAATTTCAGAAACGTCCCCTCGGAAAACAGCTCGATCAAGTCGCGGTACGAGACGTCCGCAAGACGCCGGAGGACGGCGATGGGGATCTGAAGGACTTTGTCGAAATGCAGGAGCCCCGCCATCCAGGCATAGGCCCGGGTCCGGACCCAGTCTTCCTTTGGCATCGTGTTCGTGGCGACCACCAGCACCTGGGTTTCCGTGACTTCCTCGCTCGAAAGCTCGCCATGAATGTTGACGACTTCCGACTCGACAAGGACCATGCCGTATTTTTTCTGGTATTCGGGATCGCCCATCTCGGCGTTCGGGAGGATCGAAAGGTTGTTGAACTGGATCCGGTTGTGCTGGCCGCTTTCGATAACGGTCGAAACGCCGGACGCGAAGGATTCGTAGCTTTCCCCCGGCAGGCCCAGGATCAGGTCGCTCATCGTCTCGACTCCCTGCGCCGCGAAGCGCTGCTGAATGGTGTGGTAGGTGTCGAGACTGATGTTGTCGCGCTTGATGGCCTTGAGCGTGTTCCTGTCGACCGACTGGAGAGAGACGACCACGCCCTTGTTGAGGCCGGCGTCGTGCAGAATTTTCTGGACCTGGTAGGACCGCTCGGTCGCGTTTTTGGTGTTCTGGACAGACATCGCCTGGGGGTAGCCGAATTTTTTCTTGGTGTCGGCGCAGTAGCGGACGATGTCGAGGTCGCGGGGAAGAATCCCGAAATTCGCGTCGGCGCAGAAGATGAACTCGATTTTATGCTTCGCGAACCAGTCGATCTCCCGGTATTGCCGCTCAACATCCCAGGAATTGACCTTCGCCGAAACGGCCGACCCCCAGTCGCAGAAAGTGCACTGAAACGGACAGCCGCGGTTGGTCTCCCACATCACGATCCACTGCTCCTTCGGGTTGGCCTTCATCAGCGGATCAAAGATGCCCTCCAGATAAGGCGAGGGAACCGCCGACAGGTCCCGGATCCGCTCGACACGGGGATGCTGGACCAGAACGCCGTCTTTTTTGAGATAACTGATCGACGGGATCTTCTCCCAGTCCCCGCCGACGGCGTTTTCCAGGATCGAGAGAAAAATCTTCTCGCCCTCGCCGTGACAGGCGATGTCGATGAACGGATACTTTCTTAAAAAAGGCTCAATCCGGTCCGGAACGTGGGGCCCGCCAAAAAAAATCAGGATCCCGGGATTTCGCTTCTTCAACCGCTCCGCAATCCGGATCGATATCTGAAAGTTCCAGACGTAGGCGCTGAATCCGACAATGTCGGCGGACTCAAGCTGGCGGACGGCGGATTCGACCGGGATGCGGGAGTAGACCGGGAGGATAAATTCGTAATTATCTTTCTGATCCATATGGCGTTGGGCATATGCCTGGAGAATCCCCACCGAATAGGGAAAGTAGTTCTGGCCGGAAAAACTATTGTTGATCTGGACAAGACCCACTTTGATTTTACGGCTCATGCTCATCGCCCGATATTACCGAAATTCGCCGGACTTGTCCATCCCGAAGCCATCGCCGAAAGATTGCCCGCGGGAAAAATGTATGTCAGGATGGCTGACTAAAAAACGGGGGGTGAGCAGGATGTCTTGGAGACTTTTTCTGGTTGGCGTCTGCGTGATCGGGCTGACCGCCTGCACGATCAGCCGCAAGGCGGCACAGACAGCCCGTGCGCCGGTGGTGCAGGATCAGGATAACGACGGGATTCCGGACGCGGAGGACAAATGCCCGGCGGAACCGGAGACCTTGAACGGCTGGAAGGACGCCGATGGGTGCCCGGATGAGGTTCCGCCAAAACCACGAATTCGAAATATCGATTACGATGTCAACAGCAAGGACATTCCGGACCACGCGGCCGGAATCATCGCCGATGTCGCGGATCTGATGCGACAGTATCCCGGCATGCGCGTCCGGGTGGAGGGCCACACCGATTCCTACGGGACCGAATCGTATAATCTTGATGTCTCCCGGCGGCGCGCCTACGCCGTGAAAAAAGCGCTCATGGATAAGGGCACTGACGGCGGCCGAATCGAAACGGGGGGATACGGATGGGCAAGACCAATCGCGTCTCTCCAGACCCGCGAAGGCCGGAAAATGAACCGTCGGATAGAATTCATCATCCTGGGGAGCTGGCCGCCGAAGGAAGAGTAAACCCGTCAGGCCAGACGCGACGCCAGGGCGCGGTGCTCGTCCCGAAGATCCGCCGGGAAACGATCGCCGAATTTTTTGAAGAATTCCTCCTGAATCGGAAGGTCGGCGGACCATTCGTTGCGCCGGACCGCCAGAAGCGCGTCAACGGCGCCGGGCGATAAATCCAGGCCATCGGCGTTGAAGTCCTTCGGGTCGGGGACCCAGCCGATCGGTGTCTCGCAGGCTTTGGCTTTGCCCTTCACGCGGCCCAGGATCCAGGACAGCACGCGCACGTTTTTCCCGAACCCGGGCCACAGGAAATTTCCGTCGGAATCCCGGCGGAACCAGTTCACATGAAAAATTTTGGGAGGGTTTGAAAGCCGGGCGCCCACCGACAGCCAGTGCGCGAAATAGTCGCCCATGTTGTAGCCGCAAAAGGGAAGCATTGCCATCGGATCCACGCGGGTGACGCCGACTTTGCCCGTGGCCGCCGCCGTTGTTTCCGAAGCCATCGACGCGCCGACATACACGCCGTGCGGCCAGCTCCGGGACTGGTAGACCAGCGGCGCCACGCGGGCGCGGCGGCCGCCGAACAAAATCGCAGAGATCGGAACGCCCTGGGGGTCGTCCCAGCGCGGCGAGAGGCTCGGGCACTGCCGGATTGGGGCGGTGTACCGCGCGTTTGGATGCGCCGCCTGAGCGTCGCCGTTGCCGGAAATCGTCCGGCCCTGCCAGTCCAGCGTGCCGGCGGGCATCGGGTCGTCCATGCCTTCCCACCAGGGACACCCATCGGGCGTGAGGCCGACGTTTGTGAAAATCGAATTTTTTTGAACGGTGCGCATGGCGTTGGGATTGGTCTTGAGGTTGGTACCCGGCGCCACGCCGAAAAATCCGGACTCGGGATTGACCGCCCACAGCCGGCCGTCCGGGCCAGGCCGCATCCAGGCGATGTCGTCGCCGACGGTCCAGACTTTGTATCCCCGCGATTCGAGCGGCGGCGCCAGCATCGCCAGATTTGTCTTGCCGCAGGCGCTCGGAAATGCCGCCGCCATGTAGGTGACTTCGCCCGACGGATCCTCAAGGCCCAAAATCAGCATGTGCTCGGCAAGCCAGCCCTCCTGGCGGGCCAGCCAGCTGGCGATGCGAAGCGCGAAACATTTTTTCCCGAGAAGCGCGTTCCCTCCGTAGCCGGACCCGACGCTCCAGATCGTCTCCTCCTCGGGGAAATGCAGAATGTATCGGCGGTCGGGACTGAGATCGCCGAGCGAATGAAGACCCCGGCAGAACGAACCGCCCGCGTCGATGGCCTCCGCGGCGGCGCGGCCCATGCGCGTCATGATCCGCATGTTCGCGACGACGTAGGGGCTGTCCGTGATCTCCACGCCGGCTTTCGAATGCGGCGATCCGGCGGGGCCCATGAGATACGGGATCACATACAGCGTGCGGCCCCGCATGGCGCCGCGAAAGAGCCGGCCGACTTTCTCTTTCGCCTCCGCCGGGCTCATCCAGTTGTTGTTCGGGCCGGCGTCCTCCTTGTTCGCGCAGCAGACGAAAGTCAGGTGCTCGGTGCGGGAAACATCGGTGGGACTGCTGCGGTGAAGATAGGAGGATGGATATTTTTTGGGGTTGAGCTTGATGAGCGTGCCGGCGTCGACCATCTGGGACGTCAGCTTTTCAGATTCCGCATCCGATCCGTCGCACCAGTGGACGGATGAAGGCTCCGTCAGGCGCTCGACTTCGGAAACCCACTCGGAAACCGCGGGGTGTTTCGGGATTGACACGCTAGGGGAGAATCTCGGCCTTCTGGATCAGCACGGTTTCCTTGGGAACGTCGGAACCAAACGGACCGGCGGCGCCGGTGGGAAGGTTGCGGATTTTGTCGGCCGTTTCAAGACCCTCGACGACGCGGCCGAACACGGTATAGCCCGGCTCGCCAGCCGATTTGAAATCGAGAAAGCCGTTGTCGACCACATTGACGAAGAACTGGGCCGTGGCGCTGTTTGGATCGTTCGTCCGCGCCATCGCGACGGTGCCGCGCGTGTTTCGAAGACCGTTGCTCGATTCGATCGGGATGGGCGGGTCCGACGGTTTCTGGGCGTAGTCGGGCGTGAACCCGCCGCCCTGGATCATGAAATTCGGAATGACGCGGTGGAAGATCGTGCCGTCGTAATGGGATTTGCGGACGTAGGATAGAAAATTCTCGACGGTCTTCGGCGCTTTGTCCGGGTACAGCTCAAGCACCATCCCGCCGTGACTGGTCGTCAGTTTGACTTTCGGATTGCCCTTCGCGGTCTTCGCCGCGCCGGTATCGGATGGGGCTTTCTCTTTCTTCGGGTCGGATGCCACGGGTTCTTCCTCCTTGGGTTGGGTCGGCGCGGTACGGTCCACGCGATGGAGCAGGGTCGTCTTGACCCAGACCGTCAGGCCGGCTTTCAGCCACTTCTTCTCGGCGTCGAGCATGTGCAGGCGCGCGCCGGTGTTGAATCGCCCGAATACGTCGCCGCCCGGGCCGGTACGGATCGCATCGTCTTTCGAAACCGTCAGGACCTTGATCCGCGCCAGAAGGGACGGGACTTCGTCGAAGGCCGACCGGTGCATCCAGCCGACGACCTGGATGTTCGTCCATTCGTCCCGGGCGCCGATCGGGTCGACCGAGACGTCCTTCTGAAGGCGCCCGATGAGTTCGCCGTCTGGACTGTCGTACAGGTCGGCAGACTGGCGCGTGAGGGTCTGGGTTTCGGCGTGGACCGGGCCGGATCCGAGGACGACCGTCAACAACGAAAGACACAGAACGCGCGCGGAAGTCATGCGGCGGCGGCGGTTGCGGGAACGGCGGCCGGACTCATTTCCAGCATTCGTTCAAGAGGGTTGAGGGCGCGAAGCCGAAGGCCTTCGTCCATCACGATCTCGGGCCTGCCGTCGCGCAGGCAGAGATAGACTTTCTCCAGCGTGTTCAGCGCCATGTGCGGACAGAGATTGCAGTTGCAGTCGGCCGCGGACGGCGCGGCGATGAATTCTTTATCAGGACAGGCCTTTTTCATCTGATGGATGATGTGGGTCTCGGTGGCGACGATGAAAGACCGGTCGGCGTGCGTCGAGACGTATTTCAGAATACCTGTCGTCGAACCGATGTAGTCGGCCAGCGCCAGCACGGGCTCCTCACACTCGGGATGCGCCAGGAGCTTCGCGCCGGGATGCGCGGATTTCAAGCCGCGGATTTTTTGCAGGGAAAACGCCTCATGGACGATGCAGGAGCCGTCCCAGAGAAGCATCGGGCGGCCGGTTTTGCGGATAAGATAACGGCCGAGGTTTCTGTCCGGCGAAAACAGGATCGGCCGGTTCGAGGGGATCTGGCGGATGATGGACTCGGCGTTCGAGGACGTACAAATCACGTCCGATTGGGCCTTCACCTCCGCCGTGCAGTTGATGTACGTGACGGCGTAATGATCGGGATGGGCCTTCCGGAACGCCTCGAAGGCAGGACCGGGACAGTCGTCCGCCAGAGAACACCCGGCGGCCGGATCGGGAATCAAAACTTGGCGGTCGGGATTCAATATCTTCGCGGTCTCGGCCATGAAATGCACGCCGCAAAAAACAATAACGTCGGCGGCGGTCTTCTTCGCCGCCCGCGCGAGAGCCAGACTGTCCCCGAGCACGTCCGCGACATCCTGAATGTCCGGGTCCTGATAGTAATGCGCCAGGATCACGGCGTTCTTGCGCCGCTTGAGATCGTCAATCGCGCCAAACAAATCGAGCGGCGTCCCGGCCGTCCGGCGCTCCAGCAAACTTCCTAATCCCATCCTTCTGCCTCCTTTCAAACCCACCCCATTATACGGGCCGAAAATCCGTCCCGCAAGACCCCGCATCGAATCACCAAATCGAAATCACATGGGGATAGGCCCGGATGCGGCGGTCGGCCGTCACCACGGGGAGAAAAGGAGAAAAGGGGACGGAGGCTAACAGATTAACAGTTGGGGGAGGTGTGGATGAGTCGACTTATTTACAGAGCGCGGGCGGCGTTCTCACGCGCTCTATACCCGGGATCAACCGTTAATCTGTTAGCCTCCGTCCCCTTTTGGGCCCCCTGACGGGCCTCTTGGCGGGAGATCAAGGTTCTGTTGCCGGCTGCAAGGTTCAGGATGCGGCGGCGGGGGCCCCAGGTTTGGTTGAAGACGGACAGGTTTTTTTTGCAGGAGTCGGCGTGGGAATAAGTGTAGTGGCCGTCGCGGTGGTTCATGCTGTGCATGACCGGGACGAACTGGCTGGGTACCGCCGTGATCCAGCTTTTTTCTCTTAAAGCCCAGCCCATCGACACGTCTTCCATTCCATAAAGCGGGTACAAGTCCGGGCGCCAGCCGCCCGCGTCTTCGACGGCCTGGCGGCGCATGGCGACGCAAAAGGATGAGGTCCATGAAACCGGGACCACCAGCCCCGGGAAAAGGATTTTCTGCGCCCAGGATTCCTTCTCGTCGCTGGCGTGGATGACGCCGAAATTTCCGGAGGCGCCAACGCGCGCGTGAAGGATGAGAGGTTCGACGAGGATATCGAGCCACTCCTTCTGCAGGATCTGCACGTCGTTGTCCAGAAAGACGAGGGTGTTGCCCCGTGCGTGGGGGAGGGCGGCGTCGCGACCGCCGGCCGGGCCGAGATTATTCGGCAGGCGGATGTGCTTCAGAATCGGCATTTTTTCCGATATTTGTTTCAAGGCCTCCGGGGTCACGTCGGTTGAGCCGTTGTCCACGACCAGGATTTCCGAGTCCTGCGGAACCGGAAACTGGAAGATGGACCGCAGGCATCTTTCGGTGAGGTCCCACCGGTTCCAGGCGAGGATCACGATGGACAGCGGCATGAGGGACTTGACGTTCACCGGGCGGAGATTCTGGTAGAGGGTCCGGATTCCGGGGGAAGCGACGATAAAGAGTTTGAGCCAGCCGATCAATTTCCGGTACAGATACGCCGCCGGAAAAATATCCGCGACCGGCGCCTTCCTGGCCAAAAGGCGCCGGCCGCGCTCGTTTTCTTCGTCTGTCTGGTTTAAATAGATGTTTTTCAGGACATGCGTGACGAACTGCCCGATCGGATGGGGCGATTCCAGCAGGCGCGCAAAAAAAGTCGGCTCGACGGAGACGAAAATCCGCGCCGCAAGCGTCTCATGTTCGCCGAACGTCAGGGCCGTTTCGGAGAGGAGCTGGCCGCAGTCCGACAGAAACGCAAGCCGGGCGTGACGGCCGGAAAAGAGCTTCGCCAGGTCCGTTTCCATCAGCACACGGCCGAAAACCGCGGGGTCGCTTTCGACGTAGAGGAAGGGACGCCGGCCTGCGTCCTCGTTTTTCTGAAGATCGTGGACGAAAAGTTCCAGTTCGCTGGGGGCGCCGACGCCCCAGATCAGGGCCCCGGAGAAATTCTCAATCTGTCCGATGCCGGTCAGATACTCCTGGACAAACGCTTTCGGGTTGACCGGAAGAGCGATGGACCGTTCATCCGGCAGAGGAATGCTGAAAGATCTGGGCGGGTCGGCCGGGATCGGCCGCGCGGCCCGGTAGGCGTCCCAGAGTCCCGGATAACGGGATTCCAAAAATCTCCGGTTCCGCTCGTACAGCGTGTCCATGCTTACCTTATCGGTCGAAATCCGAAAAATGGTTAACGGGTTGGGGATCTTCCGTTCACTTTCTCATTCTTGCGTAGACTTCCAGCGCCAAGGCGCCGGCGACCGCCGCGGCGAGAGGGAGGGCCGCGTGCGTGCCGGCCCAAAACAGCGCCGCGCGGATGGCCTGACCTGGGGCGTACGATTCATTCACGTATCGAAAAAACGGCGGGACGAAAACAAGGAGCGCCTGGATGAATACAACAACGGTGGCGGCGAAAAAGGCGAGAGCGAGGACGGAAGCGGCGCGGGGCGGCCGGCCGCGCGAGGACGGGGGCGGCTCGGAGCCGGAGGGCGGGGTGGGGGTCTGATCCGGGCGGCGGCGTTTCATATTTAGTAGGGGATCTCTCCGGACTTTGGAAGACTCGATCCGTACCGGAACTGATCGAGGCGGGCGCGGGCGCGCGCGGCCAAGAGAGGCGAGCGGGAGGATTCAGCGACCCTGGATAGGGACGATTCCGCGTCCGCGGCCCGACCCGCGCGGATGGCTTCAATGGCCCGCAGATAATTCAGCACGTCGGGCGCGGCGGCGCCTTCGAGAGATTCGGCGGCCGCGGATGCCGGCCGACCCGCGTAATAGACATCCTTGATTCTCAGTCTCAGCCCGAGATCCGTTTCTCCACGCGATTCCGCCGAGCGCGCCATAGCCCCCCAGTCGGCCGATCCGGAGCGGATGGTCCGGGCGCCGAAGTAGAGTCCGGCGGAGGCGGCGGCAAATAACACCGCAAACGTCCATGCGGCGGTTCGGCTGATCATGGCGACCCGGGCGGCGCCGGGCGGCTGCTCCGCAGGGCGCGCTGGCGGAGTTCATCCATTTTGGATTTCATGGAGACCTCCGGGTTGATGGTGAGGACAGTGTCGAAACAGTCGTTCATGGAGGCAAAATCTCCGAGCGTGAAATAATTGACGCCGAGATTGTAAACCATCTTGGGCGACGCCGGGCTCAGGTCGGCGGCCCGGCGATACGCCCGGATCGAGAGGTCCGGGCGGTTCTGGTAAAAATAGAGGTTGCCCAGATAATACTGGCCTTCCGCATCATCGGGCCGAAGGCCGGCGTATTGCCGGAAGAGAGGCTCTGCCGGCTCGTATTTCTCCCTGTGAAAATAAATCCGGGCCAGAAGAAAAATCCCGTCCGGATCGGCCGGACGTTCTTTCAGAAACTCGGTCGCCAGACGCTCGGCTTGGTCGTAACGCCCCGAAAAATACAAATTGAGGGCCGTTCGATAAACCGCCGGCCGTTCCTCCTCGAGCATGTACTTCAAGGCTTGGGCGTTGTTCCTGGCGCGGTCGTCGTCCGGATAGCGGCGGGCGATTTCATTGTACAGGCCGGCGGCGGCGGGCGTGTCCCCGATCGCCAGGGCCACGGCGGCCAGATTATGCAGGGTGGCGGGGTGGGGCTGGAAGGCGGCCGACGCGGAAAAGTGGGCGGCGGCGAGGGTTGGGTTGGCCGCCTGATCCAGAGTTCCCAAATGAAAATAGATATTCGGAAAATACGGCTGCATCGAAAGCGCTGTGTGGAAGGACCTCCGGGCCGCATCCGATTCACGCGCCTGCTCCTCCCCCAGCGCGCGCCGGAAGACGTAGAGGGCGTTTGAAGGATTGAGTTCCGCCGACCAGGCCTGGAGGTGCCGGACGGCGGCGTACTGGCCGGCTTTGAATTGCGGGTCGGCAACCTTTGAGATGACGGATGCCGCGTACGCGGCGATCACCGGGATCGCCGGAACGGATGCTGTCATCACAACCAGCGCGGCCTTCGCCCACTCGAAGCTCTCCCATCCGGACTTGTTCGGCGGCGACTGCTTCTCCTCCCCGGTGTTCGGCGGAGCATCAAGACTCCACAGGATTCCGAGAAGAACGTGCAACAGAAACCGCGGGGCGGGAGTGTGGTAGGGGAAATCGAAGAATGCCTGAGCGAGACTGGCCGTTACGCCGAAAAGCACAGCCACAGACACAGCCGTGGTACCCGGCGGTCCGTACGCCGCCAGTTTCATGGGCCGGAATCCGGCGGCGATGACCAGGAAAAGAAACGCAGCGAGGCCGAATGACCCTTGCTCGACGGCCAATTCCACATAGTCGTTGTGCGCGTAATTGACGGTGAGCAAACCCAGGAGGTCCGCATCCGCGTCCGATATCCAGAGTTTGGCTTTTTCGAAAGATGACACAAACAGCCCCGGGCCATAGCCGAACCAGAGCCGGTCCGAAAGAAGCGAGATGGAATATTTCCAGGAGAGGAGCCGCACGGAGACGTTGAAGTCGGAGGACGCTCTGTAGCCGTAGAGCAGGACCGGCGCCGCCAGAGCCAGCGAGATGGAAACGATGAGACAAAGAATTTTCAAGGCACGGGGAAAAGTCTTCCAGTGGCGGATCGTCAGAAGCCCGGCGATCAAAGCCGACGCCGCCAGCATGCCGACGACGGCGCCGCGGGCGTCGGTTTGAAGGATGACCCAGATGAGCGACGCCGTGAAAATAAGCGGTATTCCAAATCGAAAAAGAAAACGGGACACCCCCCTCCCGGCCTCCCCCGCAAGGGGGGAGGAGGCACCGAGGAAGTAGAGCGGGCCAGCCATCGCCAGGACCAGGAAATGGGAGACGACATTCTGGTTGCCCAGGGTGTCGCTGATGCCGATGCGGTGCGTTTCCGCGATAAACAGAACTGCCGGCACGATGGCAGAGAGGCCGACCGCGCACATCAGGGGGCCGCCTTGAACATGCGCGGACAACCCGATGAATGAGAGCCGCGTGAGAAGGAGGACGGCGAGGCACGAGACCGCATCGAGCGCTGCGGGGACGGAAGCGGTCCGGTTCTCGGAAAAAAGAAGGCTGAGAAGAATCGCGACCGCCCCGATCGACGCGGCAAGCCCGGTCGGATCAGCCGGAAACCTGTCCGGGCGTTGAAAGACCATCACCAATGAAAGAACGAGCGAGGCGACGCCCAGGAGGCGGAAGAGATGCGTTTTGATTTCGAGGGTGTCGGCCGTGATCGGGGCGTTGGCGACGGGGAGGATCAGAATTCCAAAATAGATGAGCAGGCGGCCGGACTTCTCACAGAGCGAGATCACGAATCGAGCCCGACGATCGACAAGGCTTCCTCCTGGATTTCACCTCCGGCGCGGATCCAGAATCCCCGGACCACCGGCGCGGCGGGATTCTGCAGAGAGATGATGATGTACAGGTAGCCGGGATAGAGCGGATCGGCGCCGCCCGGCAGGAGCGCCCGCTCGACGTCGGTGGCCGAGGGGTAGGCCTGGGAAGCGGTGTGGGAATGGTACACGCCGAGGATGGGAACGCCCTCGCGTTCCGTTTTCTTGAGCATCCGGAAATGTTCCATCGGTTCAAACTCGTAGCGGACTTCCGCTTCTTCCGCCACGTTTTTCAACGCATGAATCTGCTCGATCCGGCCCGCGCGGCCCGTCAGGAGGCCGCACGTCTCGTTCGGCGCGTCCCGGCGCGCCTGGTCGATCATGCCCTGCAGACAGTTTTGGAGAATAAGCATGTCGTCAGATATCCTCTTCGATGATCCGCACCTGTGTCTGGGGGGCGGTGCTCTGGAGAAGGGCCAGTTCGTCCTGAAGAAAAAATCGGCTGAGAAACGATTTGGGCCGTTTTGGGAGGATCGCAACAGCCGGTCGGCAGGCCTGCACGCAAGCCCGGACTTCATCCAGAAACGGCCCCCGGCATATGCGGGCGTCGAATGGAATCCCGATCTCCTCACAGTCGGCGCGAATTTCCTCGAACCGGCTGTTCGCGCGGCTCTCATAGTCCCGCAGAATCTCCCGCCCGAGCGGCTTGGCGGCGGCGGGGCCGATGATGCCGCTGAGGATTTTCAGATTTTTCGGCGACGCCATTTTCGGGTCAAGCACAAACAGCACGCGGAGGGATGTCTTGCGGGTCAGAGCCTCCCGGAGCGCCTCGGTCTCCGCGTGAATGCCCGGCTTTGTCGTCGTCAACACCAGCAGGACCGGAGGGGACGATTGCGGGCCGGAAACACGCGTCATCGGGCGTCCAGGAGCGGCCAATAGAGGCCGCAGATGAGAGTAAACAGGACGGCACTCCACAGGAAGATCTGCCCGGCGGGGCGGGCGAGGTCGCCCGTTTTTAGATACCCGGAGGAATACGCCAGCGCGGCATTCGGGCCGCCGGCCGGAAGAAGCAGGTGCAGGCCCGCGGCGGCGCCGACCGCGAAGGCGCACGAGGCCGGCAAAACATTCGCAGCCGGCGCGAGGCTCAGGGCAATCGGGAGAAAAATCGCGACGGTCGCGGACGCGCTCATGGTTTCGCCGAACAATTTACAAACGACAAAAAGAAGAGCGAGAAACAGCACGCCCGAACGGGGCAGATGCCCGCCGAGCATATCCGTGATCCGCGCGGCGGCGCCGGACTGGACCAGCGCCACGCCCAGCGTGACCGCGCCGCCGTACATGAGAATGACTCCCCAGTTCACGTAGCCTTCGACTTCCTCCCAACTGAAAATCCGGAAGACAAAAAAAGCGACGATCGAGCAAAGCGCCACCACCGCCATACCGTGTTTTGCGCCCAGGGTTACCCAGGCGAAAATCGTCAGGACGAGCACCACGGCTGTAAACCGTTCCGCGGCGCGCATCCGGCCGAGCTGGATGAGGCGGTTGGCGAGGAAAGGCCGGAGACTGTCCAGGGAGATGTGCGGGAGCGCGAAACTGCGCTGAAGGACCCAGAGAGCGGCGAAGACCAAGCCGATCGAGAGCGGCAGGACGTGGAGACTCCACCCGAGGAACCCCACGAATTTTCCCGTGACCTGCTCGAGGATGGCCAGCGTCAAAATGGTCCGCGCCCCGCCCAGGACCGTGGCGATGCTGCCGATAGATGTCCCCCACCACATCGCCGTGACGACGGCCTTCGGGATGTCCCGGTGGATCCGTTCGAGCTTGAGTTCCCGGATGATCTCGAGAACGATCGGCAGGACCACGGCGGCGACGCCGTTGCCGAGCATGAAGAAGGAAGCGAAGACGCAAAAGAGGAAGACCACGGAGACGAGCCGGCGCGGAGTGTCGGCGAACCTTTTCAGGATAAGGATGGCGATCCGGCGCGCGAGGCCGCTGATGTAGATGGCGGCGGACAGGATCAAGGCGCCGAGAACGAAAAAGACGGATTCGCTGCCAAACAGCGAGAAGGCAACCTTGGAGGTGATGACGCCGGCGAGGGGCAAAAGGACG
>JACQOF010000120.1 GCA_016202645.1 bacterium
TGCCCGGCGATGCCGGCCATGGCTTCCTGGGCCGTCTGATAGGGCATGTCGATCGCCCGGACGGCCTCGCGTTTGACGAACGGGATCGACCGGTCAATCCCGCCGGCCTCCAGCGCGTCGTTCACGGCGGTCTGGGGCGACGGGAACTTGTGCGCGGGCCGGTTGTGGCAGTCGAGGCAGTCCATCCGCCGGACGCCTGCGGTCGTGGCGTCCGTATCTGAAAGCGGGTGTTCCGTGGACTTGTATTCGTGGACCTCCCCGGTCGTCCGGTTGGTCGATCTCACCCAGGCGATGGTCTGCCGCGCCGTGTCCGACGCGATGTATTCGATGACGTGGTTGATGTTCATGTGAAGATGGATTCCCGTCTGGCCCCTTCCGGGTTTGCCTCCGCCGACGTTGACCATGAGCCGGACCGGGGCGGGCGTGTTTTTTTCGTCCGACAGGAAATGGGAGTAGGTCCGCTCCTTCGGCGAATAAAACTGCTGGGGCCAGTGGCACTGCTCGCACGTTTCCTGCGCCGGCCGGAGATTTTTCACCGGGGTCGGGATCGGTTTCGGATATTTTTCCATGAGGACAGAATAGATCTGGTAACTGCCGGTCAGCTTTGATTTCGCGAAATAACTCGCGCCCGCGCCGATGTGGCAGGAGGCGCATTTGACGTGGGCGTGGGCGGAAGTCTGATAGGCCGTGAATTCCGGGTTCATGACCTTGTGGCACACTTCCCCGCAAAACGACACCGACTCGGTGTAATGATAGGTGTGGTACAGCCCGGCCGACGAAAGAACCAGAAACAAAATTCCGCCGGTCGTGAGGGCCAGAACGGTTCGGCGGTGCGTCGGATTTGAAAAATCCACATGGAGCGTCTTGAAAACCGTTGCTTCCGGATTCTTGAGAAGCCGCCTCCGCGTCCACCAGGCGCCCGCGGGGATCAGGAGGACCCCGATCACCAGAAACGGAGGAAGAATCAGCCACGTGACCATGCCGAAATAGGGGGATTCGATCCCGAGAGAGATTTCGGTGACCCAGAGGACAAATTCGACAATCAGGGTCAGGATGGCCAGAATCACCCCGGACATGGTGATGCGGTTGTAGAAGTATTCGGAAAAGCGGTGCTTCCCGTTCACGGCGGTTATTCTAGCTTATCGGATCGCCGGCTGTAGCCTCGGTCGGCTTGTCGGCGCTCTCCCAGGGCGGGAACAGCTTGACGAGGACGGCGAGAATCAAAACCGGCAGGATTAAAATGATCGCGGCGGAAAGCAGGCCCTCCCGGCCCGCGATGCCCAGTTTGTAGGTGGTGATGCCCCGGAAACTTTTTGAGACGAACTGCCCGCCGATCACAACGTTCCAGCGCATGGCCAGTACGCCGAGGAGAATCAGGAGACTGCTGACGGCGTAGACGGCCTTGCGGACCCGCTCGTGGACGTTCGCGATCCGGACGAACCCCAGAAAAATCATGGGTACGATCGATCCCAGGAAAACCTGCACGACCAGCATGCTTAAATAAAGCATCCCTTCGAGCATCACCACGGTGATGTCGTAATGCTCCTCGGCTTCGTAGGCTTTCTGGATCATCTCGAGCGCTTCGAGGCTGAAGGAGACGATCAGGGACACCAGAAGATACCGGGCGATGGTGTCGACGCATTTCATCCGCGCGCCGACGATCTGCTCACCCCGGAGCCAGCACGAGAACATGTAAATCACCATGACGGCGGCGATCCCGGACACCATGGCGGAAAAGAGGAAAATGATGGGCATGAGCGCCGTCGACCACCAGGGGATGGCCTTGATCGACCCGAAAATGAATCCGACGTATCCGTGCAGGAGCACCGCCGAGGGCACGCCGATGACGGTGATGGCGCGGCCGATCTTGTCGTCCAGCGCAAGCGCCCGGGGCGAGATGTCGTCGACGCCGAGCGTCAGGATCTTGTAGAACCACCGGAGCGGGGCGGGCTTCGTTTTCGAGAGGATCACGATGTCTTTGCGGTAGTCGAACCAGACTTCGAGAAGGAGAACGATCGTGAGATACCAGAGATAGACGAAGCCGAACATCGCCATCGCCGAATTCGTGTTGGGGGTGACCAGAATTTCGTAGGCGCGCTCGGGATGGCCGAGGTGGGCGTTGAGCGGCATGGGCGCGACGAGCAGAAACGCCAGGGAGGTGAGCAGGGCCAGCCGGTAGGCCGGCGCCATCTCGTCGACTTTGAAGACGCGCACGAGAGACGCCAGAATGAACGCGCCGGCCACGAGGCCGGTGATGTAGGGATAGAGGACGATGAGCACGCTCCACTGCAGTTCAATCTCGTTCGGGTAGATGTACCCGGAAACGCGTTCCAGAGCTTCATAGAACTCGTTGATCAGATGCGAATCGATCATGCCTCACCTCACCTCCTTGTCCATGCCCTTGTAGACAAGCTTGGGCTGGGTGCCCAGATGCGGCTTGAGGACGTTGACGCGGTTTTCCGAGGAAAATTTGGAGACTTCGCTGTTCGGATCGCTCAGATCGCCGAATATGCGCGCGCCCGTCGGGCAGACTTCCACGCAGGCGGGTTTCAATCCTTTCGTGATGCGGTGATAACACATGTTGCATTTGTCGGCGACGTGAAGCGTCGGATGAAAATAGCGCGTGCCGTAAGGGCAGGCCTGGATGCAGTACCGGCATCCGATGCAGTAGTCGCGGTCGATGAGGACGACGCCGTCCTCGGTTTTGAACGTGGCGCCGACGGGGCAGACCTGCACGCAGGGGGACTTTTCGCAGAGGTTGCAGAGTTTGGGAACGAAAAACGTCCGGGCTACGGTCTCGGGCGATTGGGTCGGCGGGAAGCCGTCGATGCCGGCGTTCGGCGAATCAACTTCGACTTCTCCGTCCTTGCGGATGACGTACCGCTCAACCCAGGTGCGAAACCAGAACGGCTCCCGGGGAACGTCGTTTTCGACCTTGCAGGCCTCCGCGCACCGCCCACAGCCGATGCATTTGTCGATGTCGACGGCAAATCCCCAGTAGGGTTTCTTCTTCCGCCACGGCGGGGATTCGTGCAGTCGGATGGCGAAGGCCTTGAGAGGATTGAGCAATAGACCCCAGACGGCCGCGGCGCGCGTCAGAACGCCGAAAAAGCGCCGGCGGGAAAAATCACGCCCCGCTGAAAGTGTCAAAGTGTCAGAATGACCCCTTTTCCCATTCATTTTTCGACCTCCGGGTGGTGGGATTGGTGACAGTCGGTGCAGGGTTGTTTTGGATAATGGATTTCAAGATGGACCTGGCGCATGAAGGGCGGCCGGGAGATGCTTTCGGAGTGGCAGGCGCCGCAGAAGAGACGGCGGGGCTGCGCAAGATGCCGGGTTGGGCGCGCGTCGGCGCTGTCGGGGTCTTCGGCGTGCGCGGCGCCCGGGCCGTGACAGCTCTCGCAGTGGATGCCGGCGTGCTTGGACGTCGATTTGAGGTCCGATACGTCGGAGTGGCAGTCGACGCAGGCGTCGGCGCCGGCGTGCCGGACCGGCTTGGACTTGATTTGCTCGATCGCCGCCGCCCGGTAATGCCCGATTTCGCCGAAGGTCGCCGGCACCAGCAGTCGGCGAACGACGATGAAGGACGTCACCCCGACCACCAGAATGGCGGCCAGGCGCAGGACGTGCCGCGCGTTTTTCATCGCGCCCCCGTGTCAGACGTTTCATCGTGGACGGCCAGCCAGCGCCCGTAGAGATCGACTTCGTATGTTTTGCCGAGGAATTGGACGTGCGATTCCGATATTTTTCCGACGACGCCCAGGATCAGGCTGGCGGCGACGGCGATCGCGCCGAGGGTCATCGCCAGCGGGCGGCGTTTGGGGTGGCGGTCGAGGCTTCGGTCGATGAAGGGCAAAATGAGGAGCAACAGCGGCGGGAGCATCGACGTGAATATCCCGAGCGTTTTGGGAAAATATTTGAGCAGTTGGTACGTTGGCAGAAAATACCATTCGGGTTTGATGCCGGCCGGGGTGTTCAAGGGGTCGGCGGGTTCGCCCAGTTCCGGCGGGGAGAAAATGACGAGGGCCAGGAGGAGGCCGAGAAAAACCGTGAAGACGCTCATCTCCTTGAGAACATGCTCCGGAAAAAACCGGATGGCCTGATCTTTCGGCCAGGACGGCGCACTGCCGACGGGATCCATCGTCGCCAGATTCTGAACGCGCATGAGAAACAGATGAACGGCAACCAGCCCGACGACGACCCAGGGGAGGACCACCACATGGAGGACGTAGAATCGCGCCAGGGTCTCGCCGCTGATGCCTTCGCCTCCGCGCAAAAACACCGTCATCGCATTTCCGATCACGGGAATGTTCCGGGACACTTCCGTTCCGACCGTCGTCGCCCAGTACGAAAGCTGGTTCCACGGAAGAAGGTACCCGGTGAACCCGAAGGTCACGGTGACGCCAAGCAGAAACACGCCGGTGACCCACGTGAGTTCCCGCGGCTTTTTGTAACTGCCCATGACGAACACGCGGATCATGTGAAGAATCAGCATGACGATCATGAGGGTTGCGCCCCAGGAATGAAGTCCGCGGATCAGCCATCCGGCGGGGACTTCGGTCTGGATGAACTTGATGGAATCAAACGCGTGGTCCGACGTCGGCCGGTAATAGACCATGAGCAGGATCCCGGTGACGATCTGGTTGACGAGCAGAAACACCGCGAGACTTCCGAAGGTGTGCCACCAGGAGACGTGGGGCGGGAGCGGTTTGTGGGCCTGATGTTTCGCGAAATCCGTGAAGACGTCCCAGGGGTAGCGGTCCCGCATAAAGCTCTCGATTTTGTTCCGCGCGTTCGAAAGGAAGTTTCCCATGCGATTATGCCGGAGGGACTTTGATTTTGATCTGATCGCCGGTGACCGTGACCTGATAGGCGATGAGCGCCGACGGCGGCGGCCCGGAGACGACTTTGCCGTCCGCGGAAAATACGCCGGCGTGACAGGGGCATTTGAACTCGCGGCTGGGGCCGTCCCAGTGAACGATGCATCCGAGGTGCGGACAGGCCGACGAGAACGCGCGGAATTCCGTTTCCCCCGCACGAACAAGAAGGATGGGATGACCGCCGACCTGGAAGGCTTTGCCCGAGCCGACCGGAAGTTCGGAAACCCGGCCTGCGTCGATCATCTCCTGGACCCCGCCGCGCTTGCGCGCCGGCCACAAGTAGGCGCCGATGGGCGCGGCCATGCCGAGTAGAAGCACGCCGAGTCCGCCGCCGAGGAAGTAGTCGAGAAATTTCCTGCGCGGGAGGCCGTTGTCAGTAACCATTCAGCCCTCTTCGTCATTCCCGCGAAAGCGGGAATCCAGTTTGCTTTGCGATTGGTCGGGATGCCCGCCGGAGTTTACCCCGTGCTGGATTCCCGCTTTCGCGGGAATGACGGACACGGGGCGGGCATGACGACCCGAATCGTTACCGATGTTATTATTCGCGGCCACGGTTTTGTTCCACCTCCGCGCGTTTGGCGGCGAAACCGATCGACAGGACGACCAGGAAAATCGCGATCGGCAGGAACATCAGACGCCGGACGCCTTCGGAGAGGACTTTTTCCTTGATCGATTTGCGGATCTCTTCCATCCGGCCGTTGTTCTCCCGCAAAACTTTTGAGAGGTCGGCCAAGTCCAGCGCGTGCTGGGCCGGCGTCAGGGCAATGAGCGCCGTTTTGGCCTCCTCCATTTGAACCTGCGCTTCGCCGACTTCAAATCCCCGGCTGGCGGCTTTGTGCAGGTCCTCCGACACCGCCGATACGTCCTGCCGCAACTGGCCGAATCCGGTCAGAAACTCGTCGCGCACCGTCAGAGCTTTGTGGTCCGTTCCTTTGTGGCAATCGATGCAGGCCGAGCGAAGGAGGTCCTCCGTCGGGTGAAGAATGGCGTGGTTGGAGTGGCAGGACACGCAGGCTTTCATTTTGCCCGTCTCTGTGGCGGCGGCGTGGGGACTTCTGCCGAAGGCTTCGGCCTCGCGCACGTGACAGCGGCCGCAGACGTCGCTTACCTGCTTGACACCCGGCGGCGCGGCGCCGTGATTGCCGTGGCAGGTGGCGCAGGTCGGCGCGGAGAGGTCCTTGCGGACCCGCAGAGCCTGCGCGTGGACGCTGTGCTCGTAGTCCGCCGGAGGGGACGACGGCAATTTGTATTTCGACATCTTTTTTTCGTCGCTGTGACAGCGGCCGCAGGTCGACGGGATGTTGGTTGGATAAACCGTCGATGCCGGGTCTTTCGGGCTTTTGATGCCGTGCGCGCCGTGGCAGTCGGCGCAGACGGCGACGTTCTCGTCGCCCTTCCCAAACAGCATTTCGCCGTGTTTGGAGGTTTTGTACTGGGCAAGCTGGTCGGTCTGAATGCCGAAGGGATTCATCCGTCGAACGTCCGAATGACATCCGCCGCAGAATTCCGGAACGTCCTTTCGTTCGGGTTTCCCTTTGAAGGTCGGATCGTCAAACATCGCCGCCTCGTCCGGCACGGCCGGATTTCCGCCATGACAGCCGTGACAGCCGACGCCTGCGTGGACGCTTGACCGGACGCTCTCGACCAACGCCGAATCGGATTCGAAGTGGCAGGACTCGCAGGAGGTGGGCTGGGCAACGGCGGTGGATGCGGGTAACAGGAGCGCGGCCGAGAGAAGACCAGCTCCGACAATCCGCGCCGGGAGAATCACCCCGCCGCGCACTCGCCTTCGCCGCGGGAGAGGGTTGTGAAAAGCGTTTCGTCCGCGCCGATGTCGCGGTAAAACAAGGGCGTGCTTGCATAGGCCGGGGGATCCTGAAACTGGGAAAGGCACGCGCGGAGAATGGGGCCGCCGTAGCGGATGAGCAGGTTGATGTCCGCGTCGCGGGGAAGAACCGCGGCCAGCCGGTCCAGAAAACCGTCCACGAAACCCGCCAGCCGGCGCGCCGGGACCGTTCCCTGCGGCTCGGCCAACCTGGAGAGCGCCCCGCTGATTTTTGCGCCCCACATCACCTGGTAGGCCGGATAGGCAACGCCGTCGTGGGATCGGGCCGCGCCGATGAACCCCAGAACGGCGGCGCCCGGCCGGGCGCACTGGTTGGGACAGCCGCTGACGCGGATCGACAACCGGCGGAACGCCGGATGCCGCCAGTAGGGACGATCGGACAGTTTGATGATCTCGGCCGCGGCGTCCTTGGACCGGCAGATGCCGAGCTGACAGGCGCCGGTGCCGGCGCAGACGGACATGGCCGAAATGGGTTTTGGAAACGCCCGATCCAGACCGGCCGTTCCGAGAACGCCGTAGAGATCGGGAACCAGGGCGCCGGGGACATGCGGGATGACCAAATTCTGCTGGGGGGTAATCCGAAGTTCGCCGAGGCCCGCCTTCCACAGAAATTCGGCCAGAGCGCCGATGGATTCCGATGCGGCGTCGCCCATGAGAAGCGGCACGGTCACCGCGTAGTATCCGTTCACCGTCTGTTCGGCGACGCAGGTCTTTTTCCAGACTCTAAAATTATATCCCGGCCCGGGCGGAATGCCGGATGGATCGTGAGACGGCCTCCCGGCGTAAGAGTCGGGTACGATCGGCCACGCCAGCCAGTCGCGCATGGACTCCTTTTCCGCCAGATACCGTTTTTTGAATTCATCCGCGCCGGCGTCTTCGACCAGAAACCGCAGGCGGGAATGGTGCTTGTCACCGAATTTCCCGCGCTCACAGAAAATTTTTCGAACGGCCGCCGTGACGAGATACACTTCGTCAGGCGGGACAAACGGCTCAAGCTCAAATCCGCGGGCCGATTTCGCGCCCAGGCCGCCGCCGGCCAGAACCTGAAAGCCGATGCCGCCGCCGCTTGTTTCGCGGGCGACAAATCCGATGTCGGCGAACGCCGCCTCGGCACAGTCCGCCGGACACGTGGAAAAGGCGATTTTGAGTTTTCTCGGAAGACGGTACGATTCCGTGTCGAGCATGAGTTTCTCCGTCAGTCTCCGAATGAGAGGGCCGGCGTCGAGGATGGCTTCGCCCGTCAGATCGCACGCCGCGCAGCAGGTGATGTTGCGGATGGTATTGCCGCCGCCGCCGCGCGTGTGAAGACCCGATTTGAGCAGGGCCCGCAAGGCGGGAACGATGTGTTTCAGCGGCAGGCCGTGGAGTTGGATGTCCTGCCGGGTGGTGAGGTGGATCTGGCCGCTCCCGTAGAGGTCGGCGGCGTCGGCGGCGGCCATGAGCTGGTAGGCCGTCAGTCTCCCGGCCGGAATCCTGACCCGCGCCATGAACACGCCGCGGTCGCGCTGTTCGTAGACGCCCATCGGCACGCGCGCGTTCCGAAATTCATCCTCCGTGCGCTCACCCGCCTCAAACCGCCGGACTTCCTCCTCAAACGCAAGCCGCATCGACGCCGGCAGGAGAGCATTGACTGGCTCTTCAAGTTCCATTTGACTTGCATCCTGCAAAAACCGGGCGCACCCGCGCGAGTTCGTGTAGAAATTCCCCAACTCCGTGGATCGGAGAATGATGGGCATGACCGCGGGGGCGCGGGCCGACACCGGAAACTGCCTGAATCAAATCACTTGACCTGATTCGCTACAGACGGCGCCGGAGTCGCCCCATCCCCCGCAAATCGGGCGCATGCCTTATCTCTCGTGGTTTAACGCATTGCGGAATGTTCCCGTCGCGGGTGCGCCGTGGCCTGATAATTGCAACGCGGTGGATAGGTGAGAAAAGGAGGCGCGATCATGGACTTTACGCCGGAGGAACTTCGAGAATACCGCGAGGCCCTACGCGACCGGATCTGCTCGATCTGCCGCAAGTTCGGCTATGACGAGGTGTGTGGAATTGGCGAGGACGGCGAATGCCCTTTCGACCGGCACCTGCCGAAGCTCCTGGATGCGGTGTTGACGACGCCGCGAAGCGATCAGATTGCCGATTACATTCCGAAAATCCGCGAGCTGGTCTGCTCCACCTGCCCGAACCAGAACGACCGCGGAGTGTGCAAGTCGCGCGACATGGCCTACTGCGGATTGGACAGTTTTCTGGTGCTCGTTGTGCAGGTGATCGAGGAGACGTACGACCGGCTGAGACCCCAAACCCGGCCGGCCGACAAACGGGCGGCGGCCTGAACCAAACCTGTGTAGTAACTATTCGGGTCGTCATTCCCGCGAAAGCGGGAATCCAGATTATTGCAGGGTGGACTGGATTCCCGCTTTCGCGGGAATGACGTACAAATCATCCGCGCAAATTCGGAAAGTCGGCCTCGATTTGGCGCGCGGCCTTGGGGGACAGCCCGGCCCGTTCGGCGAATTTTTCCCACCGGTCCACGGCTGACCGCACCTCGTCCAGGATGATGCGGGTCTCGCCTTTGGAGATTCCGGCTTTGGCGGCGATCTGAAGGATGCGTGACCGCCCGGGATTTTTGCCTTCACCCAAAATCGTCATGCTGTGCTCGCCTCCGGGACCGGGCGCCGGGAGCAGGTCGTACGCGGGCGTCAGCGTCCAGTCGCCCGTGGCGTCGTTCAGGATGAATGCGAAGTTCTTGACGTGGTCGTCGCGATTGTGGGCCGCCACATTGAATACCATGCGGCGGTAGGACCGCAGGACTTCCTGGTGATTCCGCGTCAGGAATGACGCGGCTTTGAGCAAATCCGAATAATCGGCGGATGGAATGCGGAAATTGGATTGGAGAAGGCCCCCGAACGTGTGAACATGAAACCGCCTGTTGCCGTCACGGTCAAACCGCCGGACGCCGAAGTATCCCCCGCCGTCCGTTGTCTCAAATAGCCGCGTCGCCGGCATGTCGACGCCCGCGGCGTCGGCCATGAGAGAATAGGCATACTCCACTTTCCCGATGTCGGTCGAATCCTTTTCGGACGGAAATTTGACGATCCAATGCTCATATCCCCCGGACAGGTCCGCCTCGCCGGAGACGACACGGCCCTCGACAGGGTTGAACCCCACGAGAACCTTGGGGCGGGCGCCGCCGGGCGATCCGCCCGCGCGCAGCAACTGCGGCAGAACGTCCGCCGCCGCGCCGGACAAAACTTCCAGCGAGTGCCGGGCCAGCGCATGCAAATCGAAGATGTCCGCATCCAGAGCCTCGCGAACAGCGGGCGGATGGTAGGTCAGCGCTCCCATGGCGCATGCGCCGAGCCAGGACAGGCGGGTCAGGGGACTTACATCCGACAGATTCACTCCCAGCGATCGAAAGTGCCGGTCCATCAGCAGGAGTCCCCAGCCGTCTGGTAGAGAATCGTCGAAGACCCCCGGCAGAGGTCCGAAGCCGAAGTCCCGATGTTCGAAGAGTCCCCGTTCGAAAGGCAGGCGAATCGGGGAAAGATTGAGACCGGTCGCGAGAAATTCCGGAGCATACTCGAAATAGACCCGGCTGCGATCTTCGGCCAGAGTCCCGACCCGGAGGGATTCCTCCGGGCTACGTGTAAACCGAACTTCCAGCTTCCTCATATCCGGCCCCGCCGTCGAACCGGCGGCGCGGCGCGGGCCTCAAGCTCCTCGATGCTCCGCGCCGCCGGCGGCGCAAGGAGCTTCTCGAACTCCCGCAGACGGGACAGCGCATGGGCCGCCTTGAGAACCAGTTCCAGCGACGCCAAGCCGGTGGTTTCAAACCTTTTCAGCGACGCAACGGAAACACCGGCCCTCTTCGCCAGCGTGGTCCGAGTCCATCCCTTGATGAGCCGGATCGTCTTGACCCGTTCGGCCAGCAAATGCGCCATGTCAACAGGTTCGATAAAAAGCGGGTTTTCGTCTGTCATTTGGCGAGTATACCACAGAAATAATAAAAGACAATATAATATCTATTAATAAA
>JACQOF010000113.1 GCA_016202645.1 bacterium
ATCCCCCCGCACGTCCACCGGCAAAATTGCCTGCCCCTTCCGGCCGGCCTCTCCTTTGAGGCCGCGGCCCTGACCGAACCTCTGGCCTGCTGTCTGTACGGCGTCAAGCGGGCCGGCATCGCCGCGGGCGACAGCGTCCTCATCATCGGCGACGGGCCGATCGGCCTCATGATGGCCGCGCTGGCCCGCGAGCGCGGCGCGGATCGAGTCGGCCTGGCCGGAAAAAATCGGGAGCGGCTCAGGGCCGCTCAGCGGATGGGGGCGCAGATGACGTTCGAGAAGGGGGGAAACATCCGGGCGGCCTTTCCGCCTCACGGTCCGGACGTCGTGATCGAATGCGTGGGTGACGCGTCAACCTGGCGGGAGGCTCTGACCGTGGTTCGGCCGGGCGGACGGATCCTTCTTTTCGGCGGATGCCCGCCTGGACAGGAGGTCGGAATCGACGCCGGAAAAATACACTACGGCAACCTCACCATCCATGGGACGTTTCATTTTACTCCCGCGGAAGTCCGCGAAGCCCTGGACCTGCTCCGGCGGGGCGTCATCGACGCCGGCATTCTGATCACCGACCGCGCGCCGCTGGCCGACATCAATAAATATTTTTCTGACGGCGGCGCCAAATCCTACCTGAAGGTAGCGTTTCTTCCTTGAGAAACATTCACCACAGAGGACACCGAGTCGGTTCACAGAGGACACTGAGATATCTCGGGGGATTCACCACTGAACTTTCCTCTGTGATCTCTGTGGTCATTCTCTGTGACCTCTGTGGTGGAGCTTATCCGTGAAATTCGCCCGGAGTCATTCGTTTTCAAACGTGCGCGTCGAGGAAGGCCCCGCGCCCCGGATTGGGCGCGGCGAGGCCCTCGCGCGCGTGCGGGTCTGCGGGGTCTGCACCGGCGAGGTCATGCCGTGGTACGTGAACCGCAAATGCCCGACGGTCCTGGGCCACGAACCCGTCGGCGAGATCGTCAAGATCGGGCCGGGGTTGAAAGGCCGGTGGAAAATCGGGGACCGGATTTTTTTCCATCATCACACCTCCTGCGGGACGTGCGTCGACTGCCGACGGGGCCATCCGACTCTCTGCCCGGAATTTCACCGGACGCGTCTGGAACCGGGCGGCTTCTCCGAATTCGTCAAAATCCCGGCGTTGAACCTGAAAAAAGACACGCTCAAACTGCCGGCCGGCGTGTCGGACGAGGAAGGCGTTTTCATCGAACCCCTTGCCTGCTGTGTCCACGCCTTCCGCCGCGCACCCGTTCGGAAGGGTGACACGGTCCTCGTGATCGGCCTGGGCGTGATGGGGCTTCTGAATCTCCAGGTCGCGCGCGCGATGGGCGCAAAAAAAATACTGGGATGCGACCTGCGGGCGGACCGGCGCCGCCTCGCGCGCCGCTACGACGCCAACGCCGCGATCCCGCCGGACCCCGCAAGTCTGCGGCGGATCACCAAAGGACGCGGCGCGGAAATCGTCATCGTCGGCCCCCCAAGTCCCTCGGCCCTGAAGTTCGCAGCCAAGTCGGCGGCCCCCGGCGCGACGGTTGTGCTTTTCGCGCCGCTCCCGCCCGGCTCAAAGGCGGGCGTCGATTTTCATGACCTCTATTTTCGGGAACAGTCCATCGTGACGAGCTACTCCTGCGGCGCCTCCGACACCCGCGAAGCCCTGCGGCTTCTGGCGCGCAAGAAGATCAAAACGGCGGGTCTCATCACACACCGGTTTGGCCTGGATGGCGTCGGAAAAGCCTTGCGCAAAATGTGGAAGGGCGAGGGCAATATTCTCAAGGCCGCCATTTATCCTTAATCGTCATTCCCGCGAAAGCGGGAATCCAGGTCAGGTCAGTTCGCCATACATATCCCGCCAGTCAGGATTCACGTCCTCAATTAATGCCAGCTTCCAAGCCCGGCGCCATTTCTTTATATTCTTTTCCCTTTGGATGGCACTTTCCATCGTCTCGTGAGGCTCATACCAGACAAGATGATGTACGCCATAACGCTCACTAAACCCCGTCACAACGCTGTTCTTGTGTTCCCAAACGCGCTTCAAAAGATTGGAGGTCACGCCGGTATAGAGTGTTCCATTACGGCGGCTGGCTAAAATATAAACACAGGGTTGCTTGGTCATTGGGAGATTATACTGGATTCCCGCTTTCGCGGGAATGACGGCAGTCTGGATCCCCGCTTTCGCGGGAATGACGACGGTCTGGATTCCCGGACTATTTCTTTACGACTTTGGTTTTTCCCACCCCGGCAGGTATGTCCAAGAGCAACGCCTGGAGACGCTGCTGAAGTCCCATCCCGCCGACGTATGACCACGTCTCGGCGACGGTCTGGTAGCGGTCGACGAAAAAGACGAAATCGTCGTGGAGAGGCTCGACCGCCCTCAAGTATTTTCTGATCCCGCGGGACTCCGCTTTCTCAAGCGCACCCGGATCCCGAAGACTTCCCGCCATGGCCTGAAACAAAAAGGCGTAGAGCGACGTGCGGCGCGCGCCCAGCGCGTCAACACGGTCATGCTCGGCCTTCGCCGCGAGGTACAGCTCTTCCGCTCGCTGGTAGGTCGGCGCCCAGCGGTCATAGGCGTCCCGCGCCTCAAGCAGAAGCGCGCTCGCCTCCGTCCGGCGGCCGTCCTCGATCATCCGCTCGGCTTCGATCAACTTTTGGTGGGCCTGCCGCATCTCGACGGAAAAGGCTTCCGGGGAGGATAGAATCAGGTGGGCCCGAAAATCAGCGATGGCCTTCGCATAGGCCGAGGGATACTGATCGATCTCATTGTCGATGTTGGTCAACTCCGTGATCGCGTTCACCACCGAGGAAAACATCTGTTTGCGTTCGAGAAGGATGGCCTGCATGTCATCAAGGATCCGGCGGTCGTCCGTTATCCGGTCGACGAGCCTGGCGTCGTACTCGTAGATGCCGGGACTGGCCAGAAGACGCTCCTGAATGGAGACCATCATGGCATTTGCATCGGAAACCCGGAGAAGTCCCTCGGCGATCAGGTCCTGGTGACGGGTGATGTCCTGCGCAACCACGTCCAGAGTCCGGCCCGACAGGACCCGCGTCTTCTCCTCGAACTTGGACGCCGCCAGCGCCAGCCGCGATACCTTGTCCTCCGCATTCCCGAGTTCCCAGGAGAGGGTCCTGAGATTCTCCGTCCGGCGCTGAACTTCCTGCGCCACAGCCTCCGGGCTGGCCGATTCTATTTTTAGGATGTCTTTGCGAAGCTTGATGATCCGGTCGGAAATGGCCCCGAGGGCCGGGTCGGTGGATTTTCTGCGGATGCGGTAATCGGCGATTTCCCCGGACAAAACATCGAGCCCGCGCAGAACCATCCGCGCCTGCTCGTAGTCCCCAGGGACAAGCTTGAACACAAGCTCGTCAAACCGCTGAAGACGGGTCGCAAAATGCACGAGGTCCAGATTTTCATCGGTCGGCCGGCCGGCCGGCTCCGCGTATCCGGAACTAAAACTCCAAAGCAAAACCCCGCAAACCGCCAGAAGTCTCCGCACCATCACTCACCTGCCTTGGTTGACGTTCTCCCCTTTATACGCCCAGTATTATACGGCAGGGTGGGCCGAAACGCAAGTCCCTCTGCTTTGAAAGTATCGGAGTGTCGGGGTATCGGTGTATCGGAGAGGCGGTTCCACCGATACTCCGATACTCCGATACGCCGATACTCCGATACTCCGATACGCCGATACGCCGATACTCCGATACTCCGATACGCCGATACGCCGATACTCCGATACTCCGATACTCTCCTACTTCCGCGCGATCGGCAGCCTTCTCCCTTACCCAATCGCATGCCGCGTGATCCGCAGGCCCGGCGCCGCCTGCCGCCGCTTGTAC
>JACQOF010000123.1 GCA_016202645.1 bacterium
CCAATGATCCATTTGATCGATCTCTGCATGTTGATCGACCTCCTTTGTGTGTAGTGTCATGAACACTGCCACAAAGCGAGGTCTTTTTTTATTACCAATAATGTCAATACCCGGCCCCAGGGCCCCAGGGCCTCAGGGCCTTCTGGAAACAGGCGGGTCGATGAAGAGCGGAGTGTACGCAAATGAACAATGAGCGGAGAGTCAACATTTTCGAGCGATATCTGACGCTTTGGGTGGCCTTGTGCATGGTCGTGGGCGTGGCGATCGGCAGGATGATGCCCGGCGTGACGAATGCGCTTCGATCGATGGAGTTTGGCGGCGGAAGCCAGATCAATATCCCGATTGCGATCCTGCTCTGGCTGATGATCTATCCGATGATGCTGAAAATTGATTTTGCAAGCGTGCTGCGCGTGCGTGAGCGGCCGAAAGGTATCGTCGTAACCCTCGTCATCAACTGGGTCGTGAAGCCCTTTTCGATGGCGTTTATGGGCTGGGTCTTCTTCCGGCATCTCTTCCTACCGTGGATCGGCCCCGAGTTGGCCGATCAGTACACGGCCGGTGTGATCATCCTCGCCGCCGCGCCGTGTACGGCCATGGTTTTCGTCTGGTCATATCTCTGCGATGGCGATCCCGCCTACACGCTCGTGCAAGTCGCCGTGAACGATCTCATCATGCTTGTCCTCTTTGCGCCCATCGTGAAATTCCTCGTGTCGGGCGCATCGAGTCTCATCGTTCCGTTTCCCGTCCTTCTATGGGCGGTTGGCATTTTCGTCGTCATTCCGCTCGCGTTTGGATCGGCAACGCGAACATGGGCGATCCGTCAAAAAGGAGCCGAATGGTTCGAGAAGAAACTTCTTCGAGTCTTCCAGCCGGTGACGATTCTCGCGCTTCTGGCGACGCTCGTCTGCATCTTCGCCTTTCAGGCCGAGAATATCGCGGCGCGGTGGTTTCACGTGGTTCTAATCGCGATTCCCATCCTCATCCAGGTTTACTTCAACTCGTCCCTCGCCTACGGGCTGATGCGGCTATTCCGGGTCGAGTATGCCGTGGCGGCGCCGGGCGCCTTGATCGGCGCATCGAATTTCTTTGAACTCGCCGTTGCCACCGCGATCGCGCTCTTTGGCCCCGGATCCGGCGCGGCGCTCGCAACCGTCGTCGGAGTTCTCGTCGAGGTGCCGGTCATGCTCTCGGTTTGCGCCTTTTGCAACCGCACCCACCACTGGTTCGACGCTCCGAAGCGATATGGAATGCCTCGCGAATAATGTCACGTACCCGGCCCCGTGCCCCGTGTCCCGTGTCCCGTGTCCCGTGGTCTAAAATCCTTTGACTTGCCCCGCGGGACGGGTTACAATCTGGACATGCCAATTCCAATTTGTGGCTCAAAATGGAAGTGATCGACAGATTTGTCTCTGAGCCCCGTCAGAGCTTTTTCCTGTTCGGGCCGCGCGGCACGGGGAAATCCACGTGGGTTCGGCGGCGGTTCGGTGACGCGCTTCGAATCGACCTTCTCGCGCCGGACGTTTTTCGCGAGTACAGCTTTTCTTCTGGCGCAGCCGCGCCGGTCTCGATGTCGATTTTGTCGTCTACGGCCCGGACGGTTTCCTGGCGATCGAAGTTAAAAATTCGAACCGGATTCGCCCGGAGGATTTGCGCGGCCTCAAGAGTTTCAAGGACGAATATCCGCAAAGCCACACCATCTTTTTATATCGCGGATCGGAGCGATTGAAACAAGGCGGCGTCCTCTGCATCCCCTGCGATGAATTTTTGAGGGTGATCCATCCGCTCAAGAAACTGATGCCGGCGGCATGATGCGGGGATACCCCGGGATACCGCCTGTAAGGAATCAGTACAGGTATTGATCATTTCATCACGTCAAATCCTGTCCTCCCCGTATGCCGCGAAAAATTAGTCCGTTGAATGTACGCAAGTTACATCAATTCCCCTGTCGCCGGGTTACCGGGAACGGTTTTGGCATAAGCATTCCCAAGGCATGAAAAACACAACAGGTCATCGGTCGTCCATCCTTCAAACCCTTTCCAGCGTCCGGCTGTTTTTCTGGCTGATCGGGCTGATCCTGGCGGCGTGCGTCGTCGGGGCGGTGGTGCCCCAGGGCGAAATGCCGGAGCGATACGCCGTGATGTTTGGCGCGCCGGCGGCCCGGCTGATCGCGGCCCTGGGCCTGCACCGTGTTTTTTCGTCCGCCTGGTTCCTGACGCTTCTGGCCGGGCTTGGACTCAACCTGGCCGCGTGCTCCATCGCGCGGCTCAAGACCATCCGGTCCCGGCCCGGCGTGTTCGTCACGCACGTGGCGGTGCTGGTCATTCTGACCGGGGCGCTGGTCCGCGCGATCTTTGGGGAGCACGGCGTTCTGCCTCTGCGCGTGGGCGAAGCCGCGGCGTATTTTGTCGACGCGCACCAGCGTGAGCGGCGCCTGCCGTTTGAAATTCATCTGGACCGGTTCGAAATCGTCTACTGGAGCGGCGCCCGGACTCAATACGATTTCTCTCCAGGCGACATCCGCCAGTTCCGCAGTCATCTGACCGCCGTTGAAAATGGCCGGCCCGCCGCGCGGAAAACCATCTGGGTCAACGAACCCTTCCGCCACAAGGGATACACCTTCTACCAGTCCGGCTACGATCCCGACGACCCGCAATTCAGCTCCCTGCAAGTCGCCAAAGACCCGAGCGTCCCTATCGTCTACGCGGGCTTCGCTCTTTTGCCGGTCGGTCTTGCGTGGTCATTCTTAAAAAATCCGAAATCTGAAATCCACAATCCGAAATCCAAATGAACGCCGTCCTCGTCAATACCGCCTTCGCCTGCCTTCTCGCCGCGCTCGGCCTCAGCGCCGCCGGACGTCTGACCAGGCGCGGCATGCTGGAGTATTTCGGCAACGTGGCGCTGGGGATCGGCTGGATCGCCCTGACGGTTCTTCTGGTTTCAAGATGGCGGGCGGGCGGATTTGCGCCGCTCTCCAACCAGTACGAGTCCCTGGTATCGCTCGTGTGGTGCATCCTGCTCCTTCACTTCGCCCTCTCGGCGGGCCAGACCGTGTCGGGCATCTCGTTCTGGACAGCGCTTTTGTCGCTTCTCTTTCTCGGCATCGCCTCCCTGCTCGACCCGGCCGTCCGGCCGCTCGTTCCGGCTCTTCAATCCAACTGGCTTCTCTTTCACGTCGCGACGACTCTCCTGGCCTACGCGGCCCTGTCCCTGGCGACGCTTTCATCCGTGATCTACCTCATCCGTTTTCGTCCCGATGGTCCGGACCTGGCGGGCGTCGACGCCTTCACATTCCGCGCCATCACGCTTGGGTTCATTCTGCTCACCGTCGGCATCATCCTCGGCGCGGTTTGGGCGAACGAGGCTTGGGGGACGTACTGGTCGTGGGACCCGAAGGAAACTTGGTCCCTCATCACGTGGTTCGTCTACGCGATCGCCGTGCATCTCCGGCGCCTGCATAAATGGCGGGGAAAACGATTCGCCTGGCTCGCGGTGGCGGGCTTCGCCTGCGTGCTCTTCACCTATTTCGGCGTCAATTATCTGCTCGCGGGATTGCACAGTTATGCCTGAATCTTGAAAGCCTTCAGCCCTCAGCTCTCAGCCTTCAGCTCGGTTCTCTTTCCCGACCCGGACCGCGCCTTCCGGGGGGAGCGGTCTCTCAGGACGGCCCTCCGGACCGTGCATCTGGCGTCGATGGGAATTCTGCTCGGCGGACACTTCTACGGCGTCCCCGCCGACCGCCTTTTCGGCGCGCTCCTCTGCACCGCCGGATCGGGGTTGGCCTTTGCCGCGGTTGAACTCTACTGCAGTTTCCATTGGCTGTTCCAGGTCCGAGGCCTGCTGACTCTGGCCAAGATCGGGTTGCTCTTTCTCGTGCCCGTATACTGGGAGCATCGTGTCTGGATTCTGCTGGCCGTGGTGGCCATCGGGTCGGTCGGCTCCCACGCCCCGACCGGCGTTCGATACCATTCGATCCTCACGGGAGGTTTGCGCGCGCACAAAAAGGGATAGGCCCAACTTGGCGGGCCCGCGGCCGCTTCCCACGCGACAACTGCCGTGTCTTTCGGCGGCCGGAGGGTTTTGCTGTAATGAATCAGTACACATGTCTGTCCTCGGCCTGACCCCTCACCCGGCTCGACCCCCGGCGAACTTCGGCAACCCCGTCCTGTTCAATGCCATCCTTATTTTTGGGCTGGTGACCCCCTTTCGGCATGGAACTTGCACCCATTAGATCAAGGCCAAAGGAGCGTGATGGATATGAAGATCGAAGTCATGGGGGACTCAGGCGACCGGTGTGAGCGACTGCACGAAAATGCCGTTGCGGCTATGCGAAGGCTGGGGCGGCTGGACTTGATCGTGCGCGTGCGCGATCCGGACGAGATCGCCGCGCGCGGGGTCTGGAAAACGCCGGCGCTGGCCATCGACGGGCAGGTCGAAATCATCGACGCCGTGCCGGGCGAGACCGACTTGGTTTCGATGTTTGAGCGGCATATCGGTGAAGACCAACCGGGCGGGACGATGCACTGAAATCAGTTTTCGGAAGCAGGTGGAGGCGATGGTGGATCGGGTTCTTCCGAAGGAACAGGTTTCCGCGTTCCTCGATTATTTGCGGCGCCGGTACCGGCTGTGGGCGCCGGTCGCGCAGGGGGGCGGTTTCGTGTTCGCGGAGATCGACCACCCCGAATCGATCCGGCTGGACTATCCAACCACGATGCTTCCCCCCAAAGCCGCGTTCCTGCCGCCGAATGAAATCCTGCTGAGCATCGACATGGAATCCCTCGAATCCGCCCCGCCCCCGGCCGAGGACAAACCGATCGCGCTTCTGGGCGTCCACCCGTGCGATCTTCACGGACTTATGCGGCTGGATATGGCCATGCGTGAAGAACCGTCCGATGCGTCCTACGTCAGCGCGCGCCGGGGCGCGCTCATCATCGGACTTGCGTGCGTCCATCGGTGCCGCCCGGAGGCGTTTTGCGACAGCATGGAGACTTTCCGGGGGGCGGCCGGGGCCGACCTGTATTTAACGCCGATCGAGGACGGATTCTGGGTGGAAGTCCGCGACGGCGCCGAAGAAAGTCTTGCGGACGCCGCGGACTGTTTCCGGCCGCCGTCGGACCGGCAGAAGCGGGAGAAGGATGACATCAACCGGCAGATAGACCTGGAATTTTCCGGGCGGCGTCTATCGCTGGAGACCCTCGCAGACGACTTGGAAAAAACGTACACCTCCTCCTACTGGGCGAAGCTGGCCGACCGCTGTTTCTCCTGCGGCGCCTGCACGGCGGTCTGCCCCACGTGCGTCTGCTTCGATGTGAGGGACGATCTCGCCGGCGGCTGTAAAACAGCCGACCGGTGCCGGAGCTGGGACAGTTGTCTCCTGAAAGATTTCGCGGCGGTCGCCGGCAACGAAAACTTCCGGCCCAAACGGCATCAGCGGCTCCGGCATCGCATGATGCGGCAGGGCAGTTACCTGGCAAAGCGCTTCAACCTGCCCGCGTTCTGCGTCGGCTGCGGCCGCTGCCCGGCCATGTGCCTTGGGAAAATCAGCCCCCTCGAAGCTTTCGAATTCAGCCAGAAGGGCCGGACTGTCCATGTTTGATTTCATTCCGGAAATCGCGAATGTGACGAGCGTCCGGCCAGTCACCGCAACCGAGACGCTCTATCACATCCGCCTGCCAAACCGGCCTCTCGGCCATCTTCCGGGACAGTTCGTGCAGGTGTCCCTGCCGGGGATCGGCGAAGCGCCCATCTCCATCGCGTCGGCGCCCGGCCGGGACGGCTTCGATCTCTGCGTCCGCCATGTCGGCAACGTGACTGAAGCGCTCCGGCGTCTAAGGGCCGGCGATTGTGTCGGCATCCGGGGGCCCTTCGGCCGGGGCGTGCCGCTCGATGAAGTCATGGGCCGGAACGTCCTCATCATCGCCGGCGGGCTGGGTCTCGCGCCGCTTCGGTCCCTCATTCAATACATCCTGTATTTCCGGGCCAAGTTCAAAAAAGCCGCGGTCCTCGTCGGCGCGCGGTCGCCCGACGCTCTGCTCTTTTCGAAAGAGTACAAGGCTTGGCGTCAGGACGGAGACATCGACGTCCGCGTCACGGTGGACGTCGCCAAGGCCGGCTGGAAGGGCGACGTCGGCGTGATCACCGACCTGATCCCGCACGTTCCGCTTCCGCCCGCCGATACCGTCTCGATCGTCTGCGGGCCGCCGGTCATGTACCATTATGTTCTCCGCACGCTGTCCCGTCTTCATCAGCCGCAGGACCATATATTTCTCTCGCTTGAACGCCGGATGAAATGCGGCACGGGCAAATGCGGCCACTGCCAGATCAATGGCCTCTATGTCTGCCGGGAAGGCCCCGTGTTCCGGTATGACCGGATCGTCCACGTGCCGGAGGCCGTGTCATGAAGAAACTTCGGGTGGCGTTCTACAGTTTCACAAGCTGTGAGGGATGCCAGCTGACTTTGCTTGAGTGCGAAGACCGTCTCCTGGACGTCCTCGGCGCCGTGGAGATTGTGCGGTTCCGGGAGGCGAGTTCCTACGAAGGCGGCGAATTCGACGCGGACGCCGATATCGCCTTTGTCGAGGGATCGATTTCGACCGTTCACGACGAATCGGCGGCGCGGACCGTCCGCTCGCGGAGCAAAAAACTGGTCGCGTTCGGCGCCTGCGCCGACATCGGCGGCGTGAACGCCATCAAGAATCGTGAGGGAGTTGAGACCGCGCGCGAGCGCGTCTATGGGCCGGCCGCCGCATGGATCCACTCGAGCGCCGCGCGGCCCCTGTCGGCCGTCGTGCCCGTCGACGCGGCGCTTCACGGTTGTCCGGTCGACAAGGACGAACTCATCCGGTTCATCTTCGCCGCGGCGGTTGGCGCGAAACTTCCGGACCCGGCGGCCCCCGTCTGTTTTGAATGCAAACTCCGGCAGACCGCCTGCGTGTTCCAGAAGGGCGAGGTCTGCCTCGGCCCCATCACCCGCGGCGGCTGCAAGGCCATCTGCCCGGCGTTCGGGTCGGGCTGTGACGGGTGCCGGGGCCTGGCGCCGGACGCGAATCTCCTTCTCATGCGGCGTCTCCTCAAAGAACGCGGTCTCGACGGCTCGGACCTGGCGCGACGCGTCGATCTCTTCAACGCGGCGGCGCTGACGGAAGATCAGCGAAGGGAGCTGATCGGCCATGCATGACCATCCTGACGGAACTTTGACCGTCGAGCATGTGGCGCGGGTCGAAGGCCACGGCAACATCGTGATCAACGTCCGGGACGGCCGCGTGGAGGATGTGCGGCTGGAGATCGTCGAGTCTCCCCGGTTTTTCGAGTCGATGCTGGTCGGGCAGGACGCCGTCGTCGCGCCGGAACTCACGAGCCGCATTTGCGGGATCTGCTCCGTCGGCCACACGACGGCGTCGATCAAGGCCGTCGAAGCGGCGTTCGGAATGGAGCCGAGCGTTCAGACTCTGCTTCTCCGGCGCGTCATCCTCGACGCCGAGATCATCCAGAGCCACATCCTCCACGTCTATTTCCTCGTCGCGCCGGACGTGTTCCGGTCCCCCAGCGTCTTTCCGCTGGCGGGATCGCATCCCGATATCGTGAAGCGGGCCCTGCGGCTCAAAAAATTCGCGAACCGGATCATGGCGGTCATCGGCGGCCGGCACATCCACCCGGTGGCGCTGAAGGTCGGCGGGTTTTCCGCGGTGCCGTCCGATGCCGATCTCCGGGACCTCGCGCGGGAGGCGGAAGACGTCAAGCGGGACATCGACGAGACCGTCGAACTGTTTCGCACGATCCGGTTTCCGGAGTTTCACCGGAACACGGAATACCTGGCGCTCAAGAGACACAACCAGTACGCCTTTTACGACGGCGACATCACGTCGAACCTCGACGGCGGCACGAACCCGGATCAGTATCTTCAACGCATCAAGGAATCGGTCGTCGCGTATTCGACCGCCAAGCACGCCCGGTCCAACGGGCGCGTCTTCGCCGTCGGCGCCCTCGCCCGGTATGCCCTCAACGGCCGCGAAACCCTGTCGGACCGCGCCGCCCGGGCCGCGGCGGCGCTGGAGCTTGAGCGGATGAAGGACAATCCCTTTGCCAATAATCTCGCGCAGGTGGTCGAGTGCGTGCATCTGTGCGATGACGTCTTTCAAACCATCGACACGATCCTCGCCCGAGGCGTCCGGCAGGAACGGCCGGTCCCGGCGCCCGAACGGGCCGGACGGGGCGTGGGTTCGGTTGAAGTGCCGCGGGGGACGCTCTATCACGAATATGAGATCGACAAACACGGCCATATCCTTCGGGCCAACTGCATCATCCCCACCGGTCAGAACCTCGCAAGGATGGAACAGGACCTTCGGGAGATGGTCCCCGGCATCCTGGATTTGCCGCGGGACGAGATCCGCCTGCGCTGTGAAATGCTGGTCCGCGCGTACGATCCCTGCATCTCCTGCTCGACGCACATGCTTGATGTGAGTTTTATTGACATCAACGAAATCAAAACAACCTCTTCCCCCCTTGAGGGGGAAGCTGGATGGGGGGTTACCCCCCTCCCTGCCTCCCCCTCAGGGGGGGAGGATAAGACGGCGGCGACGTCATCATGACGAGACTCCTGCTGGGCGTGGGCAACATCCTCATGGGGGACGACGGCGTCGGCGTCCATGTCGCGCGCGCGCTGAAGGCGGAGGAGAATCCGCCATTTCTGGCGATCGAGGACGGCGGCACCGGGGGGATTTCCCTGATCGATCTCATCGAACCTTTCGACGAGATCTTGGTTGTCGACGCCGCCAATATGAACGGACAGGGAGGGGGCTGCCCGGCGGGACGGATCGCAGAAATCCGGCCGGCCATGCTCTGCGCCCGGCGCGCCTGGTCCGGCCACGATCATGGGCTGGTGGACGCGCTGAAACTGCTCGAGATTTTTCCGTCAAAACACGTTGTGCGGATTCTAGGCGTTCAGCCCGCATCCGTCTCCCCGTCCCTCACGCTCAGCCCGGAACTTCAGGCCGCTTTCCCGGCGATCCTCACGACCGTCCGGGAGGAAGCCGTCAGACCTTGGAATATGAAAGGAGTCACGTGTCATGATTGACGCGCGAATGTTGAAGCAGACGTCTCTCTTTGAGGATCTCACGGAGGACGAACTATCGAAGGTCGCCCCGCTCTGCGATATCCGGGAGTACACGAAGGGCGAAACTATCTTTACGGAGGACCGGCCCGCCACACAGGTCTTTGTCCTGAAGGAGGGCCGCGTGGTCATCATGATGAACGGCCTTCAAGGCCGCCGCGCCATGGTCTATTCGGTCAAGCCCGGCCAGGCCTTCTCCTGGTCCTCGCTGGTGCCGCCGCACCGGTACACGGCGTCGGCTGTCGTCGTGGAAACGGCGTCGGCCATCGTGATCAACGGCAGAAAATTGCATCAGCTCTTCAAGAATGAACCCGCGTTCGGCTACAAGGTCATGTGCCGCGTCGCCCAGCTGATTTCCAAGCGGCTTCGGCAGACCCGGCTTCAACTGCTCAACATCCACGGCTGGGAAGTCCGGGCCCCGGAGAATGCGTGAGGGAATGCCCATGACCACGCGCCGATTCCGCATTGAGTTCACCGGCCGGGTGCAGGGTGTTGGCTTTCGGCCGACGGTGTACCGCTATGCGAGGGAGTTCGATCTGCGCGGCTGGGTTTCCAACGGACCCGAAGGTGTGACGATCGAAGCGGAGGGAGAGGAGCGCTCCCTGGCGCGGTTTATCGACCGGATGCAGCGCGGCCTTCCCGCCCGGGCGGCAGTCGGCGGATTTCACGTGCGCCCGATTCCCGTCGCCGACTCGTCCGGCCCATTCGAAATCCGGCCAAGCCGCTCCACCGTCTCGGCGACGCATGCCCTGGTTCCGCCTGATCTTGGCATTTGCGAAGACTGCCGGCGGGAAGTTCTCGATCCGGCGGATCGCCGGTATCTTTATCCGTTCACCAACTGCACAAACTGCGGGCCGAGATTTTCGATGGTCACGGCTGTGCCGTACGACCGGCCCAACACGACCATGCGCGATTTCCCGATGTGCCCGGACTGCCGGGCCGAATACAATGATCCGGCAAACCGGCGCTTCCACGCCGAACCCAATGCCTGCCCCGCGTGCGGCCCCCGCCTCACATGGATCGCCGGCCGGGCGAGGGAAATGGGATTGGGCACGGATATTGCAAGATTGCAAGTTGCGCAACTTGCAATCTTGCAATATCCGTGCCCCTCACTGTCGGCTGCTACGGAGATCCTGGCCGGGGGCGGGATCGTTGCGATCCAATCTATCGGCGGATTTCACATCGCGTGCGACGCTCGCCGAATGGCCGCAGTGGAGACACTCCGGCGACGGAAGAACCGCCCGCACAAGCCGCTGGCTGTGATGGCCGCCGATCTGGCGGCGGCGCGGGCCGCGGCGGACTTGACGGCGTTGGAGGAAAATATCCTGTCGGGACCGGAAGCCCCCATTGTGACCGTTCCCTCTTCGTCCGCGATCCTCAAGTGGATCGCGCCGGGACTGCGTCGCATGGGTATCCTGCTGCCCTACACACCCCTGCACCTCGCCCTCTTCCAGCAACTTCGAAACGTGAATGGGCCGGACCTTCTGGTCATGACCTCCGGCAATCCGCCGGGCGAGCCGATCTGCCGGACGCCGGCGGAAGCCATCGGCCGTCTGGACGGTCTGGTGGACGGATTTCTGATCCATGACCGGCCGATCCACAATCGCCTGGATGACAGCGTCGTCGTCTCCCGAAAATCCGGCGCGCACTGCGTCCGCCTCGCGCGCGGATATGTGCCGGTTCCGGTCTCGCCGACGTCCATCGGGCGTCCCCTTCCCGTGATTTTCGCCGCCGGCGCGGACCTCAAATCCGCCGCGTGCGTCACGCGGTCGGGCGAGGCGTTTTTGACGCAGTATGCCGGAGACCTCGGCCAACTCGCGAACGAGACGTTCTACGACGAGGCGATCGAGCGGATGGTCCGGTTCCTCGACGTCAAACCCGAAATCGTCGTCCACGACCTGCATCCTGACATGGTTTCCACCCGCGCCGCGCGGCGGTTCGCGTCGACGTGGGGCGTGCCGCCCGAGTCTGTCCATGCCGTTCAGCATCATCACGCGCACGTCGCCGCCGCGATGGCCGAACACGGCTTGTCCGGTCCCGTCATCGGCGTCGCGCTGGACGGCGCCGGCTACGGCGAGGACGGCACGGTCTGGGGCTGCGAATGGTTTGTGGGACGCGGCCAGGATTTCACACGCGTCGGGCATCTTCTTCCGGTGTCTCTGCCGGGCGGCGACAAGGCCGCCGTTGAAATCTGGAGGATGGGGGTCGCGTGGCTGATGGCGGCGTTTGGCGAGGAGGCGGGGTTGCGCCATGCGGCCTATTTCTTCAAGGACAACGCCGCCGGCAAGATCGAACGAATTGCGCGGATTTGCGGCCGGCCGCGCCGGCCGGGCCTGTCCGCGGTCACGTCCAGCGCCGGACGGCTGTTCGACGCCGTGTCGGCCCTCGCTGGACTGGGGTCGAGCGTGACTTACGAGGGACAGGCCGCGATGGAACTCGAAGCGGCGTACGACGATCGAGTCGAGGGCGAATATGAGATCCGCCTGCGGGGTGACGCATCATCTCTGGTGATCGACCCGCGGCCGGCGATCCGCGCCGCCGTGTCGGACCGGCTGAAGA
>JACQOF010000119.1 GCA_016202645.1 bacterium
GGGGACACGGCGGCGGTGGTGTACGTGGACAACAACGACGCGACGGACGTGGCGTTGGACACGGCGCTGTTCACGGACGCTCCAAGAACCGCGACGGTGACGTTCTATGAGAACCAGGGCTACACGGACGACGTGGACACGTATCTGCCGAGGAACGACGCGGTGTTCATCGAGGTGGTGGACTTTGACCAGAACATCAGCCCGCTGATCCGTGACACGGTGACCGTGACGGTGTGGGTCGGGGACCACGCGACGGGCGTGGTGATTGACACGGAGGTATTCGTGTTGACGGAGTTTGGGGAGACGACGGAGGTATTCCGGAGCGACACGATCGCGGTGGTGGACACAGAGTATCCGATTATCTCGAACAACGGCCGGATCACCGCGGGACTCGGGGACACCCTGCACGTGCATTACGCGGATCCGTCGAGTCCGGAGGACACGGTATATGACACAGCCCTGATCGTAGACGCGCCGACGGCGAGCGTGACGGCGATCTACGAGGACGCGAATTACACGAACAACGTGGACACCCTGCTCACGCGTGACGTGATGTACGTGCAGGTGACGGATGTGGACGAGAACCGCAATCCGCAGAGCAGGGACACCGTCTGGGTGATGCTCTACGTCGCCAACGCCACCATCGGCGGTGGCGCCGCGGGACTCATCGTCGACACCGAGCGTCTGACTCTGACCGAATCCGGCGAGACCACCGGGGTGTTCCGGCAGGACAATATCATGCTCACCGACACGAAGTTCCCCGGTGTGAATGACGGGATCGTGAGCTGGGGCATGGAGGACACCATCCATGTGGTCTACGAGGACGTGAACAGTGTCGACACGACCAGCGACACCGCCCTGGCGATTGAGATCAAAACCACCGGCACAGTCCAGTTCTTCGAGGACGCCGCGTTCTCTGACGACGTGGACACGTTCGTGCCGAGAAACGATGTCGTTTATATCGAAGTGGCCGACACCGACGAGAACCGGAACCCGCAGACCGTCGAAACCGTGGTGGTGACAGTCTGGGTCGGCAACGATCTGACCGGCGTGACGCTCGATACGGAAGTCTTTATCCTGACCGAGCTGGGAGAAACGACCGGCCGGTTCCGGAGCGCCGCGATCGCGCTGGTCGACACCGAGTATCCGATCATTTCCCAAAACGGCCGCCTGACCCTGGGGCTGGATGATACGCTCCACGTCGCGTACACCGACTCCAACGAGGTCACGAGCACCGCGTTGGACACGGCCCTGATCGTGGACGCGCCCACCGTCAGCGTCCCGCAATTCTATGAGGACGCAGCCTTCCAGGATGCCGTCGATACGTTTATTCCAAGGAACGATGTGATTTTTGTACAGGTGCAGGACACGGACGAAAACCGGAATCCCCAGAGCATCGACACCGTCCGAGCCACCTTGTACGTCGGCAACGGCGCCGGCGAGGGCGGCGGAATCGGGCTGGTTCTCGACACGGAGGTTCTGATTCTGACCGAGGCGGGAGAGACGAGCGCCATGTTCCGCAGTGCCGCCATCGCTCTCATCGACACGGAATACCCGATTGTTTCGCAGAACGGCCGCCTGACCGTCGGCCTGGACGACACGCTTGCCCTGGTCTACGGCGACGTCAACAGCGCCGACACCACGCAGGACACGGCGCTCATCGTTGACGCTCCGACTGTCTCCGTCATCCAGCTCTATGAGGACGCCGCCCACACCAACCAGGTGGACACCTATCAAACCCGCGACGTTCTCCGGATCCAGGTGACCGACACGGACGAAAACCGGAATCCGCAGGCCACGGACACGATCCGCGTGACTGTCTATGTCGGGAACGGCACGACGGAGGGAGAAGCGGCGTCCCTCGTTCTGGATACAGCGACGCTGATCCTGACGGAGGCCGGCGAGACGAGCGCGATGTTCCGAAGCGGGGACGTGATGCTGACCGACACGAAAGTTCCGAGCGTGACCGACGGCATCATCAGCTGGGGCCGGGGGGACACCCTCCACGTTGTCTACGGCGACGTCAATTCGGCCGATACAGTCTCGGATACCGCCTTGGCAGTCGAAATCCCGTCCGTAGCCAGCATCGTCATCTATGAGGATGCGGGCTATCTCGATGAGACCGACACGCTCCTGACCCGGGACAATCTCTACATTCAGGTCACCGACACGGATGAAAATCGAAATCCCCAGCGCGCCGACACGGCCGCCGTCACGCTTTATGTCGCCAACGCGACCTTCGGCGGCGGCGCGATCGGCCTGGTTCTGGACACCGAAATTCTCATTCTGACCGAAGCCGGGGAAACGAGCGGCGTTCTTCGCAGCGGCGTGGTGACGGCCACCGACACGGCCGTTCCGGCGGTAAACGACGGCGTCGTGACGTGGGGCCTCTCGGACACGCTTCACGTCGTCTACACCGACGTGACGGGCTCGGCCGAAAGCGTCTTCGACACGGCCCTGGCCATCGAGATTCCGACCGTCTCGGCCGTGACGCTCTACGAGGACGTGACGTTCGCGGACGCCGTTGACACCTTCCTCGTTCGAAATGACGTCATCCACATCGAGCTGGTTGATCTGGACGAAAACGCGAATCCCCAGAGCGTCGATACAGTGCAGGTGACGCTCTACGTCGGCGATCACTACACCTCCCTGATCCTTGATACGGAAACCATCGTCCTCACCGAGATCAGCTCCGCGTCGGGCCGGTTCCGGAGCGACACCATCGCGGTGGTCGACACGGAATTTCCGCTCGTCTCCCTGAACGCGCGCCTGGCGGCCGGACTCGGCGACACCCTGCACGTCGCCTACGTCGACGCCACGAACCCCGCCGACAGCGCCGTCGACACGGCGCTCTTCGTGGACGCGCCGACGCCCAGCATCACGCGCATTTTCGAGGACCGGTTCTTTACGGACGAAACGGACACCCTGCTCACCCGCGACGTCGTCTATCTCGAACTTCAGGACACCGACGAGAACCGGAACCCGCAGAGCCGCGACACGGTGATCGTGACCGTCTACGTCGGCGACCATGCGACGGGTCTTCTGGTCGATACCGACGTCTTCACGCTGACCGAGGCTGGCGAAACGAGCGGCGTCTTCCGGAGCGACACGGTGCAGCTCACCGACACGAAGTTCCCATCCGTCAATGACGGGATCATCAGCTGGGGCCGGGCCGACACGATCCACGTCGTCTATGGGGATGTCAACAGCGTCGACACGACGAGTGACACGGCGCTGGCGATCGAGATTCCGACAGCCGTCCGGGTCCAGCTCTACGACGACGCCAATTACAGCGACGACGTCGACACATTCCTGACGCGGGACGCGATGTACATCCAGGTCCAGGACACGGACGAAAACCTGAATCCCCAGACAAAAGACACGGTGGCCGTGACGATCTATGTGGCCAACGCCACCTCCGGCGGCGGCGCGGCCGGCCTGGTCGACGACACCGAGGTTCTGACCCTGACCGAGACCGGCGAGACCACGGGTATTTTCCGCGTCGGCAATGTCATGCTGACTGACACCGTCGTCCCGACCGTGAACGACGGCATCGTCAGCTGGGGCCGGGACGACACGATGCACGTGGTCTACACCGACCCGACCGGCGTCACGACCGATATGGGCTTTGACACGGCTTTGGCGGTTGAAATCCGGAGCGCCTCGACCGTCCAATTTTACGAGAACGCAGCCTTCACCGACCCGGTTGACACGTTCAGCGCGCGAACCGACGTTGTCTACATCGAAGTAGCCGACACGGACGAAAACCGGAACCCCCAGGCCATCGAAACGGTGACCGTCACGATCTGGATCGGCGACGATGCAACGGGCACGGCGCTGGACACCGAGGTCATGATTCTGACCGAGACCGGCGAGACGACCGGCATCTTCCGTAGTTCCGCGATTGCGATCATCGACACGGAATTCCCGCTGACGTCCCAGAACGGCCGTCTGGCGCTGGGTCTTGGGGACACCCTCCATGTCGCGTACACTGATTCGAACGACGCGACGGACGTCTCCGTCGACACCGCCCTCGTCGTGGACGTTCCGTCGGCGAGCGTCGCCGAATTCTACGAGGATGCCGCCTTCCAGGACGCGCCGGACACCTTCCTGCCGCGAAATGACGTCGTGTATATCCAGATTCACGACACGGACGAGAACCGCAACCCGCAGAGTCGGGATACCGTCACCGTCACGGTCTTTGTGGGGAACGGCCTGGCGGAGGCCGGCGGGCTGGGTCTGGTCATCGACACCGAAGTCTTCATCCTGACCGAAGCCGGCGAGACCAGCGCCATGTTCCGGAGCGCCGCGATTCTCCTGGCGGACACGGAATATCCGATCCAGGTCCAGAACGGACGACTGACGGTGGGTCTGGATGACACGATCCACCTGGCCTACACCGACTCCAATTTCGCCGCCGACGCCGACTTCGACACCATCCATATTGTCGACGCGCCGGTCGCGAGCGTCACGCAGATATTTGAGGACGCCGGCTACTCGGACGAGGTTGACACGCTTTCGACGCGCGACGTTCTCTACGCGCAGGTCATGGACACGGACGAGAACCGAAACCCGCAGGCGAAGGACACCGTGCGGGTGACCGTTTTCGTGGCTGACCACGCGGCGGGTCTGATCATCGACACGGAAGTCCTCATCCTGACCGAGGGCGGGGAGACGACGGGAACGTTCCGGAGCGGAGAAGTGGTTGTGACCGACACAACGGTTCCCTCTGTGAACGACGGCGTGGTGAGTTGGGGCCGGAGCGACACGATCCACGTGCGCTACGAGGACGTCAACAGTCCCGACACCACGAGCGACACGGCCCTGGCCGTCGAGATCGTCACCGTCGCCCAGGTCCTCTTCTATGAGGACGCTCTCATCACCGACCCGGTTGACACTTATCTCACGCGGGATGTGATGTACCTGGCTGTTCACGACACGGACGAAAACCTGAACCCGCAGGCGCGCGATACCGTCACCGTGACGATTTACGCCGGCAACGGCGTCTCCGAGGGAGTGAATGCCGGGGGTCTTGTCCTCGACACGCAGACCCTGGTCCTGACCGAAAGCGGGGAAACGACGGGCGTCTTTTTGAGCGACACGATCACCCTGACCGACACGGAGTTCCCGGTCGTCGAGAACGGCCGGATCTCCTGGGGCCGCGGGGACACGATGCACGTAGTTTATGTGGACCAGACCGGCGTGACCGAAAGCGTGTTCGACACGGCCCTGGCGATCGAGATTCCCACCAAGACCTTTGTCCAGTTCTACGAGGATTCGGGGTTCATCGACGACGTCGACACCTACCTGACGCGGGACGAAATGTATATCGAAGTCCGGGACACCGACGAGAACCGGAACCCCCAACTGCGCGACACGGTTCTGGTGACCGTCACCGTCGGAAACGACACGGACGGCCAGGTGATCGACGTTGACACCTTCGTTTTGACCGAGACCTCCGAGACGAGCGGGGTCTTCCGGAGCGCCCGGATCGTTCTGACGGACACCGTGACGCCCGTATTCGGCGACGGCATCGTCACATGGGGCGAAAGCGACACGACCCTGGTGCTGTACGTGGACGTGACGGACGGCAGCGACAGCGCGACCGACTCTGCCCTGGCGATCGTGATCAAAACCTTCGCGACCGTTCAGATCTACGAAAACCGCTTCTTCACGGACGACGTCGACACCCTCTTTACCCGGGACGTGATGTACGTCGAAGTCGTCGACACGGACGAAAACCGGAATCCCCAGGTGATCGAGACCGTGACCCTCCGCCTCCACGTCGGCAACGCCGGGGACGGCCTGGTCATCGACACCGAAATTCTGATCCTGACCGAGGCGGGCGAGACCGCCGGCATTTTCCGCAGCGACACCATCGTGGTCACCGACACGAAGTTCCCGGTGTCCGGCGACGGCTGGGTGAGCTGGGGCCTTGGGGACACAATTCACCTATCCTACGTCGACGCGAACGATCCGAACGACACGGCCTCGGACACGGCCCTGGCCATCGAGATATCGACTTCCGAAACCGTCGCCTTCTTCGCGTTTGCCTCGACCGACACGTATCTTCTGCCGGACACGATCGGCATCGAAGTCGTGGACCTCGACGCGAACCAGAACCCGCAGATTCGGGACACCGTCATCGTCTACATTTCCAGCTGGAACGCGAACGGGACGAACAAGATATTGATCGACACCGAAATGCAGGTGCTGACGGAAGACTCGGAGACCTCCGGCGTGTTCCGGAATTCCCCGGCTGGCCTCCTCCTTTCCGACACGATCATCGCGGCCAGGTTCGGGAACGGATTCCTGCTGGCGGGCAGGGGGGACACGCTTCTCGTCGAGTACTTCGACATGACCGGAATCGCCATCGGCGCCGAAGCGGAGGACACGGCGTTTGTCTCGGAGGACTCGAAACCCTCGCGCGTCCGGTTCCTCAAGAGCGGCCTGGACACGGACATCTACGGCACGTCTCACGACAGCGCCCTGATCGAGGTTGTGGACGAGGACCGGAACATCGAGCCCCAGGACACGGAAGTTCTTCTGGTGCTGGTGCAGGTGGCCCAGACCGGGGACAGCGAGTACGTCCAGCTCACGCAGGTGGGTGCAGACAGCGAAGTCTGGCGCGCCATGATCTGGATTTCAGACACGCTTCCGCTGACCAAGGGCGACGGCATGCTGTCGGCTGCGAATTTCGACACCATCTGGGTGCTCTATCAGGACACGGAATACGCGCCGGATTTCTCAACCGATACCGCGCTCATCCACCGCCGGACGCCGTCGAGCATCCAGTTTTACGACAGCACGTACGAATCGACCACCGAGACCTACCTGCCGAAGGATTACGTGAACATCGAAGTGGTCGACACGGACGAAAACGAGAATCCCTTCGGGCGGGACACGATCACGGTCGTCATCTACGCGTCCGACGTCAGCAGCAAGAACATCCGGGACACCGAGACGATCGTTCTGACGGAGACGACCGACACGAGCGGTATTTTCCGGAGCGCCGCCATCACCGGCCAGGACACGTTCTTCACCCGGACGCCCAACAACGGGCTGCTCGAATGGGCGGAGGGCGATTCCCTCCACGTCGTCTACGTGGACGACGATGACGCGGCGGACGGGAGTTTTGACACCGCCAACGTCAAGGCGCCTGGGCGCGTCGTTTTTGACGACACGATCTATCTCTCCATCGACACCGTCACGATCACCGTCCGGGACTTTTTCCTGAACGTGAACCCTCTCGTCCAGGAGGTGGTGTCCTGCACGGTGTTTTCGCCGTCCCTCGGCGATACCGAGGTCATCTTCCTGACCGAAATTGGCGTGGACAGCGGCATCTTCAGCAACGACCCCGCCCGAGTCCACAACGGTTTGGGCATGTTCCTCCGGATATCCGAAACGGCGCCGGTCGTGGCCAACGACGGCATCCTGACCGTCCGTCCCGGCGATTCGATCGTCGTCCAGTATTTCTCCTTCAGCGACTCTCTCACGTCCGGGGACACCGCCCGGATAGACTTCGCGCCGACCGCATCGAAGGTTTTCTTCGACCGCACCAATTACAATTCCAACCGGACCCTGTACCTCACGCTGATCGACTCCGACCAGCGCGGCTACTACTTAAATGAGGACACCCTCTATGTCGACGTCTACACCGGCGGCCTCGGCGGCATCCCCGCGGACAGCGAGCGGGTTCTTCTGACGGAGCTGGCCGACGCGACCGGCTTCTTCTCGGGCATCTTCACGAATCTCGCCACGCTCGGATTCCCTCTCTCAAGCGCCCCCGGCGCGAACCAGGACGGGGTGCTGAATGTGGGCCTTCTCGATACGATTTTCGTCCAGTGGCGGGACCCCAAGTTTGTGCTGGACGTGTCTCAAGACACCGCCATTTTCCTGCCGGACAGCAGTGTTGCAAGCGTCCGCCTCGTGCGGTTCCCGGGCGGCCTGGGGGCCGAAGACGCGAAAATATTCGCGGTGGGGGACTCCGTCTTCGTCGAAGTGACCGACACGGACCAGAACCTCGATCCGAACATACCGGACACCATCACCGTCGTCATCAACAGCAACAAGCTTGACGGGGTCTACCGCGACACGAAGACCCTTGTCCTCATCGAAACGGCGCGAAGTTCCTTCCGTTTCGTTTCGCCCGGAGGCCTGATCCTGGAGACGGGCGTGGGCGCAAGCACGATCGAGGATTCCGTCCTGACCACATTCGGTCTGGACGTGATCCTCGTCTCGTTCCTCGACACCTTCACGAACACGACCGAAATCGACACCGCCGAGGTCGTCCAGCCGTCTGTCCAGTCGACCGGCCGGTTCACCGACAGCACAAACGTGTCGGTCTTCAGTTATGACGTGTCCGTCCATGACCGGCTGTACCTCGAGATCACGGACACGAACCAGAACAAGATCCTGGCCCTGTCCGAAACCGTCGCCGTGAATCTCTTCATCCACGGCGCCGGCGGTATTCAGGATTCCGCGGTCGTCCTTTTGACCGAGATCGACAACAACGACGGCATCTTCCGTATCCCGGCCGGCGTGCTCCTGCGCTATAAGGAGGACACCAATACCAATCCGGACACGTTCAACGACGGCATCCTTTCTTTCCGGAACGGCGACACCGTCGAGTTCGTCTACGTCGACCCGGACACGGGCCTCGACACCGTCAGCGATTTCGTCCCGCTCTACAACCTCCAGAGCGTCATTTACAGTTTCATGGCGTTTGTCGAGCCAGGCAATGGCACGGCGGCCGTGGTTGTGCGGATGCTCAACTCCACGGGAGATTCCATCCCGAACCTGAACCAGATCATCGCGAGGATCGAGATTCTGCCAAACGGGATCAGCCCCTCGACCTTTGACAAGGACACGGCGTTCTTCTCAAATGGAGACGCGCGGTTCACCTACAACAGTTCCGCCGACGCCGACTTCAACGCCAAAATCACGATCAGCAGCGTGACCTTCATGCCCTTCATCCGGATCCGCGCCGGCCAGAAGCTGTGGATTTATTCGAGCGAGCTTTACGATCCGCCGGCGAGTGACACGAGGGTATCGGCGCGCTCGACCGTGATTTTCAGGGACGGCGTCGCGTCCGGCGCCGAGCGGGTCATTTTGAGCAACTACAACCGCCTGCAGAACATCGATCCGGCAAAGGCCCAGCTTCTCGACGCGGCCAGCGCCGACTTCGTGGCCCAGGTGCCGGGCCGGACGGCTTTGGGGATCGCCACGGAGAACGGCGTGCGCAGTGACGTTGACATCCGGGTCATCGACCCGGTGACGAACACCGACCGGACGAACTTCAAGCCGAACACCTTCAGCGTCATCATGCAGTATCCGGACGACGACAACGACGGGATCGTAGACGGCACCGACATCCGGGAAAACAACATGTCGGTCTACTTCCTGAAGGAATCGATCAACCGCTTCGTGATCGAGCCGACGCAGACCGTGAACGCGACGGCCAATTATGTCGAGGCCATCGTCGACCACCTGACGCTCTTTGGGCTCTTCGGCGGCCGGATTTCCAACAACGTCGGCGATGCGATCGTGTATCCGAATCCCTTCAAGCCCAACAGCGGTCTGGGTCATACGCAGGTCATCTTTGACAATATTCCGGAGAACTCGCATCTCCGGATCTACGACATCTCCGGCCAGCAGGTGGACGATTTCTACGTCCCGGTCGGATTCAACCGCGTCGGCTGGAACGCGACGAACGCCCACGGCCTGAGCGTCGCCAGCGGCGTGTACATTTACGTGATCGAAGGCCCGGGCGGGCGGATGGTCGGGAAGGTTATGGTGGTCAAATAGCTGATAGCTAATTGCTAATTGCTAATGGCTAATTGCTAATAGCCAATAGCAAATAGCCATTAGCAAATGACCTATAGATGGCAAGGACATGAGGCAAATGGTCGATACATTAAAAGGAGGTGGCCCTATGGGCGACCGATGGATCAGATGGTATTGGGTGCTGGTGGCGCTGCTTGCGGCCGCGACGCCGGCGATGGCCGGGGGGATCAACCGGAAGGCGGGTACGAACGGCCTGGCGTTTCTTAAGATTGACGTCGGCACGCGCGCTGTGGCGATGGGCCGTACGATGACGGCGATCCCGGACGGCATAGGCGCCGTGTACGGAAATCCGGCCGGGCTGCTCAAGATTCACGACAAGGAGTTGTCCTTCACCCACAACGAGTGGCTGGCGGACATCAACTACAGCCACATCGGATACGGTCTACCGCTCACGGACCGCACGGCGATTGCGCTGTCGGCCTCACTGCTGGATTTCGGCAAGATCGAGGGGCGGGATTTGACGGGGTTTCGGACCGGAACCGTCCGCGGATTTGATCAGCTGGTGGGATTTACGCTGGCGTACCGCCGGAGCCCCAAAATGGGAATTGGGATGACGGGAAAGGCGATGCGTGAGAAGCTGGACGAGGACAAGGCGAAGGCCGTGGCGTTCGATTTCGGGATGATTTATCAGACAGATCTTCCCGGGTTGTTTATCGGCGCGACGGTTCAGAATCTGGGCAGCCGGATCAAGTTCGTCCAGCAGGTCGATCCTCTGCCGTTCACATACCGTTTGGGCGCGGCCTGGAACCTGCAGGAATGGCGGCTACAGCTCGGCGCGGACCTGCTGCGCCGCCGGGACAGCCAGACCGAGTACAACGTGGGTCTGGAATACCGCCCCATCCGGCTTCTGGGTCTGCGGGCGGGCTACAGTTCCGAAAACGATCTCGACAACGGCCTGACTGCCGGATTCGGGGTTGATTTTCGCGCTCTGCATTTTGATTATGCCTATGTTCCCTACGGGGTCCTGGGCAACACCCACCGGATGACGTTGACGTTCCGGTACGGGCGAAACTGAGAATTCACGGACGAAGGAGGGTTGACAGGCATGTTTGAGATTGCGGCAAGTTGGACATGGCTCGTGGAAGCTGCGCCCAAGAGCCCGCTTCCCGAAAACTGGTTGACGCTCATTTTCTCGAAGAGCGGTTTTTTTCTCTACCCCATCCTGCTCTGCTCGATCGTGGGGCTGGCGATCGCCCTCATGAAGGCGATGGCGCTCAGGTCCGGGAAAATTCTTCCGGCCCCGCTGGGCAAGCAGTTTCTGGACATGGCCCGCCAGCGGGACATGCAGGGCATTGTGGATCTGTGCGGAAGATTCAATCACATGCCGATTGCCCGGGTGACCTATTCGGGCATCGAGCTGACGTCAGCCGGAGCGGATGTCATGGAAAAGGAGATGATCATCACTGCGGGCTTCGAACTTCAGGAACGCTCCCGCTATCTGCCCGCCCTCGGTGTCCTTTCCAACGTCGCGACCCTGCTCGGGCTTCTCGGCACCGTCACCGGCATGATCAAGGCATTCCGAAACATCTCCATTCAGGGGACGACGTCGACTGACATCGTCGCCGCCGGCGTTTACGAGGCGCTGTTGACGACAGCCGAGGGGCTCTGCGTCGGCATCCCTCTGTTTCTGGCCTACCATTATTTCCGCGGCCGCCTGAACGAATTCGGCAACCAGTTTGAGGAGTACAGCACGCGGTTTGTGAAGGCGCTTTACTACGGCAGTCCGGCGGGCGGGGCGGCATCCAAATGAAAACGGATGTGCGGAGGATCCGGATCCTGGAGGACGAGGACTTCACGTTCAACATGACCCCCATGATCGACGTGGTCCTCCAACTCATCATTTTCTTCATGCTCTCCGCCAGTTTCGGCGCTCCCTCCGCGCAGTTCGGCATACAGCTTCCGCCGAGCGCGAGCGTCGAGGAGGTCCCGACGCGGGAGATCATCATCGCCCTGGACGAAGACCAGAGGATTTTTATCGACCGCGAGGAAGTCACCCTCAATCAGCTCTACGCGCGGCTGCGGGGGATGCCCTCGAAGACCCGCACGATCTCGGTCCAAGCCGACCGCCGGGTGCCTTACGGGATGGTGATGAAAGTCATCTCCGTGTCGCGCAAATCCGGTTTCTTTGATTTCGCGTTTGACGTGATCTACGAGGAGAACCTCGTCCAGTGAGTCTCTTCTATTTTCCAGGGTACCGGCCGGAACTCAGGCGCTTCGTCGGCCTGTCGACGGTCTTTCACCTGGTCCTCCTTCTCTGTTTCTGGTCCATCCTTCAGTCCGAAATCCAGGTGATCAAGACCACGGGAGTCGGCGTGGAGATCCGCACGATGCCGACCACCCGCCGCGCCCTCCCCAAACCCTCCCCGAGCCTTCCCATGCCGGCCCTGCCGACGCCGCGCCGGAAAATCGGCCGGATCGTGGAGAAGAAATATCAGGTAGACATCCCGAAATTACAGCCGCAGGCCGCCCGCCGCCGGCAGGGCGTGGAGGACGACGTCCAGCTCCTGAAGGACCGGAAGCTTTCGAAACTGATCCGGAGCGAAAGCGTCGAAATGGTCGACGTCGAAAAGCCGACCGCCTACAAGCCTCCGGTCCCGACCCCGTCCCCGGAGGCGGCGTCGATGCCGGAGGGAGATTACGTCCCCTCCCTGCCGGCGCCCGCCGTGGACGTGATGATGCAGTACGTCGACATTGCGTTCGAAGCGTCCAAGATCGATCTCGATTCGGTCAAGTGGACTCCGGCCGCGCCGCAAACGGCGCCCCCTGGCGCGGTGACCTCCTCACAGCCGGCCGCGTCGTCCGGCGCCGCGCCGAAGCGCCGTCCCCTCAAAATTGTAAAGCCGGAGGCGCCGGAAAACATGGGCATCCAGGAGTCGAAAGTCCAGGCCATCGTCAGGATCCACATCGCCGAGAGCGGATTTGTCACGCTGGCCGAGATCTATAAATCGACCGGATATCTCGAGCTGGACAACCGCGCGCTTGCCGCGGTCCGTCAGTGGATATTCGAATCTTCCGCCCGAGCGGACCCGATGTTGGTGCAGATCAATTATGTCCACTAGAATTCACCTGGGATCGTCATTCCCGCGAAAGCGGGAATCCAGAATCTGTCGCGGCTGTTCCTGGATCCCCGCTTTCGCGGGGATGACGACTGCGGCGCGGCCCTGCCTGGCCTTGCTGCTGTTCTTTTCGCTGATCTCGCATCCCGCGACCGCGGCGGTGTCTGACGACATGCAGTTCGCGGCGGCGCTTTACAACGACGGACGCTACCAGGAGGCCCTCGAGGAATTCCGGCGGATTCGGGGGGGCGTTTCCGGCGGGGAATGGGAGGATGACGTTCTTTTTTGGATGTCGGAATGCCTGTTTTACCTGAAGGATTACGACGGCGCGCTCGAACTTCACCGCACGTTGATGACCGACCATTCCCTGTTCCCCAAACTGGATGAGGTCTACGTCAAAGCCATCGCCGCGCATTACAATGCCGGCCGGCATGACCGGGTGATGGAATTGGCGGATCTTCACGCCAGAAAATTTCCCGGAGCCGAGCCCAACGACCAGGTCTATCTTTTCCGGATCCAGTCGGGCCTCAAACTCAAGGAATTCCGCCAGGTGGAGGATCTTCTGAAAACCTACCAGCGCGCGCGCCCGGGCAGTCCGTATCTCATGAGCTTGAAATCGATCCTCGCCCGGTCGTATCTCGATGCGCGGCGCCTCGCGGAGGCGCTTCCGTATTTCGAGGAACTCTACCAGTACCAGAAGGACGTCAATCTTCTGCTCTGGGTCGGAGAGTGCCGGTACCAGACGGGCGCCTTGGCCGGCGCGAAGGAGGCCTTCTCGGGATTTCTGGCGGAACAGCCCGGAAATGACGTGGCCCGGTTCAAGCTGGGCCTCTGCGAATTCCAGCTCAACCAGTACGCCCTCGCCGCCGAGACCTTCCGGCCCCTCTCCGAAAAGGCCGGAGGATTTCAGCAGGACGCGCTTTACTTCGTCGCCCAGTCTCTTCTCCATCTCGGCCGGGCCGACGCGGCCAAACAGAGCCTCGAGAATCTGTTGAAGTTGAGCCCGAAAAAAGAGCTGAGCCAGAGGGCCGTGTCCCAGCTCATATCGCTTGAGTCGAAGGGCAAGGACATCGACCAGATGATCCGGACGTACGAGAAATATTCAGCGGAGCCGGGCAAGCAGGAGGAGATCCGTCAGTTCCGGATTTTTTCCGCCTATCAAAAACGCGATTTCACATCGGTCCTGCAATTGATCGGTTCGCCCGGGGACCGCCGCGAACAGCTGATGCTGGCCGAAAGTCTCTACGCCCTCGGCAAATACGCGGACGCCGCCCGCTCCTACGGAGAGCTTCTCGCGGCCGCCACTCAAAATTCCGAAAAACGGACGGCCTACGCGGGCCTCGCCTGGACCGCCTACGCCCAGGAGGACTATCGCCGCGCGTTCCCATATTTCCAGTCCTATCTATCCCTATCGCCGGCATCGGAAGTCACGGCGGAAGACCACCTGGCCCTGGCGCAGAGCGCGCTCGCGTCCGGCAAGGCCTCCGAAGCCATCGCCGCATACGAGCACGCGAGGAAATCATCCGAAGATCCCAAAGCCATCGCCCGGAATCTCGGGATTCTTTATTTCAACAGCGCGAACTACAAACAGGCGGTGGACGTCCTCCAGGGATTCGAGGACGACCAGGTCCTGTCCATTGTCGGGCGTTCCTATCTCTATCTCAAACAGCCCGCCCGCGCCCTGACCTATCTTCGCAAATTGAAACATCCGGAACGCTACGCTCTCGAAATCGGCGCCATCCATTACGAGATGGGCCAGTTCGAGGAAGCCAAAACCTATTTCGAGCAGGCCGCCGCGTCGCCGGGCGCGCCGGGCGGGGTGAACGTCGACGAATTTCTGGGGATCATCGCCTACAATCAGGGAAATTTTGTAGAAGCGGCGGCGCGCCTCCGCAAAGCCCAGCTGAAGGACCCTAACAATCCGGAAGTCCGTTTTGAGCTGGCCGCGTCGCTGATGCGGATCGAGGGCGCGCCGGAGCGGGAGCTGGTGGACATCCTGACCCAGCTCGCATCGAGTCCCGGGACACCGGAGTCCTACCGGAGCAAGGCCCGGATGTGGCTGGCTCAGCGGATGGCGTCGACCGACTTGAACAAGGCGATGGATGAGGTCCAGCGCATGACGAGCGCATCGGACCGGACGACGACCCTGGAGGCGATGGCGACGCGTTTTTTCTCGGAACAGCGCTACGACACTGCCGTCAGCCTCTATCAACAGCTCCTGGCATCGCCCGGGCTTTCGCCGGAAAGCCGCCTGCAGGCGCTCTACGGACTCGGATGGTCGTATTACAAGATGGATCAGAAACCCAAAGCGCGCGAAACCTTCAACCGCCTGATCGCCGCATATCCCAAATCCTCCTACGCCGCCGATGCCGTGGTGCTCCTCGTCGAGGATGCCTATGCATCGAAGCGTTATGAGGAGGCGGCGGACCTGGCCGTCCGGCATCTCGGATCCATTTCCAAGAACCAGGACCGCCTGCGATTCCTGGCCGCCGAGGCGCTCTATGAGCTCAAGAAATACGATCAGGCCCTGACGCACTACGGGGCGTATCTGCCGAAAGCGGACCAGCTCGCGGACTACGTCCGCTACCGGTCCGGCCTGTCCGCTTATCATCTCCGCCGGTATCAGCAATCCATCTCGAATTTTTCCCTCATCCGGGATACGACCCTTCTGGAACGAAAGCATTACTATCTCGGCATGTCCTACACCCACGCCGGCCGAAAGGCGGAGGCCGTGAAGGCGTTCGAGACGGTCCTGGATTTCCCGAACGGAGAATTCCGCGACGAAGCCTGGAACAACCTCGTGCTCCTCATGGAGGCGCTGGGGCAGTGGCAGAAGGCCCTGCGCTACGAGTTCCGGCTGGCGGAGAGCGAATCGGAACTTGAACGGCTGGTTTTCGCCAAGGCCCTCTATTACACAAACGACGCGCGCGCGGCGCGCTACGCGGAAAAACTGGGCTACATCGCGCGGGATCCGGCAATCGCCTCGGAGGCGCTCCTGATCGCGGGCCTGGCTTACGGAAAACCCGACCCGGCGAAATCGAAAATGTTGCTGGAAAAAGTCATCATCAAATTCCCGAAGTCGGCGTCGGCGCCGGAAGCGAAAAAGGCTCTGGACAAACTACAGTGAAAAGCCGCCGTTGGCGCCGTTGGGGCCGGGTATTTAAATTATTGAAATTTCAAATGTAATATTGTCAATACCCGGCCCCACGGCACCCATCCCCGCTTCCGCCGAAGAACTCGAGATGATGGTCATCACCGTTTACGGCAAGGAGACCTACAAGATTCACCGCGAGATATTCGAGCTTCTGGCGCCCGCGCGGAAAGAGGAGCTCTCGATGCTCAAACTCGGAAAAAAGCCTCCCCTTGCCGTCTCTGAGCCGGAGACCCGCGCGGTTCCGGTCGCGGCCGTCGAGGAATTTATCGACACCGAATCCTACGCGCTGTTTCCTTCCGGAGAGGTTGCCGATCTGCGGGCGGCCCGGACGGGACTTTTGCTCTATTTCGTCATGCCCGGGAGGGAGATCGAAAACGTCCACCTGGAATTCTCGGCGGCGGATGGCGGTCTTCAGGATTTTTACCTCAAGCGCGTTTTCAAAGATCAATACGTCGAGGTCAATCTCACGCCCGGCCTGTACCGGCTTGCGTTTTCGGCGGAGGGTATGGAACCCGGCCGGGCCGACACCCTGGTCGTCCGTGCCGATCAGGTTTCCCTGGGCATTGTTCCGCTCGAAAAAAAGTCCGAGCCGCCTCCGCCTCCGGCCGTGGCGGTCGATACCACTCCCCCGCCGCCTCCGCCGGCTGTCGAAGTCCGATTATTCCCCTTGAAGAAGGCCTTCCAGGCCCCGGGCGTCCGGCCGACCATGGTGGCGCGCGGACGGCTGAAGATGAAGGAGGAGGGGATGCCGAACGTGCAGATGCGGTTGTATGAACGGGAAGTCGGATTTTTCGATCCCTACAATCCCGGAGTTGAAGCCGCGCTCCTGGCCGTGACGGTCACCGATGACGAAGGGGACTTTGAATTTCCTCCAATCGACAACGACGACGGTTACCTGGAGGGAACTCGAGATCCGGTCATCGTCCTCGAACTTGAAAATCGCCACCTCTCGGTCCTGAAACCCTTTACCCTGACCCGCCCGGTACCCTACCGATTTGTCATTTACGAAAGAGAGAACGTCCAGCCCAAAGCCGGACTTCTCGAAATCGGCACGATCGACGTGCGCATTCGAAAAGAATTCCCGGTCCTGCTTTTCCAGTCGGCCCTCCCAAAGGTCATACGGATGAATGTGCCCATTCAGATTCTCTATCCGGAAGGTTCCACACTGAGGCTCTCCAAGCGCCAGCTTCGGGTGCCCTCAAACACGCCGGTGGAAGAAGTGCTCAATTATCTTGACTACCTCACCCAATAAAATGTCGGAAAAGAAGGAGACTGACCCGGAAGAGCTTTCAAAAGAATATTTCGACAAGGCTTATCAGTACCAGGTGGCGGGAAAATTAAAGCACGCCATCCGGTGCTACTTACGGTCAATTGAACTTCGCCCGACGGCGGAGGCGCACACCTTTCTGGGATGGACCTACTCCTTCATGGGAAAATATGGCGAGGCGATCGCCGAATGCAAGAAGGCGATCGAGGTCGATCCGGCGTTCGGAAATCCCTACAACGACATCGGGGCTTATCTGATCGAAATCGGAAACGTCGAAGAGGCGATCCCCTGGTTCAAACGGGCCATGGAGGCCGAACGGTACGAGCCCCGCCATTACCCGCACTTCAACCTCGGCCGGGTGCTTGAAACGCAGGGCAAATGGGTCGAAGCCATGGAGGAATACAAAAGGGCCGTCGAATTTTTCCCGCAATATACCCTCGCGCAGGAGGCACTCCAGCGCCTGCAGTCCAGGTTAAATTAAAAGCTCCGATCTTTCAGTCGGCTCTCCCACTTGACTATCTCACCCAATAGCCATATATATAATAAATAAGGTAAGCAAAAACTGTGCCAGTTTGTGAATTGGGGGGCGAAATGGCTTCGACGTGCTTCCTGAGGGCATGGCGGGCGCGCCGGGTCCTGTCGGGACGACCCGTTCAAACCTTCCGACACCATTCACAAACGCCAACGAACCACTGGCTCTGGCAGCCTAACTAGGCTCCGGGATCAGGATCGGCGGGCTGGACCGTCAGCGCCGCCTGATCCCACTGAACTGACGGGCTCCTGATTCGGCGGCCTTCGGCCGAATCTTGTAACCTGAAGGCTGGATCGTCGGGGCCGCCTGCGGCCTTTCGACGGTTAAGACCCATACGCGGGATACGCGCGTAGATCGCTGTGTCCGGGATTCCCGGACGGGGGTTCGATTCCCCCCGCCTCCATTCTGCTTCGCCGGAGTACGCTTACGCTTTTGGGGGCTTCGCAGAATGGACCGACGCAAGGACGTATGAGGAATCGAAAAGCGAGGCAACGGAGGCGAAGCAGAATGCCCTCCGTAGCCCCCGGGAGCGTAAGCGTACTCCCGGCGAAGGAGGGCGGTCTGTTTTGAAGACTGGTAACTATTCAGGTCGTCATGCCCGCGAAAGCGGGCATCCAGACCAATCGCAAAGCAGACTGGATTCCCGCTTTCGCGGGAATGACGGCGAGAGCTGAATAGTTCCGGACACGCTTTTGCGGAAAATCATCCATGGTAGGTGCGACATGAGAATTTATCTTTTGTTTTTATCAACCTTCATATGGGTTTCTCCAATCCTCCCCGCTTCCGCCTGGGTCGTCGTTGAAAACGGCGCGCGGCGACCGGTTCCGGTCACAGATGGCGACGTGAGCAGTCAGGACCTTCCGGCCGCCGTTCGATCAGCCATGCGCGTGGATGCCGTCTCCCGAACCGTCGAATGGACGGGGGACCGGGGGCGGCTGAAGGCCGCGCGCGGAGAACGGATCGTCGTGAAAAACGGCCATGCCCGGATGCTCTCAAGGCCGGTGCGGTTCGAAGAAGTCGCCGTCAAATTTCCCGCGGAACTTCTGACCGACCTGCTTGATCTTTTCTCATTCGTGGATGTGGCGGGCGGCGAGGAGATTCGAATCGCCGATCCCTCCATGGCTCCGCCCCCGCCGGCGGCCATCCACCGGGTTCAGACCGTCGTCATGGATCCGGGCCACGGCGGCAGCGATCCCGGCGCCAGGGGCAAGGCCGGCGCGGTCGAGAAGGACATTGCGCTGGCCATCGGCATTGAGGCGGCCCAGGCGCTCCGCGGGATGGATCCCTCACTGAACATCGTCCTCACCCGTTCCACGGACGAGTTTGTTTCCCTGCAGGACCGCGCGCGCATCGCCAATACCCGACGCGGGGATCTCTTCGTGTCGATCCACGCCAACAGCGTCAAACGGAATTCCGACGCCGGGGGGTTCGAGGTCTACCATCTGGACATTGAAGGCGCGAACGATGACGCGCGCGCCCTGGCCGCCATCGAAAATGCCGTGCCTCATCAGAACGCCGCGACGAGCCGGCCGAACGGCGCGCTCCAGCAGATTCTGGGCGACGTCATGCAGGTGCAGTACCTGAACGGCAGCATCGAGCTATCCCGTCACATCTCCGACGCCCTCACGGCGGCCCTCGAGGGCGCGTCCAAATTTCGCGGAAGCAAGGGCGCATTTTTTTATGTGCTCAAGGACGTCATGGCCCCGGCGGTTTTGGTTGAAGTCGGGTTTGTCACGAATGAATGGGAGGCATCCTTTTTGCAGAAGCCCTGGTATCAGCGCAAGATCGCCGGAGGCATCGCCAATGGCATTCTGAATTTCAAGCGGCTTGAGCTGCAGCGTCTCGGCCAATCCACCGTTCCAAGTCCGGATGAAGCTCCGTCGCCCGCGACAGGACCGTGAGACGAATCCTATGGATCGCCGCTATCATGGCCCTCTTGACGGCGTTCCTCCTCGTTTTCAAGAGCCGCCGGGCCGGGCGGACTATCCGGCAGACGGCGCCCGACGCCCTTGTCCTGTCCTACCCTCATCGCCAGGGCGGCTGGCGGGAAGTTCGCCGCATGCGGGCGGATTATCCGGGGACCCTCGAAGAGAAGACGCGGTGGATTGTGGCGGAACTGACGCGGCCGGATTCCGACCCCGCCGTCTTCACGCCCCTTCCGGAAACCTTCCCGCTCCGGTCTGTTTTCAGCGACGGGTCGCGCCTCTATCTGGACATTTCGGCTGCCGCCCTGGGGGATCTGTCGGGAGGGAGCATGGAGGAAATCGTCCTGTTGGAAAGTCTCAAGCGGAGCTTCGCCGTCAACCTCCCGGAAATCGATCAAGTGCAGATTCTGGTGGAAGGATCGCCCCGAAGGACGCTCGGGGGCGGCGGGGAGGACGCCGGCCATATCAACATCCTCGATCCGCTCCCGCTCCGGCCGAGATGATCCCCGGGCGCGTGATGGCGGTCTTCGCCGCTCTGGTCTGGTCGGGTTGTTCCGCTCAGGACTCGGCGCCTCCCCCAGCTCCCCTGTCCATCTCGGGATTCAGCAGCCGGCAGACCGCGGGCGAAGACCCGCAGTTCGACGTGACCGCCGGCCGCGCCTGGATGATGGCCTCTTCCGAGGACATGGTCATCCAGAACGTCCGCTTCAGACTCTTCCGGGACGGTCGCCCGGTCGGCCGGGCGTCCGCGGACACCGGTTTTTTTTATCCGGAACTGAAAAATGTTGAACTTTACGGCGGCGTCACTTACGATGCCGATGATGACAGTCTTCACATCAGATCGGAACGGATGGCCTGGGATTCCAAAACCTCGATCCTTCGCTGCGACACCGCCGTCCGGGGAACCCTCGGAGCGTTTTCCTTTTCGGCCGACCAGCTCGACATTTCCCGGATCAGCCGCCCCGCGGCCTCAAGTGCCGGCGTCTCCGACGCCGACCGGACCCGGAGCGTGATGCTCCTCCGGAATGCCACCTTCATGGGGCCCGGTTAAATCATGAAACGATTCCTTCCGGCGCTCGTCTTCATCTGTCTCATGGTTTCGCCGCACCCCGTCGAATCCGCGGAACCCATTCCGGTCCGTCTGCGCGTCACAGCCGATCTTCTGGCGGTCTACCCGGACAAGAACTACACCGAATTCACGGGCCACGTGGAGGCGCTCTACCAGGGGCGGATTCTGCGCTGCGCGCGGCTCAAGGCTTTTTTCTCGAAGGACGGCAAAGAGCTTCAGAGGATCGAGGCGGAGGAGAAGGTGGTGTTGATCGACAAGGAGATCGAGGCCGAGTGCGCCCGCGCTATTTTTTACAGGGACCGGGACGTGGTGATTCTGAGCGGTGAGCCGCGCCTCATGTCCGGGGAGAGCGTCTTTCGCGGGGAAATCATCACCGTGAATCTCACGACGCGCCGGCTCACCATTGAAGGCGGCGTCGAGGCCGACATCGTGCCGCCGGGATCGAAATCCAAATGACGCCTCCAGCCCTCCGCGTGGAGGGTCTGACGAAACGCTATCAGCGGCGGTACGTCGTCCGGGATGTCGCTTTGGCCGTATCAACCTCGCAGATCGTCGGCCTCCTCGGGCCCAACGGCGCGGGCAAAACAACCACGTTCAAAATGCTCGTCGGCCTCATCCGCCCGACCTCCGGCCGCGTGCTCTTCGGCGACGCCGACATTACCCGCCTGCCGATCTACCGCCGCGCCCGCAGCGGCATCGGATATTTGCCGCAGGAGGCCTCGGTTTTCCGGGGCCTGACGGTCGAGGATAATCTGACGGCCATCCTCGAACTCTTGGATCTCTCTAAAGCCGAACGGGTCGAGCGCCTGGATCGGCTCATCGAACGCTTCGATCTCAATACGGTCCGCCGGACCCTCGGCGAAAATCTTTCCGGCGGCGAGCGGCGCCGTGTTGAGATCGCCCGCGCCCTGATTCCTCATCCCAAAGTCCTTTTGCTCGACGAGCCTTTCGCCGGGATCGACCCGATCGCCGTGTCCACCATCCAGGACATCATCCTGGAACTTCGGGAGGAGGGCTACGGGATTCTGATCACGGACCACAACGTCCGGGAGACGCTCTCGATCACCCAGTATGCCTACATCGTTTACGACGGCCGGATTCTGACAGCCGGCAGTTCCGCGGACCTGATCGAAGACGAGCGAGTTCGCGGCGTCTATCTCGGAGACCGCTTCACCCTGGACTGACCATGGCCAATTTGCGGCTCGACACATCTCTCAAGCTCAAACAGGGCCTTTTTCTCTCTCCGGAGCACCGCCAGGCCATCGAACTCATGATCAAGCCCGTCGTGGACGTCGCGCTGTGGGTCCAGCAGGAAATCAATGAGAATCCGTTTCTGGAGGACGTCGAGGTCATGGAGGAGCCGGACACGGAGCCTGAGCAGATCGACGAGGACGGAAAGCCCAAGCCCGACGAGGAACTCGACTGGCTCCGTTTTTACCACGACGGCAGCGATCTCGGCTACGTCTCCTCCCGGCACGTTCCCCACGAGGATATCCAGGGCATCGAGCACATCAAAGTGGATACTCCGTCCCTGGCCGAACATCTGCTCTGGCAGCTCCGGCAGATTGCCGCCCCGGATCAGATCCCGGTCGGAGAATTTCTGATCCACAGCCTGGACCCGCGCGGGTTTTTCACGGGCAGTTTCGAGGAAACCGCACAGCTCCTCGGAACCTCCGTCGAGTCCATCCAACATGCGCTCACTCTCATCCAGAGCCTCGACCCTCCGGGCGTCGGCGCCCGGGACCTCCGCGAATCCCTCCTCATTCAGCTTGACCACCTCGACGAAAGCAGTCTCACCTATGTCCGGCCGGTCATCGAGCGCCACCTTGACGATCTGACCCGAAGAAACTATAAAAAAATTTCGTCGAGCCTGAAGATCAAGTTGGAAAAGGTGATGGAGGCGGTTGATCTGATCGGATCCCTCAATCCCCATCCGGCGCGGGATTTCGGCGGGCCGGAGACTCGTTACATCGTGCCGGACGTTTTTGTACGAGAGGTGGGTGGAAAATTGGAAGTCATCGTGAATGAAAATCCGATCCCGCGCATGGGAATGAATTCCCGGTATGTGTCCATGCTCCGTTCCGGTAATTTGACTCCGGAGGAACGGCAGTACCTGAAGGAAAAGGTGACCAACGCCCGGTGGATCCTGAACGCGGTTTATCAGCGGAGTCTCTCTCTCTATCTGGTCGCCCGGTACGTCGTTGACTTCCAATCTGATTTTTTCCGCGGTCAGTTCGACCGCCTCCGTCCCCTGACCCTCAAACCCGTGGCGGACGCCCTCCATCTTTCCATTTCCACCATCAGCCGCCTCACCAGCAGTAAATACGCGGACACGCCGGTGGGGCTGTACGAATTGAAGTATTTCTTCTCCAACCGCGTCCCGACCGCCGAGGGGAAATCCCTCTCCGGTCAGGCGGTGAAACAGAAATTGAGGGCCATGATCGAGGCCGAGGATCCGGCGGAGCCGCTTTCCGACGTCGAGATTCTCGAACGCCTGACCCGGGAGGGTATCCAGCTCCAGCGGCGGACGGTGGCCAAGTACCGCGAGGGCCTCGGCATTCTGCCGCGCAGGCTCAGGCGCGGGGCGGGGCATCCGCATTCCGCGCCGGCCGGCTCATCGAGCGACGAGAGTGACCCGGACGAGCATTCCGGGGAGACAACAGCTGACGAACGAAGGGAGCCAGTTTAGATGCAATTAACCGTTACGGGGCGGGATATGCCGCTGACGCCGTCATTGAAGGATTATGTGGAAAAGCGTTTGGAGCGTGTTGAGCGGCACATCCCGCGGATCATTCGCGTTGCCGCGGTGCTCAGCAAGGAACGCCAGGACCACGTCGCATCCATCCGGCTGACCGCCGCGAATTTGAAACTCGCCGTCACGGCGCGTTCACCGGACATGTACGCGTCCATAGACGCCGCCGTCGGAAAACTCGAGCGATCCGCGCTGCGCGCCAAGGAGCGCAAGATCCAGGAACCCCGGGTGCGCGCCAGCCGCGCCAAGCAAAACCACCCGGACGAGTCCAGGCCTTCCGGATCGACGGCCGTGGGGGACGAGGAACTCAAAGTGACGCGGCTGTGGGTCAAGCCGATGAGTGCGGAGGAGGCTCTGTTGCAGATCAAGACTCTGAGCTATTCTTTTTTTGTGTTTCGAGACGCTGACGATAATCAGGTCAAAGTGATGTACCGGCGAAACGATCGGGCCTTCGGGCTCATCGAACCGGATCTGGAGTAGGAGAGGCGACCATGAGACTGTTGGACATTCTTTCGAAAGACTGCATCAAGGCGGATCTGAAGGGCAAGAGCCGCCGGGAAGTCATTCAGGAAATGGTGGATCTGCTGGTCAAGGCCGGCCGGGTCAAGGACAAGCCGAAGGTGATGGAAGCGGTGATGGAGCGTGAGAAGCTCATGAGCACCGGCATCGGCAACGGGGTTGCCATTCCCCACGCCAAGACCAACGCCTGCGACCGGCTCTGCGCGGCGTTCGGCCGGTCGGCCGGCGTGCCGTTTGACGCGCTGGACGAGAAGCCGGTCCGTCTGATTTTTCTCTTGATCACCCCGGAGGCCGAGACCGGCCCGCACATCAGCGCCCTGGCGAGAATCTCGCGGCTGCTCAAGCACAAGGTCTTCAAGGACGCTTTGCTCGGCGCCAAGGACGACAGCGAGATTTACCGCATCATCGAGGAGGAGGAGCGGAGGCGTTGATGTTCCGCGAAGACGCAGTCCCGGCGGGTCCATTCTGCGAAGCCCCCAGAAGCGTAAGCGCACTCCCGGCGTAGCAGAATGCCCCTTCCCGTTCGGGAATTCTTCAACAACGAAAAAAACCTTCATCTGCAGTTCGTCTCCGGCGATGGGGGACTTGGCCGCATCATCCGGTCTCCCGAGATCGTCCGGCCCGCCGCGGCATTCGCCGAAGGCGTCTGGCCGGCGGGATTAAAAAAATCCGGCCGGAGGCCGCCTCCAAAAGTCCGCCGGGCCGTCGAGGGGTCCGTTTGGATTTTCGGATCGTTTGAAATCGGAGCGATTCGGGCAGTGCCCGCCGCCGTCCGGGGGCGCTTCATGGATTTTTTTCGGACCTGCCGACCCTCAGCCGCCATATTTGTCGAAGGCCAGTCCCCGGCCAAACTGGATGCGTCTCTCGTCCGGCAGACGTCCATACCCATCTTCACGTCACGCCTGCCCTACACCCGGTTCCTCTCCGCCTTTCACGCCTTTTTGCAGAACCGCCTCGCCCCCCGGACCAACGTCCACGGAACCCTCCTCAGCATCTTCAATCACGGCGTCCTTCTTCAGGGCCCGAGCGGCGTCGGCAAATCGGAAATCGCCCTCTCGCTTATCGAACGGGGTCATCAGCTCGTCGCCGACGACACCGTTCAGATCCGGCTGGAACAAAATCGCGATTTGGTCGGCTCGGCGCCGGAACTGGGCCGCCACCACATGGAAATCCGCGGCATCGGCATTCTCAACGTCCGGCAGCTCTTCGGCATCTCGGCCGTCGCGGAGGAACATAACATCCACCTCATCGTCGACCTTCTGTCCCCGTCAGCCATGGGCCGCCGCGAAGAGAGGCTCGGCGGGTACCACCTGAAGCGAATCCTCGGGGTTGAAGTTCCCCGCGTCGTGGTCCAGGTCCGGACGGGCCGGCATATGGCGGTGATTATCGAGGCCGCCACGCGGAACCAGCAGCTCAGAAATCTCGGGTATGACGCCGCGCGCTCTTTCCACAAAAGCCTCGACCGACTCCTCGGCGCCCCGCGCCCAACCGCCAAACCCGGCCGATAACGATCCCTTGCCGGCCCTCGAAGTCGCCGTCATGTCCTTCGGATACAAGTTCGGCCTGCCCGGCCACGCCGACATTGTGCTGGACGTGCGATTTTTGCCGAATCCCTTTTACGTCCCCGCCCTCTCCACGCTCACAGGCCTGGACCCGAATGTCCGGGAGTATGTGGAAAAGGAGGAGGACACGCGCGTCTTTCTGGAAAAGACGGAGGACTGGCTGACATTTCTGATCCCGAAATACATCGGGGGCGGCAAATCGCTTCTGAATCTCGCCATCGGCTGCACCGGCGGCCGGCACCGGTCCGTCTGTGTGGCGGAACGCCTCCGAGAATTTCTGGAACAGCGCTTCATCCGCAAGGACGCCCTTCAAGTCTCCATCCTCCACAGGGACATCGGTAAATGAATCGCCGGCTCATCGCCGTCCTTCTCCGGCCCGGCCTCTATCTCAAGCGCTGGCTGTTTCTCGGGGGCTTCGGCGTCTTCATCGCGTTCTGGGGCATGCGCCGGATCCAGGACGAAGTCCACAAATTTCCGGTGAAGTTGAATCTTCAGCTCATGCTCATCATCGTCGGCGCCGGCCTCTTTCTCTTTGCCGTTTACAAATTCGTCTCATCCGCCCTCAAGTATGCCGGATTCACACGACAGGCCTTTTACCGAAGCCTCATTGACCAGAGGTACCTGGCCCGGGGCCCGCGGATCGTTGCCATCGGCGGCGGGACCGGTCTGGCCACGATCCTGTCGGGACTCAAGGAAATTACGTCCAACATCACGGCCTGCGTGACCGTCACGGACGAGGGCGGCAGTTCCGGCAAACTCCGGGACACCTTCGGCATGATTGCTCCCGGCGACATCCGCAACTGCATCGTCGCGCTTTCCGCCGAACCGGGCCTGCTCGCGGAACTCTTCACCTACAGGTTTCAGGAAGGGGACGGTCTCAAGGGCCACAGCGTCGGCAATCTGCTGATAGCGGCCCTGACCCAGATCACCGGAAGTTTTGAAAGCGCCATCCGGGAATCTTCCCGGGTCCTTTCCATCCGCGGGCGCGTCTGCCCCCTCTCTCAAGACGACATCCGCCTTGCGGCCACCATGGCGGACGGTACGACGCTCCGGGGCGAGGCGGAAATCGGCAGGGCGTCCCAGCCGATTGCGCGGCTTAGAATTGAACCGGAAAATTTTGCCGTTACGCCCGAAGTTCTCGCCGCGATCCGCGAGGCCGATCTGGTCGTTGTGGGTCCCGGCAGCTTGTACACGAGTATTCTGCCCAACCTCCTGCATCCCGAATGCCGGAAAGCTCTTCTGGAAACTCCCGCGCCCGTGGTGTACATTTGTAATGTCATGACCCAGATTGGAGAAACGGCCCGGTTCACCGCCTCAGACCATGTCCGCGTCGTCTACGAGCATACCGCGCCGGGGCTGTTCGACTGGATCCTCCTCAACAGCGCCGCGCCCGATCCCGCCGCCATCGAGCGGTACGCGCTCGAAGGCGCGGTGCCGGTCAAGGCCGACATCGACGCCCTCCGCCATCTCGGCCTCCGGATCATGGCGGGTGATTTCCTCATCGGCGATGTCGAAGTCGAGACCGCCGAAGGCCGCAAGCACGTGCTCCGGCATGACGCGACCGCGATCGCGCTCAAGCTCCTCCCGCTGTGCCTGCCGGAAGGTTCGCCGTCCATTCTGCGAAGCCCCCCGAAGCGCAAGCGTACTCCCGGCGGAGCAGAATGAAGCGCCGCGTCCTCGTGGTTACCCATGGCCGGGTCGGGGAGGAGCTGGTCGCCATTGCGCGCGACCTGCTCGGCGAAGTTAAGGACCTCGACGCCCTCCACATTGATTCCAACGACTCGATGCAGGCCATCTCATCCCGGATGCAGAAGTGGGCCGCCCGAATCGAGTCCGGCGACCGCGGTCTTGTTCTGACTGACCTGAAAAATTCCAGCGCCACCGTCTCGGCCCTCGCGCTCTCAAAAAAATATCCGCTCGACTGCGTCTGCGGCGTCAATCTGCCGCTCCTCCTGAAGGCCCTCTCGGCCTCCGTGCCTGGCGTCCCGGAAATCCTGGACGCGGGCCGAAGGGGCATCGACGCCGTGTCACCCAAATCAAGATGATTAGTTTGGTCCGCATCGACGACCGGCTCGTTCACGCCCAGGTGGTTGTCGGGTGGCTCGAATATTTGAGGTGCCGTCATATCCTCGTCGCCGACGACCGCGTCGCTCAGGATGAGGAACAACTGGACCTGCTTCGGATGGTCATTCCGGAGGACGTCCGGATCGACGCGGTCGAGGTTGCGTCGATCGTGGATCAATCCGGGGATATCGACGCGGCCGACCGCCCGGTCCTCGTCCTGTTTGCTGATCCGATGAGCCTCCGGGCGGCTGTCGACGCCGGATTCAAACCCCGGCTTGTCAATCTCGGCGGCATGCACGACGCGCCGGGGCGCCACTCGTGGATCCATGGACTTTTTGCGTCCGACTCGGAAATCGCCGCGATCCGGGACATGATCGGGATGGGCATCGAATTCGAAATCAGATCAGTCCCGGCCGCCCGCCGCCGCGAGGTGGAAGGCGCCCCGGCGGCTTCCATTCTGCGTAGCCCCCCGAAGCGCAAGCGCACTCCCGGCGGAGCAGAAGGCGGAGCAGAATGACCCTCCCCGACACGATCCTCTTCTCGGCCCTGGCCGCGCTCATCTCCATGGATCAGATGGCCTGTTTTCAGATGCTCCTGTCCAGACCCATCCTCACGGCGCTGGTCCTCGGGAGCCTCTTCGGAAATCTCGGCGACGCTCTCTTCGTCGGCGTTACCTTCGAGTTTCTCTTTGTCCGGTCTATCTCCCTCAAGGAACGCGCGGCGGCCGATCCCGCCCTCGCCACCGCCGCCACCCTCGGCGGCATGTGGGGAACTCCACCCATCTCGGGCATGCCGGACGGCTTCGTGCTCGCGCCCTTTGCGGCCGGTCTGGCGCTCCTCGCGTCGTTTCTGTCCAAGTGGTTTGACGTGAGGCTTCGCACCGTGAACGTCTCCATCTCGCACCGTCTGCACCGCCCCGGATTCATTCAGCTCTCGGCGGCCTCGGCGCTCCTCGCCAAATCTTTCGGATTTTATCTGCTCGCCATTCTCGCCGTTCAGGGCGCCCTGCCTCACATTTGGCATCTTCTGGGTGACGCCGTATACCCGGCCGGCGTTTTGTGCTGGGGCACGCTCCTCTCCATCTGCATGGCCTTCTCGGGCACGACACTGCTTCAGAATCGAGTCTCCGCCTTTCTGTGGCTGGGAGCACTGATGCTGGGCCTCATCCTCGTGATCCTCCCTCACCGGGTGGGGGCCGGCTTGGAGGTGACGGTGCTCGGCGTCTACGCGGCTTTTTTGACGCTGGTCAGTGTGGAAATCGCGGTGCGTTGGGGGCGCCGCGGAAATCTGGAGGACAAGGCCTCCGTGATTTCTCCGGCGCGGCCGGAAGGGGTTTCCCCGTGGGATATTTTTTTCAAGTCTTTTTTCGTCCAGGCGGCATGGAATGACGAGCGCATGCAGAACATCGGCTTTTTGTTTGCCGTGAGGAAAAGTCTCAGCCGAATCTGGCGGGAGGAACCCCGGCAGTTTGATGAGGCCTGCGCCCGGTCGTCCACGTTCTTCAATACCCACCCCTATTTCTCGCCGGCTCTCATGGGTATGGTGGTCCACATCGAGGAAAAAATAGCGGAGGGCCTTGCCCTGCCGGAGGATGTCGAGTCCGCCAAGGGCCGGATCGGCCCGCCGTTGAACGCATTGGGCAGTCTCTGGTTCTGGGACCATTTAAAAGTGCTCTGCTTCCTGATGGCTCTGCCCCTCCTCATGCTCCCGCATCCCCGGGCGGTTGCCTTCGGCGCCATCGCCATGTTCGTGTGCTTCAACATCTCGCATCTTCGCACCCGCTGGCTCGGGCTTGACCTGGGCCTTCGGTTTGGGGAAGGCATGGTCAAGGACCTGATCGAGCGGTTTCCAAGCCGGAGACTTGCGGCCTACCGTCGGGCGTCCGCTTTCCTGCTGGGGCTTGCCACTCCCCTCGTGATGTCCAGCCTCTATCTCCACGCGCAGTCCCGGTTTCCGCCCTTGTCCGATGCGCTTTTTCTGCCCGATCTTTTTCTGTTCCGGATTCTGGCCGGCCTGTCGATTGTCTGCGCGGCCATGATCATCCTCTACTACCGGTGGCTGTCGGTCTATCAATGCATTGCCGTGGCCGGCGCCGTCCTGGTCGGAGCGGTCCGATGGGCCTAGCCCGGACCGCGCGGCGGACGATCAAAATCGGCAACGCGGCCGGTCTCCACGCCCGTGCGGCCGCCAAACTTGTCCAGCTTGCGGCCCGGTTTAAATCCGAACTCAAAATCTCCCATGGCCGCTGCACCGCAAACGCCAAGAGCATCATGGGCGTCATGATGCTGGCCGCGGCCAACGGCGCGCCTCTGACCATCCGCGCGCGCGGCCCGGACGCGCGCAAGGCCGTGGACGCGGTCGTGCGGCTGATCCAGGGCAAGTTCGGCGAGGGTAAATGACCTCCAGAACCATCCTCCGCGGACATTCCGCATCTCCAGGACTTGCGGCGGGGATCGCCTTCTGGGTGGTTGAAAATTCCCACGCCACGCCCCGCCGGCGGATTTCCAGGGCCGAGGTCTCATCCGAGATGGGCCGGCTTCGCGCCGCCGCCCGGAGCGCTTCCGAAGAACTGAATGCGTTGTCCGGTAAACTCTCCTCGCGGCAGACCGCCGGATTCCGGGACATTTTTTCCGCCTACACGCTGATCTTGCATGACCCGGCCGTTCTCTCCCGCATCGAGGAGCGAATCCGCCGGGACCGGATTTGCGCGGACTGGGCGGCGGAGGATATCTATAACAATGTCGCTGCGGCCTTCAGCCGGATGAAAAACCGGCATCTCGCCGCGCGCCGGGAGGACGTCGAGGACGTAAAACGATTCCTCCTCGATCATCTTTCTCCCGAATCCCGCCGCGGACCCGGGAGCGGCGTCGCGCAGGGCCTTCCCCGCAGTCCCTTTATCGCCGTCGCCCATGAACTCACGCCGGCCCAGACCGCCGCGCTCCTGCCCAGCCGCGTCGTCGGCATGGTCACCCGCCTCGGCGGGCGGACCTCCCACGTCGCCATCATGGCGAGGGAAATCGGCATTCCGCACGTGTTTGGCCTCAAGGCGGAACAACTCGGCATGATCCGAAATGAGGACCGGCTTCTGGTTGACGGCGCCGCCGGAAAACTCTTCGTCAATCCCGCCGCCGGTTACGCCCGGAAATTCGAGCGCCGCGTGACGGCGGTGAAGCGGATGCAGAAAGAGGAACGGAAAGACGACTCACTGCCGGTCAGGACGCGGGACGGCGCTGAAATCAGTCTCCGCGCCAACATCGAAACCGACCAGGACGTCCATCTCAGCAAATCCTTCGGCGCTTGCGGGGTCGGCCTCTTCAGGACCGAGTACCTCTACCTCCGGGACACTTTTCCGGACGAGGAGGCCCTCTACCGGGCCTACCGCGGCGCCGCCCGGCAGGCCGCGCCGCATCCCCTCCACCTTCGGACCATGGACCTCGGCGGGGACAAATTTTTGTCGGCGATTGAATTTCCGCCCGATCTCAATCCCATGCTGGGCATGCGCGCCATCCGTCTCTGCCTCGCGCGCCCCAAACTCCTGCTCCCACAGCTTCGCGCCGCCTGCCGCGCCAACACCCTCGGCAACGTCCGCCTTTGTCTTCCCCTCGTCACGGCGGTGGAGGAAGTTCTCGAGGTCAGAAAACATCTGGACCGCGCCGCCCGGAATCTGGCTCAGCGGAAAATTCCCCACCGCGTTCCACCCCTGGGGATCATGGTCGAAGTGCCTTCCGTCGCAATTCGGATAGATCGCTTTCTGCCTCACGCCGATTTTTTTTCCATCGGCACGAACGACCTCGTGCAGTACACCCTCGCCGTGAGCCGCACCCAGGAAAGCCTGGCGCATCTCTACCAGCCTTTCAATCCCAGCATCCTCTGGCTTCTGGCTCGTGTCGCCAAATTCTGTTCGGACGCCCGGAAACCCGTGTCCCTCTGCGGCGAGGAGGCCCACAACCCCCTCTATATTCCGTTTCTGCTCGGGATCGGCATCCACGACCTCTCCATGGCGCCGCCGGCCCTGCCGGACATCAAAAAATTGATCCGCGGACTGGACCTCCCCCGCTGTTACGCGATCTCGCGGACCATGCTTGAACTTCCGACCACATTCGATGTAGAACGCTACATACGGACGGAGGTTTATCCCATGGTCAAGACCATTATTCCGAAGCACTACAGCTACATTCCGCTGGAGAGTGAACTATGATTTGTAACTGTTCAGGTCGTCATGCCCGCCCCGTGTCTGTCATTCCCGCGAAAGCGGGAATCCAGCGCGGGGTAAACTCCAGCGGGCATCCAGACAATGGCGAAGCAGACTGGATTCCCGCTTTCGCGGGAATGACGGAGAGGGCTGAATACCAACGGTGATTCCGCTCATACCAGGGCGATTCCACCAGAAGCGGGGCGCCGGAGATAGCCTCGTCTTTCGCAGACGCGAAGGCGAGACCCATCGGACCAGACAGTTTCCCAATCACCTCGTCTATATCGGCCCGCATCCCGACCTGCCGCACCTGGCGCTGTTCAAGAGCACCGAGGATCCGAATTGGTTCTACTGGGACATCCCGGAGAATTTTATTCCGCTCGACACCCTGCCCCAAAAAAGTCTCGTCGGAGGCTTCCGCGCCGTCCGTCCGGCGGAAACGCTCTGGGGAAGAAAAGGTGACCGGCGGGATGAAGGGAATCCCGCGAAGGCCATGGATGGCCGGGAGCGGGACGAACTCCCGTGAAGACCGCCGAAGAGGACCTGAGCGCATGGATCGAGGACGTCGACGGCGCCGCGACCGAAGAAGGCGCGCGCTGGTCGGAGAATTTCATCAAGCTGGTCCCGCGGTCCCAGCTCGACCTGAAGATCCTCGAAGTCGGCGACTCCGTGCGCGTCATGACCGGGGTGAAAGACAAATTGGGCAACGACCTCGTCCACAAGTACACGCTTCTGGACCGCCAGATCTGGCAGCGCCTCAAGCTCCGGGCCGACGCCCCCCATATATATTTCATCTGCGAAAAGCCGATCCCGGTCGTCGAGGGATTCAATCTCGAGTTCTTCAACTATGAGGACTACCAATTCCTCGGCGCCCATCTGGCCGAGTCCGGCCGGCAAAAATCCGCCCGATGGCTGTTCAACGAGGCCCTGAAGTGCGAGACCGCGGACGCGTTCATCAACAAGGGCGTTTTTCATTTTCGTTCCGAGTCCTCCGGAATCTTTGACAGCGCCCGGCTTGCCCAAAAACATTTCGAACGGGGGCTCGGCCTCGTCCACAAGATGCATCTCCCGCCCGCCGAGGAGAAGACCCGCAGGAGGATCTGCCAGGAGGCTCTCTACGAGATCGAGTACCGGACGGTGAGCGGGTTCATCCGGTTTTTCAAAAGCATCCTCCGGATACTTACGCTGCACACGCCCTACGATATTTTTTATGTCGGCGCCGCCGACCGCAAGGCCCTGAAAAGCGGCGAGACCCTCCAGCTCATGACCGGGGACATTCAAAAATACGAACTGCAGATGATGAAGGAGGCAGCGGAGAGTTTTATCTACAGCCTCAAGGTCGATCTGCCCGCCGGCCTCGGCGATGCCGATCTGACGCTCGACGGACTGGCCGCGCAGTTCGGGCGGGCCTCAACCGAAGAACAGATCGTCGATTGCACGGACGCCCTCGGGAGCCTCTATGCCCGCGTCATGGAGGGCCGGAAGGACCGGGAGAAGGCCAGGGACGCCGTCCGGAAAGCGGAGGCGGTCTCCATTCTCGACGGATTGTCCGTCGAGGAGAAGGCCGAACTCAAGCGGATGGACACCCTTTACTCCCTCAAATCCCCGAGGGAACTGGCCGACATGGCCGAGCAGAAGGACATCAAGAGGCCGGTCATGCTCTGGCTCTACAAGGAGCGGGCCCACGTCAAAATCATTCTTGAAACGCTCTACCAGAACAAGGCGGTTCCGGAGGAACTGAAAAAGGAAATCGAAAGGCGGTTTGGCCTGGGATCCAAGCCCCAGCATTCCTGACCGTCATGCAAGCCCTCAGGATCCAAAAACTCCTGGTGGCCAATCGCGGCGAGATCGCCATCCGGATCTGCCGCGCGGCCAACGAACTCGGCATACACACCGTCGCGATTTACTCCCACGAAGACCGCATGAGCATGCACCGGCAGAAGGCCGACGAGGCCTATCTGGTCGGCCGGGGCCGCGAGCCGGTGAAGGCTTATCTCGATATCGAGGACATCATCCGCATCGCGCATGACTCCGGGGCGGATGCCGTTCATCCCGGGTACGGGTTTCTATCGGAGAACCCCGATTTCGCCGGCGCCGTCCGCGAATCCGGTCTCATTTTTGTCGGCCCGCCGACCGATGTCCTGCGGACCATGGGCGACAAGACCCTGGCCCGGAAGGCCGCGCAGGACATCGGCATTCCCGTGATCCCAGGGACCCGCCGGCCAACCCAGTCCCACGAGGCGGCCCGGCGGGAGGCCCGGCGCATCGGGTTTCCGCTGATGCTCAAGGCCGCCATGGGCGGCGGCGGGCGCGGCATGCGGATCGTCCGGCGCGCCGCTGAATTTGACCAGGCGTTCAAGGAGGCCTCCCGGGAGGCCGCGGCGGCGTTCGGGAGCGGTCTCATCTTCATGGAGCGTCTCATCGAGACGGCCAAACACATCGAAGTCCAGATTCTTGCGGACGATCGTGGAAACTGCGTCCATCTCTTCGACCGTGACTGCTCCATCCAGCGCCGCCATCAGAAAATGGTGGAAATCGCGCCGTCCCTCACGCTTCCGGAACCGCTCCGCGAAAAACTTTTTGAAGACGCCGTGCGGCTTGCCCGGAGCGTTGGATACGAGAACGCCGGGACCGTGGAGTTTCTCGTGGAGGGCCGGGATATCTGGGGCGGCGCAGATAAGAGGTCCGCGGCCGACGGGCGGTATTATTTCATCGAGATGAACCCGCGCCTCCAGGTCGAGCACACCGTCACCGAAACCGTGACGGGCGTCGACATCGTCGCCTCGCAGATCCGCCTCGCGGCGGGCGTGTCGCTCGAGGATATCGGACTTGCGTCGCAGTCCGGCGTCACCGCCCGGGGATTTGCCCTTCAATGCCGGATCACAACGGAGGATCCCTACAACAATTTCATTCCGGACCACGGACGCCTCGCCGCCTACCGCACGGCCGCCGGGTTCGGCATCCGCTTGGACGGCGGAAACGCCTATCATGGAGCGATCGTCACGCCCTATTACGATTCGCTTCTTGTGAAAGTCACCTCGCATGCAAACGATTTCCAGGCCGCCGTCGCCAAAATGCGCCGCGCCCTCGCGGAATTCCGCATCCGCGGCCTGCGGACCAACATCCCCTTTCTGCTCACCCTTCTGGCGCATCCTGCCTTTCAGTCCGGGGGATTTTCGACACGGTACGTCGAGCAGACGCCGGAACTGTTCAAGTTCTCGCCGCCGAAAGACCGTGCCAACCGGCTCCTTCGCTGTATCGCCGATATCATCGTGAACGGCAACCCCCAGATCAAGCCGGATCGCGGACCGCCGGCGAGGGTCGAGCCGGTCATCCCAGGGGTTCGGCAGGCCGACCCGCCCGACGGGATGCGGCAGAAGTGGCGGAAGATGGGGACGGCGAAATTCTGCGGCTGGATCCGGGAACAGCGCCGCCTCCTCGTCACCGACACCACCTTTCGCGACGCGCATCAGTCTCTGCTCGCCACGCGCGTCCGGACCCATGATCTCATCCGGATCGCCCCGGCCTACGCCCGGAACGTCCCGGAACTTTTTTCGATCGAAATGTGGGGCGGCGCGACCTTCGACGTCGCCATGCGGTTTCTCGGCGAGGATCCCTGGGAACGCTTGGAACGCCTCCGCGAGGCCATTCCCAATATTCTCTTTCAAATGCTCCTCCGCGGCGCCAACGCCGTCGGATACACCGCCTATCCCGACAACGTCGTCCGAGCTTTCATCCGGCAGGCGGCAAAATCGGGCATCGACCTCTTCCGGATTTTCGATTCCCTCAACAATGTTTCCCAGATGCGCAAGGCCATCGACGCGGCGCGGTCGGCCGGCGGCATCGCCGAGGCCGCCCTCTGCTACACGGGCGACATCGACGACCCGGCGCGGGCCAAATTTGATCTCCGCTATTACGCGCGTCTCGCCCGCGAACTCAAAAAAGCCGGCGCGGACATGCTCGCCATCAAGGACATGGCGGGCCTCCTCAAGCCCTACGCCGCCTACCGTCTGGTCCGGGCCCTTCGGGATTCCGTGGACCTCCCGATCCATCTGCACACCCACGACACGAGCGGCATCCAAGCTTCGACGATCCTGCGGGCGGCCGACGCGGGCGTCGACATCGCCGACGCCGCCATGGCCGCCTTCTCCGGGCTCACCAGCCAGCCGAATTTGAACTCCCTCGTCGCCGCCCTCGCGCGGCAGACCCGCGATACCGGCATTCCCCTCGAGCCGCTGAACGAAATTTCGAGGTACTTCGAGGACGTCCGCGGTTACTACACGCCGTTCGAGTCGGGCCTGCAGGCCGGCACCGCCGAAGTTTACGAGCACGAGATTCCCGGCGGGCAATATTCGAACCTGAGGCCCCAGGCCGAGGCGATGGGGCTGGGCGGCCGGATCACCGAACTTAAAAAAATGTACGCGACCGTGAACCGGATGTTCGGCGACATCGTCAAGGTCACCCCCAGTTCGAAAGTCGTCGGCGACATGGCCTGTTTCATGCTGGCGAACAATCTGACGGAAGAGGACGTCCTCGACCGCGGCGCGTCCCTGGCGTTTCCGGAATCGGTCGTGGGATTTTTCAGGGGCGAACTCGGCCGGCCCGCCGGCGGCTTTCCGAAAAAACTTCAGCGCATCGTCCTCCGGGGCAAAGCCCCCCTCCGAAGCCCGCGTCTGCCGCCCGCGAATTTCGCCGGAACCCGGGCGGAGGTCGAAAAAAAGGTCCGAAGAAAAATCCGCGACACGGAACTTCTGTCCTATTTCATGTACCCTCAAATCTTCGTCGAGTGGGCCCGCATGCAGGCCGAATACGGAGAACCATCGGTCCTGCCCACCCCGGTCTTTTTCCACGGCCTCGCTTCCGGCGAGGAAATACAGATCGACATCGAAAAAGGCAAGACCCTCATCGTGAAATATCTCGCGGTGTCGGACCCGGACCACGAAGGCCGCCGCACGCTGTTTTTCGAGCTGAACGGACAGCCCCGCGAAGTCGTCGTGATCGACAAGTCCCTCGGCCGCGAGGTCAAGCGCAACCGGAAAGCGGAACTCGACAACCCCGCCCACGTCGCCGCCCCGATGCCCGGCCTCGTCGTCTCCATCGCCGTTTCCCCGGGCCAGTCCGTCTCCAAGGACAGCCCCCTCGCCTCCATCCAGGCCATGAAAATGGAAACGACTCTATACGCCCCCCAGGACGGCAAAATCGCCGCTCTCCACGTCCGCACCGGCAGCCGCGTCGAATCTGGCGATCTCATCATGGAGTACGAACAGTGAGATGGGAGCGATGACCAAAGCGGAGATCGCGGTTGTTCAGGAGGACCAGACGGCGAGGGGCGTCATTGAGCGGCTGATCAGGGAACGCGGTCACCGCGCGCATGGCGCGAATTCGGCGGCGCGCGCCCTGCAACTCATCGAGGACCGGGAGATCGACCTGGTGGTTTTGGATATGAACCTGGGCGCGTCCCGGCCGGCCGACCCTCGAAACGGCCTGTGGCTTTGCCGGATCCTCAAGAGAAGCCCGCGGCGAATCCGGGTCATCCTCCTGGGGGCAAAACCGTCCCCCGAGGCCGAAGCCGAGGCCATGAACGCGGGCGCGGATGTGTTTCTGCCCCGGTCGGACGTGAGAACCGGCCTCCCCGCTCTCGTTTCAAAACTTCTGGCCACGCCCGCGCCGACCGCGGTGCCCGGCGGGGCCGGCCTTCATGAGGAACAATTCGACAAATTTGTTGAAATGGTCCGTCGGAAAAAACTGATGAAGGACGCCGAGATCAACCGTGTCGTGCGCCTGTCCGGCCGCTTCGACCGTCGCATGGGCCAACTGGCCGTCTTTCTCGGCTATATCCGGCCCGCCGATATTTACAGTGTCCTGCTCGATCAATCCGAGAACGGTGGATCCTTCGGAGAGGCTGCCTGCCGGATGCGCCTCCTGACCGCCGCGCAGACAGAATACCTGCTCAGACACCAGCGCGACCGCCGCCTGCTGTTTGCCCGGGCCGCGGCGGCGCTGGGCGTCATGAGTTTCGACCAGGTCCTCGGGAACATGGACGAATCCATCGCGGCCCAACAAACGGCGACTCTGAACTTCGACGAAATTCCCGATCTCACCTCCTACGAACCCGACCTGGAAGTCCAGCGGACGATCAAACATATCCGGGAGCTGGCGTCGATTTCCAAAAGCACCCACCAGGCCCTTGCCCTCCTGCAGGACGATTCCGCTGATTTCGACCGCATCGCCGACATCCTGGAGATGGATCCGCCTGTCGCCGCGACGCTCCTGCGCGCGGTCAATTCCGCCTATTACGGCCTCAAACACCGCATCGACACGGTCAAACATGCTCTCGTGGTCATGGGCATCGACCGTCTGCGCTCCCTGCTCATCGCGGTCCTCGGCCTGTCGAAATTCAAGTCATTGCCCGCGGACCGAAGCCGCGAGTACTGGCAGGAGGCGGTCCGCACGGCCGAGTGGTGCAAGCGGCTCGGCGTGAGACTCCGCTACGACGCCCCGGAGTCGCTCTTCGTCCGGGGGCTTCTCCAGAACGTCGGCGAAATGGTTCTGTGGCAGTATTTCCAGCCCCAGAAGAAACAGATCGAGAACGGGATGCTGGAAGGCCTGACGGAAGCCGATGCCGAAAAATCGGCGCTGGGCATGACGCAGGCCGACCTCGGCGGTCTCCTCTTCCATCTCTGGAATCTCCCGGCCTCCATCGTCCAGGCCGCCATGTTCCACCGGCATGACGTGACCCTCCTCGCCGCGACCCCCAACGTCCTCGCCGAAACCCTCGTCGTCCGCATGGCCTGCCGCCTCGAGGAACTTCCCGTAGACGCAACCGGCCGCCCCGAGCCCGACGCACTCGCCGAGTCCGAACGCCTCTTCAAATCCCTCCGGATCATCCCCTGGCACCTCTCGCTCAATGAGATTTCAAAGGAAGTCGAAGAAAACCTCCGGCCCATCCTCAAGGAAATGACCGGAAACTCCACTTGACAACGGCCGGTTCACGCGGTACATAAGCAATGTTGTGCTGATGACGGCAAATCCCTCCGGCCTGTCGGGGCTGGGGGAAGGACTTGAAGGAGGCCCTACATGGCGTATATTGTGACGGAAGCATGCATCAACTGCAAGTATACGGACTGCGCGATCGTGTGTCCGGTGGACTGTTTTCATGAGGGGCCGAATTTTCTGGCCATCGATCCGGATGAATGCATCAACTGCGGTCTTTGCGAGCCCGAGTGCCCGACGAAGGCCATTTATTCCGAGGACAACCTGCCGGATGACATGAAGGAGTACGTCGAACTCAACGCGCGCCTGTCGAAGGGCTGGCCGGTGATCAAGGAGAAGAAGGATCCGTTGCCGACGGCGGAGGAGAGCAAGGACAAGAAGGGCAAGCGCGGGGATTTGAAAGAGTCCTGAGACGGGGGAACACGAATGGCACGAAATGGTGATATTCGTGACATTCGAACCCATTCGTGACATTCGTGTTAAAGGGTTCCGCTCTTGACTGCCCGGTCACTTTTTTTTAGAAAAACCTCTTGACATAATCCCAAACCGAACTAGACTGCCGCCTGATTCAAAGAGGATGGAACAAAAAGCTTGAGAAAGCGAGGGTTTTTGTTTCATTGACATGAGTGGAAAGACGCGCAAGACGGAGTATCTGACACGGGGAGAATTGCTCAAGCTCACGAACCTCAGTCCCAGGCAGATTCAGTACTGGGACGAGACGGGGCTGGTATCTCCCGCACGCAAGACCAAGCGACGCCGCTATTATGATTTCGCCAACCTGGTCGAACTGCGGGTCGTCGAGTCCCTCCTTCGGGAGGGGTTTTCGACCCAGAAAGTCCGCGACTTTGTCCGGAGTTTGAGGCGCATGCTCCCGAAAGATCGGTCGGTCCTGTCGAGGCTGAGGATTCACACCGACGGCCGGACCATCATCCTTCAGGAAAAGGGCGCCTACTTCGAAATGAACGGCCAGGGACTTCTGAAGCTCGATCTCCAGAAACTCTACCACCAGGTCTCGCTCCGCACCGATGCGTCTTCCCGCCCAATGGGCACCCGTGAGAGGGGGGCCAGAGGCGTTCAGCGACTGAAGGCGTCCGCCTAGGCGGACGCCGAACCGCCGGCCGGGATATGGGCCTGACCGGCGGACAGGGATGTCCAGTCCCCGAAGCTCCAGACTCGGGAAATCCCAGGATGGGATTTCCTTCAATCTGCGAAGGGGGCGGGAGATCGTTGGACGCGTGAAGGGGGGAAATATGGAAGTGGATGGTGTGTCCAGTGGCGGTCTTGGGGGACTGCCGGTGGAAGAGACTGCGCTTTTGACCGGGATCATCCGGAAGTTCGAATCCGGCATCCCGGAGGGTCATCTTCACACGTTGATCTACGTCTGCCAGTGCGCGGGTCTGATCACCCGCCGGTATGTCTTTCAAGTCCGGGCCGATGTTCCCTATTCCGAGGAATTGGATTTGTCCATCGCGATGCTCCTGTGGCACAACGCAATTCAAATCCGCCGGAACCGGATCTTTACCGACCTCCATGCGCCGGCTTTCCCGGCTTTATCCGGAGGCTCACTTGACAAGCTCTTGTCCCTTTCATACGATGACCTGAAGGGTTTGGCGGTCGGCCATCATTCGGGCCGGGACGCCGTGGCGCAGGAGGTGCGACAGGATGGCCAGTGAGGGTTTGAAGTTGAAGGAAAAGGACAAGGAAGCGCTGAATCTGAGCGCATTTCAGCAGGAGGAGAAGCAGCGCCGCCGGATTCAGATCCGTCAGCGGCGGGTTCGCCGGGAGGCGCGCCAGGTGGAAGTTTACATCCGGCTGTACGAGACCAACCGCTATAACCGGGTCTACCAGCTTCTGGCATTCGACAAGATCATCAAGGAAGTCGCTCTCGCCGGTTCCGTCGGCACGGTGGCCTTTGAGCTCCTCGACCGGCCTGGCGGCGAGAAAGCGGTCAAGATGATCGTGGAGCATCCGGAACTGAACACGGTCGGGATCCATGAAAAAGTGGAGACCGAATCAAAAGCCGACACACACGAGTTCACGCTCTTCAAGGCTCTGACGTTGATGGATGACATCAAAATATCCTCCGGAGAAATCGGGGGTATCCGGCTGGAAGTCGTCAAGAACCTCCGCATTCGCTGAGCGGCGGGAACCTTGCCGGTATGGATGTCACGGAAGTCCGTATCAAGCGTTTTGAAACGCCCCAGGGGAAACTCCTCGGATTTGCATCCATAACCTTCGATGGATGTTTTGTCGTCCACAATCTCCGTGTCGTCGACGGTGAGAAAGGCACTTTCGTCGCCATGCCGTCCCGTCAGCTTCCCAACAACAAATTTGTTGATGTCGCCCATCCGGTCACCAACGAGATGCGTGAAAAAATCCAACAGACCGTTCTCCAGGAATTTTCCAAGACCTCACCGACTTCCGCCGGCGGCGGGCCGCCGCCTTTGCCGCCCGCGGCCTGAATGCGGGCCGCGACCGCGGTCTTGGCCGTCGTCCTCGCCGTTCCGGTTTTCGCGGCGGACAGGGAAGTCCAGTCCCCAACGCCCCATTCCGCGTTGGGGGCGCGCCCGGCCAAGCCGGGCGACATCTCGGTTATCCTGATCGAGGACAATTTCATCTACATCCGCGCCGGCAAGGACGTCGGGGTCCAGGTCGGCGATCTGTTTTCGGTCACGCGGCCCGGCCGGGCCATCGTTGATCCATCGACCGGCGACACCCTCGGCTATGAACCGGTCGCCATCGCCAAGCTCCGGGTCTATTACGCCGCCCCGCACTACTCGCGCGCGGCGGCCCTGGAGGTCGTGAAGGACATGCCGGTCCAGATCGGGGATCGAGTGGTTCGCTGGGATGGAGAAGTCGTCGGCCGGATCCCCGCGCCGGTCGTGGTGGACTTGGAGGACGAGGAGCCTGCCCGTTCGAAAACCCAGGCCGGGGACCGCATTTTCATCGACAAAAAAAGGCGGACCGGCGAAGTGGTCGGCGACTTCGAACTCGACGCCGAAATTATCGATTACGACTTCGGCGATATCGACGGCGACGGCGTGCCGGAATTGGCGGCGCTGGAGGAGCACAAGGTCAGCCTCTACCGGACCATCGGCGGAGCCCTGGAGTCTTTCTGGTCCGAGACCCTCGATGGATTCCGATACATCAACCTCGAACTCTTCGACGCCGACGGCGATGGCTCCGTGGAACTTTTCGTCAGCCGGAAGGAAGGCAACGTTTCCCGCACGGCCGTGTTTTCGTATCAGAACGGACAGGTCACCAAGTCCGGCGAGATCAAGAATTATTTCGTCCGCCAGTCCGGCGACGCCCTCTACGCCCAGCGCTTCGGGTTCGCCAAGCCGTTTGTCGGGCCGACCGTGGAGGTCACCTACAGCCCGGCCGACAACCGGCTCACGAAAGTCCGGGACGTCTATGAAGGCTCGCCGCAGGCCAATTGTCTCGGCATGGGCATCGGCAAAAATCGTCTGGCCTATCTCGACCACAACGACCGCCTGAACATCACCGACCGCTCCGGCAGTCCCGTCTGGCGCGGCACCAAGGCTCTGGGCGGATCGACCCAGAACCTGGAATCGGGGAACGGGAAGGAAAAAATCAAGATTCAGAAAAAAATCATGTTCGACGATTTCGACGGCGACGGCACGGAGGATCTTCTCGTGGTCCAGAACGAGCTCAACCCGCTCTGGGGCATGACCGGGGTCTTCGGCGGACTCAGGTTCAAAAACGGCAAGTTCCTGATTTTTTCCGACCGCCCCGGCGGGTACGACGTCCTCAAGGAAACCCGCGAGTTTGAGGGCTATGTGTCCGACTACGAATATACGCGGGTCGGCGGCCCCGACAAACAGCTCAGCCTGTGCCTCGTCATCTCGGCCGGCCGGGAAAAATTCAAGAGCCGGATCATCGTGCTCCGGCAGTTATGAAAAAACCGGCCAAGTACGTTTTCATCACCGGCGGGGTCCTCTCGTCCCTCGGCAAAGGCATCACCACCGCGTCCCTCGGGGCGCTCTTCAAGTTCAACAATCTGAAAGTCACCGCCGTCAAGCTGGACCCCTACCTCAACGTCGACGCGGGGACGATGAACCCGTTCCAGCACGGCGAAGTTTTCGTCACGGA
>JACQOF010000121.1 GCA_016202645.1 bacterium
AGATCATTCCTGCGGTGACGTGGGACACGCTAGCATTCGGACAGACAAGTCGCAAAATACCGTAACTTTTCCGGTCGTCAGGCCCGCGAAAGCGGGAATCCAGATTATCGCTGGGCGGACTGGATTCCCGCTTTCGCGGGAATGACGACCTAAAAAGTTACACTAATTTTCTTCTTAGACACCGACCTTCGGGCACAGAGATTCGACCGGGCAGCCTACGCACCTGGGCCGGGGGGCTTTGCAGGCGGCGCGGCCGTGGTGGATGAGGAGGTGGCTGAAGGCGGTCCAGTCTTTTCGGGGGACCAACTTCATGAGTTCCCGTTCGAGGCGGTCGCGGTTTTTTTTCTCGGAGACAAACCCCATCCGGTTGGAGATTCGAAATACGTGGGTGTCGACGACGACGCCCTCATTTTTGCCGAAGGCATTCCCGAGGACCACGTTGGCCGTTTTCCGCGCGACCCCGTGGAGGGACAGGAGATCCTCCATCGTATCCGGCACCCGTCCCCCGAATCGTTCGCAGATCGTCCGGCAGGCCTCGCGGATGCTTTTGGCCTTGTTCCGGTAAAACCCCGTCGACCGCACGACAGCCTCGATATCGCGGACCGGCGCCGCCGCGAAGTCTTTCGCCGTGCGATATTTTTTAAAAAGAACCGGCGTCACGAGATTCACGCGCGCGTCCGTGCACTGCGCGGATAAAATCGTCGCCAGCAGCAGCTGCAGGGGATTCTCATGCCGGAGAGAGCACACCGCGTCCGGATAGGCCTTGCGAAGCCTGGAAATGATCCTCCGCGTCCTCGCTTTCAAGCCTGTTTCCGATTCGGCTCCATCCATGGGAAGCAGATACGTCCGAAGGGGTGTTCCGTCAAGTCAGTCCGTCCCCAGCGCCGTCCCTGATATCCCTCCCTGATGTCCCCGTTGCCTGAGTCGGAGAGTTTTGCCATCCATGGCAAAACTGGGGTGAGGTAACGGGGACTATACATCCCTGTATGCTTGAAAACTCCGCCGGATGCGTGTAGCCTTCGCGAATGACATCGAAAGTTCAGGAGTCCTTCCGGCAATCAAGCGCCGTGATCTGGCAGTTGGCGGTTGACCGGGGGTTTCACAAGAAGCTGGAGGCCGCCGCCGGCCGGTGCATCCGGGCGGTCCGCCGCGGGCGCAAGATTCTGACGTTCGGCAACGGCGGGAGCGCCGCCGACGCCCAGCATTTCGCATGCGAGCTGGTGGGCCGATTCGAGCGTGAGCGCCGCGCGATACCGGCGATCGCCCTCAACACCAACGTGTCGGTCCTGACGTCGATCGGCAACGACTACGGATATGACCGGGTCTTCGAGCGCCAGGTGGAGGCGCAGGGCCGCCGGGGGGACGTGGTGGTGGCGATATCAACGTCCGGAAAATCGGAAAACGTGAATCGGGCTCTGCGGCTGGCGAAAAAAATGGGTCTATATCGGATCGGTCTCACCGGCAAAACGGGCGGCTCCATGGCCCGTCTGGTCGAACTGGAACTGCGGATTCCGTCCGTCTCGACGCCCCGGACGCAGGAGGCGCAGATCACGGCGATTCACATTCTGTGTGATCTGATCGAAACGGCGTTCGCGAAAAAAAGATAGGTCAAATCAGCCACAGAGGTCACGGAGAATTAAATTCATGTTGAAGGTAAATGAGTCGGGGGCGAATCACCCCCTCCAGGCCTCCCCGCCCCGTCCTTCGGTCGGGTGCCCCGGGGAGGATGTTCGATGAACTTCGAGGGTCTCGGATCTTTTATCGACTTTCTAAGAGAGCGCGGGGAACTGCGTGAGATTACCGAGCCCGTGTCGCGGGACCTGGAGATTACGGAGATCGCGGACCGGGTGATGAAAGCCGGGGGGCCGGCTCTTTTGTTCCGCAGTGTGAAGGAATCGCCCTTTCCGCTGGTCATCAATCTTTTCGGGTCCGCCCGCCGGATGGCGTGGGCGCTTGGCGTGGATGACCTGCGGGACAAGGTCCGCGAGCTGGAGGGTTTGATCCAGATTCCGGAACCCCGGACGCTCGTCGACAAGATGAAGATGCTCCCGTTTCTTCTGAAACTCGGAAACTTCATTCCGACCCGATCCTCCTCCGGCCCCGTGAAAGAAGTCGTCGAGAAAGAGAACCCGGACGTTCTGGAACTGCCCGTCATGAAATGCTGGCCGCGGGACGGCGGCCGGTACATCACGTTCGCGCAGGTCGTGACCGTCGATCCCGTAAAAAAGAAGCGCAACGTCGGCATGTACCGCATCCAGGTCCTCGACGGCAGGACCTGCATTCTTCACTGGCAGACCCAAAAAGTCGGCCGCGCGCATTTCGGGGAGTACCGCCGGACGAATGAGCGGATGCCCGTCGCGGTCGTTCTGGGCGGCGACCCCGCCGAAATTTTTTCCGCGATCGCCCCGATGCCGCCGGACATCGACGAGTATCTCCTGGCGGGATTTCTGCGCGGCGCGCCGGTCGAACTGACTCCTTGTGAGACAATCCCGCTGGAAGTTCCTTCGAACGCCGAGATCGTGATTGAAGGTTACATTGATCCCAGCGAGCCCCAGGCGATGGAAGGCCCATTCGGCGACCATACGGGCTACTACAGCCTGGAGGACCGTTATCCGCTCTTTCATGTCACCGCGATCACGCGCCGTCGTTCGCCGGTCTATCCCTCGACCATCGTCGGCAAGCCTCCGATGGAGGACGCCTGGATGGGCAAGGCCATCGAGCGGCTCTTTCTGCCTCTCGTGCGGCTCACGCTTCCGGAAATCGTAGACATGAATCTTCCAGTCGAGGGAATCTTCCACAATCTGGCGCTGGTCTCGATCCGGAAACGCTATCCGGGCCACGCCCAAAAAATCATGCATGCCATCTGGGGACTCGGCCAGCTGATGTTCACGAAAATCATCGTGGTCTTCGACGAAGACGTCAACATCCAGGATCCGGCGGAGGCCGTCTGGCGGATGGGAAATCTCATCGATCCCCAGCGGGACTTCACATTCGTCAAAGGCCCCCTCGACACCCTGAACTTCGCGTCGGATCTTCCGGACGTCGGTTCAAAAGTCGGCATCGACGCGACGCGGAAGTGGCCGGAAGAAGGGTTCACGCGGCCGTGGCCGGACGAGATCCGGATGTCGGCGGACGTCAAACAGAAAATCGACGGACTCTGGTCCAGGCTGGGACTGTGACGGTAAAGACTGAGCCAGTGTCCGGGGTGGATCGAGCCGAGCGTCTCGCCGCGATCGGAATGAGCCATATCCCCGGGATCGGCTCGACGTACGGCAAGCGACTGGTCCAGGAGGCCGGGAGTTTTCGACGGATTTTTGATCTGAACGAGGAGGCCTTCGAGCGGGCGGGCGTGCCGGTGACTTATCTGGGCCGGCTGAGGGCCCAGAAAGCGGCGGCGCTTGGGCGGGCCGAGGAGAACTTGGAGAGGGCGGAGGCCGCGGGTCAGCGGGTGGTGGTTTTGACGGACCCCGCCTATCCGAAGCTTCTGGCGGAGATTCCGGACCCTCCGGCGGCCCTATATATATATGGAGAGGCGGACCCCTCGGATGAGCTTAGCTTGGGGGTCGTCGGGACCCGAAAGGCGACGCCGTGGGGCCTGAAATTGGCCAAAGAGATCAGTTCGGAGCTGGCATCGGCCGGGATCACAATCGTTTCGGGACTGGCGCTGGGGGTGGACGCTTCATCGCACGTGGGCGCTTTGGAGGCGGACGTCGGCCGGACGTGGGCCGTCATGGGGTGCGGCGCAGACGTGGTATATCCGTCCCGAAACCGGGACATCTACGACCGGATCCTGAAAGGGGGCCGGGGATGTGTAGTGAGCGAATTTCCGCCGGGAACCGCGCCGGAGCGGCCGTATTTTCCGATGCGCAACCGAATCATCAGCGGTCTTTCCCTGGGGGTCCTAGTGGTGGAGGCTCCCGACCGAAGCGGCGCCCTGATCACGGCGCATCAGGCGGTGGAGCAGGGCCGCGAAGTTTTCGCGGTGCCGCATCCAGCCCGTGCCGTGTCGGGTACGGGATCGAACCGTCTGATCCGGGAGGGCGCGCATCTGGTCGAGAAAGCGGAGGACATTTTATCGATCATCGAGCATCAAGCGCGCCAGATCCGGTCGCGGCCGCTTGTTCGACCGGCCCCCGCTCCCGCCTCGGCCGAACCGGCGCGGCCCGCCGGGACGGAATCGCCCCTCTACGTTCTGATCGAAGGCGGCATCCAGGGCCTGGACGATCTGGTGGTTCGCAGCGGCGAAAAAATTTCTTCTGTGCTGGCGGAACTCACGCGGCTGGAGATATCCGGTCGGATCCGCCGGGTTGCGGCGGGAGCGTACCGCGCGGTCGGCCGGCGCAAATGAACAAAGATTTAAATGTCATCTTGAGCGAGATCCTTTCCCGCCAAGCCGCGGGCGGCGCCCGGCCCGGCCCGGAGGATCTGCGCAGGAGCCTCGAGGAGAAGGGCGTCTCGGCGTCCCTGATCGAGGATGCGCTGTTTCTCTACGAAGTTCTGGGGGACATGACCCTGGGCCGCTCGCAGGATCCGCGCGCCACCCGAATATTATCTTCGGAGGAGCTTCGCGGATTAAATCCTTCCGTGGTTGGAAAACTATTCCGGTTGTATTACCTTGAGTACATGCGCCAAGATGACCTCGAGTCGATCCTGACCGATTTGTTGTTTCTTCCCCAGGCCTCGCAAACCGAGCGCGCGCGCGACGCCGTATCGCGTATCCTGGGCGTCACCTCCGCCCAGGCCGACTATCTTCTGGACGGCGGTCCCGGCGACGCCGTGATTCACTAGCATGGCGAAACGCAAAGCCGCCCCGAAACCCGCGCCCGGCGCCGGCGACGATGATGGCGTCGTCGAGCCAAAGGTCGAGGCCGCTCAGCCGGAAGTCCCGCCGGACGCGCCCCCGAAGCGTCCACGCGCCCGGATCAGCCGCTCCGCGGCTCCAAGTGCCGGCGTCTCCGGCGCCGGCAGGAAGAAAAAGGTTCCCGCCGAAGGCCGTCAAGGCGGCCTGATCATCGTCGAGTCGCCGGCGAAAGCCAAGACGATCGAGCGATACACAGGCGGCGCCTACGAAGTCATCGCGACCATGGGCCACGTCAAGGATCTTCCGAAAGACCGATTCGGGATCGACATCAAGCTCGGCTTCAAGCCCTACTGGCGCGTCGTCCCCGCCCGCGCGAAGCTGCTCAAGGAGATCCGGGACCGTGCGAAGCAAGTTGCGGATGTCCTGATCGCGACGGACCCGGACCGCGAGGGCGAGGCGATCGGCTATCATGTGGCGGAGGAGATCGACAGTGACAACATCCGGCGGGTCGAGTTCCACGAGATCACCGCCTCCGCCGTCCGGGAGGCGCTCCTGCGCCCGCGGGACATCAACACCGACAAGGTCAATTCCCAGTTCGCGCGCCGGATCCTCGACCGCATCGTCGGCTACCGCCTCTCCCCTCTTCTCTGGAAAACCGTCCGTTCAGGCCTCTCCGCCGGCCGCGTCCAGTCGGTCGCAGTGCGGCTGGTGTGCGAGCGCGAAGACAAGATCAAGAGTTTCGTTCCCGAAAAATATTTCCGCATCGTCCTGACCCTGTCGCCCGCCGAACGGCCGTCTGAACTCTTCGACGCCGAGATTTTCAAAATCGAAGGCAAGCGCCGGAAGGTCAAGACCCGCGAGGAAGCCGACCGGATCCTGTCGCAAGTTCAGGCCGGTCCCCTCGTCGTCCACGATTTCGTCGAAGCCGCCCGTGAGCACCGCCCGGCCCCGCCGCTGGTGACCAGCACGTTTCAGCAGGCCGCCGTCAACCGATTCGGTATGACCGCCCGCCACGCGATGGTGCTGGCGCAGCAGCTCTACGAAGGCATCAACCTCGGAAAATTCGGCCGCCGGGGGCTCATCACCTATCACCGGACCGACTCGGTGCGGCTGGCTTCGACTGCCGTCACCGCGGCCCGGACGATCATCCGCGAAAAATTCGGGCCGGCGTATATCCCGACGAAACCGAATTTCTTCAAAAACAAACGCGCCGCCCAGGACGCCCACGAGGCGATCCGCCCCGCGGACGTGGAGCTGGATCCGGAGCGCATCGCCGAGTTTCTCACGGACGAACAGCGCCAGCTCTACCGCCTGATATGGGACACCTTTGTGGCCTCGCAGATGAACCCGGCCGTCTACGACGTCCGAACGGTGTATCTCGGCGTGCCGGGCCGTTCCGCGGAAGGATCGGCGGCGCCGGCGCACGATTTCCAATTCGTCGCCCGCGGCGAGTCCTTGAAATTCGACGGCCACCTGCGTTTGACCGGTGTTCCGAAAAAAGAGGGATTTGTTCCGGCGCTGAAGGTCTCCGAGCGCCTGAGTCTTCACGGCCACAAGATCGAGGAAAAGGAGACCCAGCCGCCCGCCCGGTTCACGGAGGCGAGTTTAGTCCGGGAACTGGAGCATCGCGGCATCGGCCGCCCGTCCACCTACGCGTCGATTTTGTCGACCGTCACCGACCGCGGCTATGTGATCAAGCGCGGCAAGGAGCTTGCCCCGACGGAGCTGGGGGACATCACGAGCCGGCTCTTGATCTCCAATTTCCCCGACGTCATGAACATCGATTTCACCGCCGGCATGGAGGAGAAGCTCGACCAGGTCGAGGAAGGCAAAGTGGAATGGAAAGAGATGCTGAAGGAATTCTACAAGGTTTTCTCCGAGCGCCTGACCGCGGCCCAGGAGACCCTGAAAGACAAGAAGAAGGAGCTCACCAAGCCCCCCATCGAGGTCGCCTGTCACAGCTGTGGCCGGCCGATGGTGATGCGCTGGTCGAAGTACGGAAAATTTCTCGCCTGTTCCGGATACCCCGAATGCCATTCCGTGCGGGACATCGACGAGACCGGCGGCGTATTCAAGGTCCTTCAGATCGACGTTTCCCCCACGCCCTGTCCGGTCTGCGGATCGGAAGTCCACTCGCGCCGCGGTCCATTCGGCCGGTTCTGGGCCTGCATGATGTTTCCGAAGTGCAAGTACACGCGCCCGATCACGCTTGGCATCGCCTGCCCCAAGGGATGCGGGGGCGAAGTGGTGCGCCGCCGCACCCGCCGCGGCCGATTTTTCTACGGGTGTTCGAAATATCCGGACTGTAATTTCACGAGCTGGCTGGAACCGGTGATACAGGCCTGCCCCGTGTGCGGTCATGGATATCTGGTGCGGTCGAAGGCCAAGGGAAAAAATCTCGTCAAATGTCCTGTCAAGGAGTGCACGCACGTTGTTGAAGCCGAGCCGGAACAGTCCGCCGCGCCGGTTGAGGCATCCAATCCGCCCTCCGCCGAATAAGCAACAGCCTCCCCCTCAAGGGGGGAGGAATTGAACGCCCGCGTCACCGTCGTCGGGCTGGGTCTTGCCGGTTCCGAGGCGGCCTTCCAGCTCGCCGAGCGCGGCATCCGGGTTGCCGCCTGGGAGATGCGTCCGTCTGTTCCGACGCCCGCGCACCGCACGGCGAATTGCGCCGAACTGGTCTGCTCGAATTCTTTCCGCTCCGCCGAATTCACGACGGGCCCGGGCCTCCTGAAAGCGGAGCTTCGCGCCGCCCGGTCGATCATTCTCCGGATCGCCGACCAGCACCGTCTTCCGGCGGGTTCCGCGTTCGCGGTCGACCGGGACCGCTTTTCCGCCGCGGTGACGGAGGCCATCGCCGCTCATCCGAACATCGACATTCGCCGGGAGGAATTCACGGACTGGGATGGCGCCGCCGCCGAAGGGCCGGTTCTCGTGGCGACGGGGCCGCTGACCTCCGACCGTCTCTTCGACCGCATCCGCGCCGCGCTCGGGTCCCGGGAATGTTCGTTCTTCGACGCCATCGCGCCGCGGGTCATGGCTGAAAGCGTCGACTACTCCAAAGGGTTCTGGGCGTCGCGTTACGGCAAGGGAGACGGCGTGGACTACTTCAATTGTCCGATGACGCGCCCGGAGTATGAGGCGTTCTGGGAGGCGCTCAGGGGCGCCGAAATCATCAAGCCGCACATACCCGGCGAGGAGCGGATCCGTTTTTTCGAAGGGTGTCTCCCCGTGGAGGAGATGGCCCGCCGCGGGTCGGAGACTCTGCTGTACGGCCCGCTCAAGCCTGTGGGGTTGGATCGCCGGGCGCGCGCGATCGTCCAGCTCCGCAAAGACAACCGTGAGGGAACGATCCTCGGGATGGTGGGATTTCAGACGTGCCTGACCTATCCGGAGCAGAAGCGAATTTTCCGCATGATCCCCGCGCTGGCCAACGCCACGTTCGCCCAGCTGGGCAGCATCCATCTCAACCGCTACATCCACGCCCCGAGCTGTCTGGACGCGACATTGGGACTGCGGTCTCTCCCCGGGATTTTTTTCGCCGGGCAGATTTCCGGCGTCGAAGGCTACATCGAATCCTGCGCCACGGGTCTTGCCGCATCGATCCACATTGCCAGGCTCATTGCGGGTCTTCCGCCGATGCCGTTTCCGCGGGAGACCGCGATCGGCGCGCTCTGTCACTATGTGAGCGACCCCACGCGCGCGGGGAATTTTCAGCCGCAGAACATCAATTACGGCATTTTGGGCGGCGACCCGCGCCGGCCTCGCGAGACCCGCGCGGCGCAGGCGCTCGAACTTCTGAACGAGTATCTCTGCGCCGCCGAGCCCGCTTCGCAGGCGGTCTAGGTGGAGGAGGAAGTCCGGCGTTTTTTGTTGAAGCTCCGCCGCGAGCGCGGCGCCTCCGGGCATACCGTGGAGGCCTACCGGCGGGACCTCGATGGGTTGGCGCGGTTTCTCAAAACTCGGAAGGTCAACCGCGCCGCCGCCGTCGCCCAAGCCGACCTGCGGGCCTATCTCTACGATCTCACCGCCAGGAAACTCTCGCCGGCCACCGTCCGCCGAAAAGTTTCAGCCGCCCGGAGTTTTTTCCGTCACCTGGTTCTCGCGCGCGAAATTCCCGCGTCACCCGCCGCCGGTTTCCAGGCGCCCCGGCATGCCTCGCGGCGCCTTCCGAAATTTTTGTTTCTGGAGGACATAACCCGGATCATCGACGTGTCCGGGGAGACCTCCTCGCCGGCGGGCGAACGACTGACCCTGAGGAACCATGCGTTCCTCGAACTGCTCTATGCGACCGGCATCCGCGTGTCGGAACTGGTGGGTCTTGACGCGGGCGACGCGGACCTGAACGGCCAGTGGGTGAGGGTCATGGGCAAGGGCGGCCGCGAGCGGCTGGTGCCGTTCGGAAATCCGGCCGCGCGCGCCCTGAAGGCATACGTGGCGGTCCGAAAGGCCTGGGCCCAGCCGGGCGAATCCGCTCTTCTGTTAAACGCGCGCGGCCGCCGCCTGACGACCCGCGCGATCCGCCAGATCCTCGACGCCATCGTCGCGCGTTCCGCCCTGTCCCGTCACGTCCATCCCCACATGATCCGGCACACCTTCGCCACGCATCTTCTGGACGCGGGCTGTGATCTTCGCGCCGTCCAGGAATTCCTGGGCCACCGGTCGCTTTCGACGACCCAGCGCTACACCCACGTAACGAAACAGCGCCTGAAATCGGTCTACGACAGGGCGCACCCGCGGGCCTGAAGTGGTGGTCAGTCGAGACTATCACCACCAAACACCGCAATCACCGCATCGGCAAGGCCGTCACCCCCGCGAAAGCGGGGGTCCAGTCGCCGTATCTGAGGACAAGACAGCTTCTGGATTCCCGCTTTCGCGGGAATGACGAGCGTGACCTGTCATTACCCGCCCTCACAGCAGTAACCAATCACCCAAAAATTTGACTATAGTCGTTGACTATAGTATAAATTGTGCGTAATGGAAAAAGTCACCATTTCAAATTTCAAAGCGACGTGTCTGGAATTGCTCAAGAAAGTCCAGAAGACGGGCCAGCCCATTTTGGTTACGCGGCTTGGGGAGCCTATTGCGCAGGTCATGCCGCCGCAGGTGTTGCGGAGTCGGCGAGAATGGTTTGGATCTGCCGTTGGGACTGGGAAGATTCTGGGCGATATTGTGTCTCCGCTGGGATCTGAATCCTGGGAAGTCGTCACGGGCCGGAAAAAGGGACGATGAAATTACTTCTCGACACGCATGTCTTTCTCTGGAGTCTCTTCACGCCGGAGCGGTTGACGGAGGGCGTCAAGGCGGCGATTTCGGATGAATCCAACGAGATTTGGATTTCTCCCATTACGGTCTGGGAATGCCTGATCCTGGCTGATAAGGGCCGGATCGACCTGCAGCCAGACCCGCACACATGGATTCGAAGCCAGCTCAGGGTAGTCTTGCCTCATGAGGCCCCACTAAATATCGAAGTTGCTCTGACGAGCCGCACGGTTGATCTTGACCATGACGATCCGGCCGACCGCTTTCTTGCCGCGACCGCCATCGTCTACGGCCTCACCCTCGTCACCGCCGACGATCGTCTCCGAAAATCCCAACTCATCGATGTCCTCCCGGCCGCCTGATTACAAAAATCATTAAATTTCGCTTGCTTTTGGCCGATAATTAAATTAGAAGGCTATGGTTTGAGGGGTGGCCTTCTGAGGAGAGGGGGAAGGCCGAAGTGGCACTATTTTCAGAGCATTACGCGATTCAGACGAAAGCGATTTTGAATTCCACGCTGTCGGCGCTGTCGCTCCGTCATTCCGCCATTTCCCAGAACATCGCCAATGTGGACACGCCCTATTACAAGCGAAAAGACGTTGTGTTTGAAAATTATCTGAGCCGCGCGCTTTACTCGCCGCCGGAGGTCCGTTCGGACCGGCCGGATTCGCGGCACATTCCCTTTTCAACCGAAATCCTTCACATCAAGCCCGTGGTCTTCGCCGAGACCGACACGCGCTACCGGAACGACGACAACAACGTCGACATGGACCGCGAGATGTCGATCCTGGCCAAAAACCAGATGAGCTATAACGGCATTGTGAGCATCATGCAGAGTCTCAGCCAAAACATGAATCTGGTCATGCAGGCGAGGTAGCCATGTCCCTGTTCACGTCGATCAACGCCTCCTCCACCGGCCTGACAGCCCAGCGCACGCGGATGGACGTCATCGCGAACAACATCGCGAACGTCGACACGCCGAACTACCGCCGCCAGTTGGTGATTTTCCGGCCGAAAGGCGAGGAGGGATTTATTTTCAACGTCCCGATGGCGAAGGCCTCCATCGGTGTCCATCAGATGGGCGAAGGCGTCATCATCGAGAAAATCAAGGACGACGACCGCACGCCCATGCGGACGGCGTGGATGCCGGGCCATCCCGACGCCGACGCGAACGGCTACCTGCATCTGCCGAACGTGAATGTGGTGACGGAAATGGTTGACATGATAGACGCTTCGCGGGCCTACGAGGCCAATGTTTCGACCATCCGCGCGGCCAAGGGAATGTACACGCGCGCGCTGGATCTCCTCCGCTGATGAGCGATCTGCTTGCGTTCCGGCCGGCCTCGCGGCTTCTTTCCGAGGGGATTTCGGGCCCGGCCCTCGATGGCGGCGGCAAATCGGCGGACCTGATCGGCACGTTTCATGACACGTTCAAAAAGATCATGGGGGACGTCAACCAGCGGCAATTCGCCGCGGATGACGCCGCGCGGGCCTTCGCCGCCGGCGACGTTCAGGACATCCACGACGTGGCGCTGGCGATCAACAAGGCGAAATTCGCGCTGGAGCTGACAGTGAAGGTTCGAGACAAGTTGATGGAGGCGTACAGGGAGTTGTCGGCCATGCGTTGATGGTGTGCTGATGGCTGTTTGCTATTGGCTAATAGCTAATAGCTAATAGCAAACAGCAATCCGAGCGGCCCCGCCGGGGGGTGAGGCCGATCGAGAAGTTTGGAGTGGGGGAACGGATGCCGGAATTCTTGCGCCGCCTCGCGGCGCAATTCGGTGATGTATGGCGGGGCTTGGATTTCACCAAGAAGGTCATGTTCGTTGCGATCATTGGGCTGGTGATCGGCGGCATCGCCGCGTCCCTCCTTCTGGCGACCCGTCCGCACTATACCTCCCTCTACGCGCGTCTTTCTGAAAAGGACGCCTCCACCGTGAAAGCCAAACTTGAGGAGTGGCGGATCCCGCACAAAGTGGAAGGCACGCAGATCATGGTCCCGATCAAGCTTCGGGATGAACTGCGGATCCGCATGGCCGGCGAGGACATCACCCCGCAGGATGTTTTGGGATTCAAGGTTTTCGACGAAGCCAAGTTCGGCGGCACCGATTTTGACCGCAAGATCCAGTTCCGGAAGGCCCTCGAGGAGGAGATCAAGCGGATGCTGAAGACGATCAAGAGCATCGAGGACGTGGACGTCAACATCGCATGGCCCGAGAAGACCATCTACATCGAGGAACAGATTCCCGTGACCGCATCCCTCGCGCTGGTTCTCGCGCCCGGGCATGAACTCAAGGACAACCAGGTCAAGGCCATCGTCAATCTCGTGGCCAATTCGGTTGAGGGCCTCAAGCGCGAGAACGTCTTCATCACGGATGACCAGGGCCAGCCCCTGACTCTGCCGGGCGACGAGGACAACGAGGAAGAGCGCAAGATGGCCTATCAGATGTGGGCGCGGACCAAGCTTGCGCGTCAGCTCGAAAACAAGATCATCGTCAACATCGGCAGCATTCTCTCCTTCGACCGCGTCCGCGTCATGACCGACGTCACCATGGACTTTGACTTGTTCGAAAAAACGATGGAAAATTACCGCAAGCCCGGATTTGAGCAGCTCAAGGCTTCGGACGAGGAAAAAGAGATTCACATGGAGGGCCTGGCCGTGAAACCCGGCGGCCAGCCGGGGGTTTCCTCCAACGTCGCCTCGTACCAGGAAATTCTTCAGCAGCCGATCAAATATGATGAGAAGGAACGCCGGACGAACTGGATTTCGGACAAGGAAATCACGAAGATGGTCAAGTCCCCCGCGATCAAGCGTCTGACGACCTCGGTGGTGGTGGACGGCACGTGGGAGATTGTGAAGGAGACCACCGGCAAGATCAAAGAGCGCGTGTACAAGGCGCTTTCGAAGGAGGAGCTGGAGACGATCCAGTCGGTGGTCCAGAGCGCCATCGGATTTGATCCGTCCCGGAACGACATCGTAACCGTCCGGAACATCCAGTTCGACCGCCGCGCCCAGTTCGCCTCCGTGGACGCGGCGTGGGAGCGGGAGCGGAACAAAAAAATCGCCGCCGCCGCCGGCCTCGTCGCCGTCGTCTTCATCATGGTCGTCGCGTTTGCCGTGTACTATTATCGCGAGTACCAGCGCCGCAAGGCGGAGGAGCTGGCGCGGCGCCGCGAGGACATGATGACGAAAGCCGCGCCCGCTTTGATCGAGGCGGAGCTGGCCGCGGAGGAGCGACAGCGCCGCGAGATGGTGGAGCGGATCCGCCGGACGGCCATGGAAAAACCGGAGCTGGTGGCGTCCGTGATGCGCACGTGGCTGCTGCAGGAGGCTTGATCTTGAGAGTATCGGAGTATCGGCGTATCGGAGTATCGGAGACGGATCACCGATACACCGATACTGCCAGACCCGGAGGGAAACATGGCTGACGAAAAAATAACCGGCCGGAACAAGGCCGCGGTTTTGCTGATCACGCTCGGGGACGAGGCGAGTTCCAAGATCCTGAAGCACCTCAACGAAAAGGAAATCGAGGAGGTGACGTTTGAGATCGCCCGCCATCCGCGCGTCGACGCCCTTCAGCGCGACAGCGTCATCAGCGAATTTTCCGAGATGCTCATGGCCCAGGAAGTCATCCAATCCGGCGGCATCGACTACGCCCGGTCCATGCTCGAAAAATCCCTCGGGTCCCAGCGCGCCATGCAGATCATCGAAAAGCTGACCGCATCCATACAGGTCAAGCCGTTCGATTTCATCAAGAAGGCCGACCCCGCCCATATCATGAACTTCATTCAGGGCGAGCATCCCCAGACCATTGCGCTGATCCTCTCCTACCTCGACGCGAAAATGTCCTCCGCCATCATCGGCCAGCTTCCCCTGGAGACCCAGGCCGACGTCGCGAAGCGCATCGCGACCATGGACCGGACCAGCCCGGACGTTCTCCGGGAAGTGGAGCGGGTTCTGGAGCGGAAACTCTCGTCTCTCGTGAACGAGGAATACGCTTTCGCCGGCGGCATCCAGACCGTCGTCGACATTCTGAACCAGGTGGACCGCGCGACGGAGAAGGGCATCATGGAAACCCTGGAGGAGGAAGACCCGGAATTGGCCGAGGAAATCAAGAAACGCCTCTTCGTCTTCGAGGACGTCGTCATGCTCGACGACCGCGCCATCCAGCAGGTCCTGCGGGAAGTCGACACCAAGGAACTGGCGCTGGCCTTGAAGTCAGTGGAGGAAAATGTTCGAACGAAGATCTTCGCGAACATGTCCAAACGCGCCGCCTCCATGCTGCAGGAGGACATGGAGTACATGGGCCCCGTGCGTCTCCGGGATGTGGAGGAAGCCCAGCAGCGGGTCGTCGGCATCATCCGCCGCCTGGAGGAAGAGGGCGAGATTGTTGTCGCCCGGGGAGGCGAAGAGGAGCTGGTTGTCTAAGAGCGTATATCGAGTGGGGGAGCTCCGGGAAATTCGGGGGGACATACTGCTCGGCGAGCGGCCGGGCGGGGTGACCCACCGGTCGAAATATCTGCGAGACATCGAAAGCGAAGTGACTCGGCTCCAGCAGGAGCTGGACCAGATGCGGGCCGGCTATGAGACTGAGGTCAAGACCCTGACCGAATCCTATGGAGAGAGAAAAGCGGCCATGGAGGCCGAGCTTGCGGAAATCCGCCGGCAGTCCGAATCGGAGGCCAAACGGATCCGGGATGGCGCCGCCGCGGAAGTTGACGCGGAAAAGCGGAAGGGTCATGCCGAGGGAATTGCGCAGGGCCGGAAGGAAGGCGGCGCCGCCGTTTCGTCGGAGCTGGCCGCCGAACTCTCGGAGATGCGGGAAAAAGTCCACGCCGCCCGCCAGGCTTTTCTCGACCGGTTGGCCGCTTCTGAAAGCAAGTTTCTCGACACCGCCCTCAAAATCGCGGAGCGGATCGTTCACCGGAAGATCGAAGTCGACCCGGAAGTCGTCGTCGAGTCGGTCCGGGAGGCCGTGTCCGAGATCCAGCAGAACCATCCCATCCGCATCCGGGTCCATCCTTCGGACGTCGAGCGCATCGAGGCGTTCCGGTCGCGCGCCCCGGAGGTTTTCAAGGACAGGCAGACGATGTTCATCCCCGACGAGACCGTGTCCCAGGGCGGCTGTATCGCCGAAACCGGCCTTGAATTCATCGATGCAACCGTCGAGCAGAAGCTTCTCACCCTCCGGGAACGGCTCATTCCGAGGTCGGTGATTTAATTGCGGATTGTGGATTGCGAATTGTGAATTTAAATCCCCAATCCACAATCCCCAATCCGAAATCTGAAAATGCCTGACCTTCTCGACCGCGCCGCCGATGCCGCCGGGGAGTTGTCTCTTGCGCGGCCCTTCGGCCGCGTGAGCCGCGTCGTCGGCATCGTGATGGAATCAAACGGCCCCACCGCGCCGGTCGGGGAACTCTGCGAAGTTAAGCTGGAGGACGGCACGCGCCGGCCCGCGGAGGTCATTGGATTTCGGGAGGGCAAGCTGGTCCTCATGCCCATCGGCGAAATGCAGGGCATCTCACCGGGCTGCGAAGTCTACGCCACCGGCGAGCCTTTTTCGATTGGCGTCGGGGACCATCTTCTGGGCCGTGCCATCGACGGATTCGGCCGCCCCATCGACGGCGGCGCGCCGCTTGCCGGCCTGGGCGCGCGCCGTTCGGTCTACCGGTCGCCTCCGGATCCCCTGTCGCGACCGGTCATCGACAAAATTCTTCCGACCGGCATCCGCGCCATCGACGGGCTTCTCACGGTCGGCCGCGGCCAGCGCCTCGGGATTTTTTCCGGCAGCGGCGTCGGCAAGAGCACCCTGCTGGGGATGCTGGCGCGGTACGCCCGGTCCGACGTCAACGACATCGCGCTCATCGGCGAGCGCGGCCGCGAGGTGAAGGAGTTCATCGAGCGGGACCTCGGCCCGGAGGGACTTGCGCGATCCTGCGTGGTCGTGGCGACCAGCGACCAGCCGCCCCTCATCCGGATGCGGTCGGCTTTCACGGCGACCGCCATCGCCGAATATTTCCGGGACCAGGGCAAACAGGTCCTGCTCCTCATGGACTCCGTGACCCGCTTCGCCCGCGCCCAGCGCGAAGTCGGCCTAGCGGCGGGCGAGCCGCCCGCGACCCGCGGATTTCCGCCGAGCGTTTTTGAGATGCTTCCCAAGTTTCTCGAACGGACCGGCACGTCGGCCCGGGGGAGCATCACGGGCCTGTACACCATTCTGGTCGAAGCGGACGACATGAACGAGCCGATCGCCGATGCCGTCCGCGGCATCCTGGACGGGCATATCGTTCTTTCGCGGGACATCGCCGCGCGCAATCAGTATCCGGCCATCGACGTTCTCGAAAGCATCAGCCGCGTCATGTCCTTTGTCACCTCCCCGGAACAGAAATCCCTGGCCGGCCGGATCCGCTCGGTCCTTGCCGTCCACAAGGACAACGAGGACCTCATCAACATCGGCGCCTACGTCCCCGGCGCCAACCCCGACATCGATTTCGCCCTCAAGCACATCAATCCCGTTCGCGCCTTTCTGCGTCAGGCGGTCGAGGAGAATGAGCCGTATGAATCGATGCTTCAGAAGTTGCGCGCGTTGTTTCCATGAACGCGCGGATAGGGAGAAAGGGAGAGAGGGAGAGAGGGAGAGAGGCGGGTGTACAGACAGCCCTATCCTTTCTCCCTTTCTCCCTTTCTCCCTTTCTCCCTGCCTGAATGGCCAAGTTCAAGTTCAACCTGCAAAGAGTTCTGGACATCCGCGCCACTCAGGAGAAGCTCAGGCAAAACGAGCTGGCGGTGGAGCGCAAGCGCGAGAGCGACATCCTTCGCCGGATCGAATATCTCCGGCGGGAGCAGACCGATGCCTACCGCCGGGGCGGGGCGATTCTCACGGAGCACCTATCGGACATCCGCTGGTTCGTCGCCCAACAGCGGTACCTCGAGGCGATCGAGCGGACGATTGCGCGGACCCATGCAAACCTGGACGCCCAGCGCCAGGCCGTCGAGACCTCCCGGCTGGCCCTGGTGGAGGCGGCCCGGAAGCGGAAGCTGTTGGAGAAATTGAAGGATAAGCGGATGGAGATATTCAAGAAAGAAGAAGAGACAGCCGAACAGAAGATCATAGATGAAATCGGCGGACGGGCGTGTGGACTGCCCGCCGCGCGCCCGGAAGACGGCAGGTAGCGGCGGATGTCGGCCCCGATTGGCGGACTCGGCGGATTTGCCGGAGTTGAGCGAGTTATCCGGAAGTTCTACGAAATCCGCGAATCCCTGGAGGAAATGCAAAACCGGCTCTCCAGGGTGACCGGTCCGGAAGCGGAGGGGAGAGAGCCGGCGAAGATCACGGAAGATCAGCCCACATTTCGTTCCGCGCTGGACCAGGCGCGAGAGCGGCACTCCATGGATGGAAAAGAAAGCGTGGCCCCCAGGGCCCCGGCGTCCCGCCCGATGACGGCGGACGCGACATCGATGGAGAAACGGCTGATGGATACATTGCGACGGGAATTGCCCAAACACAGCGTCCCCCCCGACCTCGCCCTGGCGGTCATGCAGGCCGAGTCAAACTTTGATCCGTCAGCCGTTTCCCCCAAAGGCGCCATCGGCGTCATGCAGATCATGCCGTCCACCGCTCTGGGCCTAGGCGTGGACGACGCCGCGGACCTCTACGAACCCGAAATCAACATCTCGACGGGACTCCGCCATCTCTCGGACCTTCTGTCGAAATACGGCGGAGACGAACGCAAGGCCCTGGCCGCCTACAACGCCGGCCCCACCGCCGTGTCCCGCTATGGGGGCGTTCCGCCCTTCGCGGAGACAGAGACCTACATCCGCAGGGTGTTTGAGATCCGTCGTCAGCTCAACGATAGGGCGGGTTCGTCATGAGCAAGCTGATGTCCCTGGCTCTGCTGGCGGTTCTCCTCGGGAGCGTCGGCTTTCTCATGTGGGCCATGCAGTTCTCCGGCGTCCTCGACGTCATGGGACACCTCCAGCCCGTCATCTCGCGTCTGCCCTTTGTCGGCTACACTCTGGCGGAGGAGCACCTGACGCCGGAGGAACTTCACAAGCGCGAGCTGGAGCGGATCCAGGAGGCGATTGCCGAAAAGGAAAAAGTTCTGGCGAACAAGGAGCTGGAGCTTGCCGAGCGCGAAACCGCCCTTCGAACAAATAACGAGCTTCTCGAACAGCGCCGCCGGCAGATCCGCGAGATCGAGGTGAAACTGGCGGAAGAAGAACGCATGGAAAACGACCGGGACCGCCGCTTCAACCGCCTGGTCGACATCTACACCGCAATGCCCCCGGAATCCGCCGCCAAACAGCTCGAGATGCAGGAAGACGACATGGTGGTGGAACTTCTGGGACGCATGAAACCGGATGTCGTATCCGTAATCCTCAGCCGCATGACCACGGAGCGCTCGGCCGCGTTGACGCTCAAGATGGGGAAACCGGAGTCGGTGACGAACTAGACAGACAACAGGAGGTGAGAGGGAACCGAAGAGCCGCGGCCCCGCGTTGCGGGGACGCACACAATTGAAAAGAGGCAGGACACGATGCAAGACGCACAAAACGTCCACCTCAATCCAAGGCCGGCGGAAGCTGACCACGCCCACGCCCGCGAGATGCGGGAAGAGGCCCTGAGGCGCAGCAAGACGCGCGCATCGGGCAGTGACGGGGTCCAGTTTTCGACGATTTTCTCGATGATCGACAGCGGCCTCGACGTCTCGGCGGATTCCATCCGGAAACTCCCCAAGGGGCAGGCCCGGAAGGAAACCGAGACCCGGAGCGAATCCGATCTGCCCATCGCCGCGGCGGCTGAAGTCAAAGCGGCCGCGACGGAAGCGCCGAAAGAGGCGCCGAAGGCGAAGACAGAGCAGGCGGAGAAGCCCAGGGCGGAAAAGGCGGAGTCGGCAAAGAAAGCCGAGGCGAAGGACAAACAGGCCGAGCAGGCTGTCGCCGCGGAGAAAAAAGCCGACACCCAGTCCGACCAGAAATCGGCGCGTCTCGAACGCGAAACCGCCAAGTCAAAGGTCGAGGACAAGCCGAAGGCCGAAGCTTCGAACGTCCGGGAGAACGTCGAAACCCGCCGGGAGAAATCCGCCGCCGAGCAAGTTCGGGCGGCGGAATCGGCGGGCCCGGCGGTCGAGATCGCCGACGCGGACCAGAAACAGTCGGAGGCGGCGCGCAACCGGCGCGGCAAGGTCAAAGAGAAGGACGCTGACGACCGGCCGGTTGAAGTTCGGCAGGAACGCCGCGGGCCGGAAGTTCAGAAGGCCGCGCGATCCGACGACGACCGGGACAACGCCCCGAAGGTCCGGGAGAAGCCGGAAGCCAAAGCCCCCGTTCAGCAGCGCGCGGAGGCCAAGGCGCCGGAGCAGCCGGAAAAACGGATTGAGACGACAGACAGCAAGGAGTTGGGACATACGGACGAGAAGGCTCCCTCGGAATCGCGGAGCCGCAAGAAAGGCATCGGAGATCTTGAGAAGCTGACGGGCCTCGAGGCGAAACCGGGCGTGGAGGTGGTCGCGGCAGCGGCCGTTCTTCCGACGGCGGACGCCGGCGCCCGAGCGGCGGCCGAAGCGGTGAAAGTCACCGCGGTTGAGACGGCCAAAGCTCCGGCGAAAGCCGCGCCCGCGTCGCAGTCTTCGAATCAGACCCAGCAGCATACGGGCGCTGACGCGGAGGCGAAGTCGGGGAAGGCCGAGGAGAAAGTCGGCCAGACGGCCAAGCGCCTCGCCAGTTATCTTTCCGGGAAAGCGGAGCAGGTCAAGCCTGAAGCGACTTTCGCGGACATGGCGGCGAAGGCCAAGTTGTTCGTGGAGAACGGCCGGTCGGAAATGACGATCCAGCTGAACCCCGAGCATCTCGGAAGTCTCAAGATCCAGATGGTTGTGGAAGACGGCAAGATGCAGGCGCATTTCGTGACCGACCGGGCCGAGGTGAAGGCGCTGATCGAAAACAACGCCGACACGCTGAAAGAAAAGCTCGGACAGGTTGGGATCGAGGTCGGCGCGCTCAGCGTCGAAGTTCGGAACGACGCCGGAAACGCCAACCCCCAGGACGACCGCCCAAGCGGTCTCCGAAAGGTGACGGAATTCGGCGGCAAGGATTCATCCGATTCAACGGAATTCGGCGATGCGGCGGTCGCTTACGCCCTCGCCGGCAGGGGAACGCACTTATCTTTGGTGGCTTGACACTCGAAAGGAGACCGACATGGCCGTATCAGGATTGGCAGCGCCGACGAGCATCTTCAGCAATGAATCGCCGAAACCGATCGAAGGCACGGAGAACGCCTTCGGGCAGGACACGTTTTTGAAGCTTCTCGTGACCCAGCTCCGGTTTCAGGATCCGATCGAGCCCGTGAACAACGAGGAATTCCTGGCGCAGATGGCGCAGTTCACGGGACTCGAGCAGATGGTCAGCCTGAACAAGTCAATGGAGAAGCTGGCCGGTTCGTCCATCAAGTCCGACGCCGTGTCGATGCTCGGCTCGGAAGTCTCCATCAAGCCGACGGGCCAGGTCCTGCAGGAAGGCGAGACGCCGATCGAGGTGACGGGCACCGTCGATGAGATCCGCTTCGACGGCGAGGGCGCCAAGCTCCTGGTGAACGGAAACGAGTATTCGATTGAGGATGTGGTTAAAGTAGCTGTACCGAAATTATAGAATCGCAGAAAGAGACGCAGACAGCCCCGCCTCAGGCGGAGGCAAACGCAGAAGAAGAGGTGGTCATCCCATATGGTTCGATCTTTCTTTTCCGGCATATCCGGTCTGCAGGCCCATCTGGAGCGGATGGACGTGATCGGCGACAATCTCGCCAACACGAACACCACCGGCTTCAAGAAGGCCAACATGACGTTCAAAGAGTTTTTGTCCCAGACCCTGAACATCTCCCAGGCACCGACCGCCACGCTCGGCGGCACGAACCCCAAGCAGATCGGCCTCGGCGTCAAAGTCGGTTCGATCAACATCGACTTCAGCCAGGGCCAGCTCCAGCGAACCGGCCGGACAACCGACCTGGCCCTCGAGGGCACGGGATTTTTCATCATGAAAGGCAGCGGCGGCGTGACGGACCTCCACTACTCGCGCGCCGGCGTCTTCGACTTCGACAAAAACGGCAACCTCGTCGATCCGGGCACCGGCTTCAAAGTTCAGGGCTGGAATGCGGCGGTTGACGCGACCACCGGCCAACTCGTCATCAGCCCCAACATCAACCCGATCGAGGACGTGAAGGTCCAGCTGGGCCAGACCGTCGCCGCGAAGGCGACGACGGAAGTCACCTACAACGGCAACCTGGACGCGACGAACGATCTGGCGATCGACCCGGTCACCATCTCCTACGTGCGCAACGACGTTTCCCGATCTTTCAATATTGAGTTCCGGCACACTCATCCGACCAAACCGTTTTTTTACTACACCGCCAAGTGGACGGAAAATCCTCCGTCCGGCTTCAACGTGGGGGATGCCGTCATCGATGCGAACACCGGCAAGGCCCTTGCGGGCATCCTTGAATTGGCCACCGACGGCACCGTCAAGCAGAATTTCATCAACACCGACGATTCCGAAGTCGCAAACGCGCAACGGACCAAATATCTCGACACGCTCGGCAGTGGAAGCACCATCGCGCTTTCGGGAGTCCGCACCATCGAGCATGGGACCACGGATCCGAACACGACCGCGGGCAACATCATCCCGGGGGACATGGCGGGATATTGGAGAATCACGTTCGACGACGCGGCCAATTTGACCAGATACAAGATCGAGTTTTCCTCGGACTTCAACCCCGGCAGTCCTTCCTCCGCCACTTGGAGCACTATCGCGGCAAGCGGGGCGACGGGGCCGCTGACGACGGCGGATTTTACGATCACCGACGACACGGCGGATTCCCGCCGCGGGCAGGTTACCGTCCGGGCCACGGATTGGAGCGGCCAGGCGGTTGCCAACGACGTCCTGTATTTCCGCACCAAAAGAGGCAACGACAACCTGATCTTCGATTTTCCCATGGAGGAACCGAAAACTGAGGACGACTGGCCGGAACTTCGGGCGTCCGATCCAGTCCAAAAGGCCGCCAACGCGTCCGGAGTCCTGACCAATTCATACGTCAATGTCGATGATCAAAAGAACGCGAACAACGAGGCCGGCTCCACGTCGTCTCTTCCGGATGTTGCCAATGGCTTCACCCAGACGATCTGGCGGGCTGTTTTCGGCGGCACAACCGCGGAGGGCGGAGACGGGGATGATGCCCTCTTCACGGACGACAATACCTACAAACTCTATTTTTCCCGTAACGGCGGAACGACCTGGTTCGACGAGCTGGGCCTTCTGTCGTTCAACACCGCCACTGACAGCATTGCCGATTTCTATACCGCCGCCCGAACGGACGCCAACGGATATTATGCCAACCGGGTGGTTGGCGGAACCGCCCGGTCTTTGCGGCGCCGCACGACAGAGGACGCATGGGTCGGCACATTCGATTTTGATCGCGATGACGTCATGGAGCTCAACGAGACCCTGAACGGGAATATTCTGTCGGCCGCCGAGGTGGCGGCGCTTACCGATGCCAGAAAATTCACGGGCGCGCAGGTGATCCAGTCGGAAAACTGGAGCAGCACGCTCGGCGGCGACTTGAATCCATTGCTCGACGACAATGCCGTCGGCACCAACATCCACGCGCCGAATGACGCTGACGCGACCACCAATAACGACGATGGGCACGTTTTTGACTGGCGGGTGAGCTACGCCAAATCGACGGTCTTGAATCGCGATTTTTTTACGATTGAGGAAACCACCACGCGCCTCCAAACCGGCTCCATCAACAACAACCCCTTGGGCACCAATGTGGGGTCAGCCCAGCTATCGAGCGTGACCGTCGCCGGGTCGGCTCCCGTTGATACGTGGACCATCACCTTCACATCGGTGACCACATACACCGTCACCGGCACCAATTTCGGCAGCCTGGGAACCGGGAATGTGGGATCAACATTCACGTCTCAGGGTCTTACCATCGAGTCCGGCTTCTGGACCGGCACCGCCGTTGCCGCCGACACTGTTCGGTTCGTCACCGAATCAACCAAGGTCTTGAGCGATTTCGCCATCCCGAGCGGCAACTCCGGGAATGAGGCGCTGAGTTTTTCTCCAAACACCACCGATACGTCCTTCAACGAGGCGGACTCGGGCCAGACAGTGAAGGCGAAACTCAAACCCGCGAACGAATACCAGTTCGCGGCCAGCGTGAACGTGTTTGATTCCCTTGGCGCGCCGCACAACCTGAAGACAGTTTTCGAGCGGGTGTCTCAAAACGAGTGGCTCTGGTCCGTGGACGATCCGACTCCGGCCGATCCGAAGAACGTCAAGCTGGCGGGGTTCGGGAAACTGACGTTCGACAAGGACGGCAAGTTCGATTCAGCCAATTCCGAGATATTCGAAAGCGAAATCGGCCAGGAGATGACCGGGACGAACCGTCCGTCGAGCCTTCTTCAGATCAACTTTGATCCGGCGGTCGACGGCGGCGCCCCGCCTCCGGAGGAGGGCGCAACCCGCCTCGATATCGCGCCCGACTTCAAGACCATCGTTCAATTCGCCGCCCCGAATGACGGGCAGATTTCAGCCCAGGACGGGTTTGGCAAGGGCACCCTGCAGGAACTCAACGTCAATCTCGCCGGCATCATCGTCGGCCTCTTTGACAACGGCCAGGCCCAGGAACTCGCGCAGGTGGCGCTCGGCGCGTTCGTGAATCCCGCGGGCCTTCTCCGGGAAGGCAACAGCTATTTCCGCACGACCGGCAACTCCGGCACGGCCGTGATCGGCGTGGCCCAGACGGGCGGCCGCGGAAATGTCATCGGCGGCGCATTGGAGGGTTCGAATGTTGATCTGGCCGTCGAGTTTACGGAGATGATTGTCACGCAACGCGGCTTTCAAGCCAATTCGCGGACGATTCGTACGGCAGACCAGATGATTCAGGAAATTCTGACGTTGAAGCAGTAAGATGATGGGTAACTGTTCAGGTCGTCATGTCCGCCCCGTGTCTGTCATTCCCGCGAAAGCGGGAATCCAGCACGGGGTAAACTACGGCGAGCATCCAGACCATCGCGGAGCAGACTGGATTCCCACTTTCGCGGGAATGACGGAAAGGGCTGAACAGCAGCGGTGATTGAGGTTACGCGGCTGAACGGCGAAAAGTTCCTGGTGAACCCGCACCAGATCGAGTTTATCGAAAAAACGCCGGACACCGTCATCAGTCTGGTATCGGGCCGGAAGATCATGGTGAAGGATGACGTGGCCGACCTGACGGGGCGGATTGTGAAGTACCGGCGGAGTCTCGTGGACGCCGGCCCGCAGGAGTTTTGACAGTACTGGGGTGGGCGCGATAGAATTGCCTGTGGCTATTTGCTGTTAGCTATTAGCCATTAGCAAACAGCAAACAGCAAACAGCAAAAAAGGAGTGACCCAAAGTGGCTGAAGAAAAAGGCAAGGACAAAAAAGAAGAGAAGGGCAAACCCCCGGCGGAGGAGGAAGCGGAGGGCGAGGGCGCGGGGAAGAAAAAGAAGCCGCTCATGCTCAAGATCGTTCTGTTTTCCTCCCTGGCGGTTGTGCTCATCGCCATTGTCGTGCTGGTGGCTTATAAGGTGACCTCCATCCAGATGGATCCGTACGCCACGGACAAGCCCGAGAAGAAGGCGGAGGAGCGCAAGTACGTCCCGATCCTGGACTCTATCCTGCTCGGCACGAAGGAGACGCCGGATTTCAAGCTGGTCATCATCGACCGCGGCGA
>JACQOF010000124.1 GCA_016202645.1 bacterium
CATGTCCAGCGGCGTGAGCATCAACGTTGCCGACCAGGTCTCCGTCAACGATCTCGTCGAGGTGCGCATGGCGTCGGGTGTGACTCACGGGCTGGTGGACGCCTGACGAAAAAATCAAGCTGGCAGTTTTACAAGTGACCTGACAGCGCCGTTTTGCTTGTGTGATTTTGTGTGATCCGACCCCGCCAACGGGCGCGTTTCGGGTCCGTGAGCGAGACGAGAGTCCGCGTCGGTCTTGAAGCGAAGAGCGAGAACGTCGAGCGCGATCAGCCAGTTACCCGCAAGCACCTAAAAGAACTGAGGGCCGGCTTTTCGCCGGCCCTCGTTTCAGGGTCATGTGCCCGCAAGGGTGTGGGGGTTCGAGTCCCCCCTTCGGCACCACTAAAGATCAGGTAGTTACCGCGACACCCTCCCGAGACTCGACCTCGCTGAGGATCGGCCGGCTTCTCGGTTCGATGGCCTTCCGTTCGTCCGGGGTCAAGACCGGGGGCATGCTTTCATTTCTCGCAAGACCTCCACGCCGTGCGCTGTCTCGTGGTCCGGGGTGTACGCACCCAGGCCGAGCCAATCGCGCCATCGTTGGCGCCGGCGCCCTGGACCGAAGCGGGGTCAGACCCGCACTACAACAACATGATGCTGGTCACCATCATCGTGAGGGTGCGGACGCGTTGATGTGGCTTTCTAGAGTGTCTATACGAGCGATCAAATCTTCGAACCGCGGCGGACGTTGGTCAAAGATCATCGGCGCCATCTTCGCGTAGTCGGCGGCTAGGCTGCCCAGCCGCTCTCGAGGGGGTACGAGTCGCAGAGAACCTGGACGAGCTTCCTCGTACTTCGCCCAGCCTGCAGGGAAGTACACTCTCTTGTGCTTAGCGACACGCTCAAGCAGATCAAGTTGTGTTAACGCACGCCGACCATACTCGGTATCCGCCAGCAGTGCCAAGTCGTAGTAATGGCGGGACAATCGAGCACTCGGTGACTTCTTCACAGCGCGGTGATACTCCATATGAAGGAGCGTTGCTTTTTCCCAGAAGGTTCGCTCTGCCGCGAGCACCGTGACTTCCGCCGCCGGCTCCTTGAACTCGCCCGGGAACACCTCGGCCGCGTATGACCGAATCGAGTGGCGTTCGGTCGGCCACGCATCACCGCGAGCGCCAAGCTCAAGCCTCACGATGGGGTTGATATACGTCGCAGCGCCGTACTGACCCCTCGACAGAGTGGCTGGATAACGGAAAATCACCACCTGCGCATCGGTCGGATCTAAGCCGAGGACCCAGTCGAAGTCAACGCCGGGGCGGCCGAGCTGGGTCTGGATTACCTCATTGAGTCGCGGCAAAAACACGTTGCCGATGTGTTTCTCGACGGCGGCCACGAGATCTGTGATGAGCTGCTCTCTTTTCTTGCCGCTGGGAGCTGATTCCGGGTCGCGTTCCCCGAGGTAGCCTAGGTCTTTTCGGTCAAACGACAGATCAATGTCCTCGGAGAAACGTCGAATGGCGCCGTAAACCTTGGAAAGAGAGGTGCCGCCCTTGAATACGAGCAACGGATTCTCGCCTGGGAGACTGAATAGGCGCTTGAGAATCCAGCACACCCAGAAATCCTTTTCGAGGATCGTGGGTGTCAGACCGCGGCGCGCGCCAGCCTCCGTGAAAAGCTCGGCCCTCTCGGAGGCTGGCTGACGGGCGATGTTGTCCAAAGGTTAGGCAGCCGGGGTCGTGGCGGCGGCCCGGGCGATACGGTTCAGCACTGGCCGCATCCAGCCTGGTGCAAGAACCGCGTCGCGAATGAGGCGCTGATGATCAGCCGCTGATAGTTGGTGAACCACCATGTCGGCGGCGGCTGGTGCCGCATCCTTCCCGAGGTAACGCAAGGCCTGCACCACCGTGCCCGCTGTGCTGCCGGCGGCGACCAGGTGCTTAGGGGACGCACGTCGCAGAGTCACGACGCTCTTTCCGATCGACACTCGGCGCGACGGGCCGTCCGTGAGGTATACCGCGTGTGCCGGGACCTGCGTGGAAAGCCCCAAGACGTTAGCAGCGTGAGCACCCGCGATCTGTACAGTGCTAGACGTCTTCCGGGCGACCGCCTGCGCTACCGCATCCGGCCCGGGCGAAATCGGACCAAGGCGCGAATTGATGCGCGGATAGTCGTAGAGCCCCCGTGAAAGGCGCCGAATAATATCTCTCCGCGCCAACCGGGAGAGAGCCTGGTCGATGGCCGCACGACTTCCAAGGTCCAGAAAATCAGCCGGCGTAACTACGAAGCCCCTCCCGCGTGCGCGCACGCGACGCATGATTTTGGCCGGCATATTCATCATGGGGAATCCCTCCTCATAGTGTCAGAAGATACCATCGTTATTTCTGACAGTCAATGTCTGGTAAAATCATATAATTAAACAATTAATCTAGGTACTTATATCGGCTATATTACCCTGGGAGGCACCGATGCGTATCACGGTGCTCGTGCCCGCGAACGTCGTCCAGCAGCGCCTGGGCCACAAGAAGATCGAGCTCACGCTCGGCATCTACGCCCACGCGCTCCCGGCCATGCAGCAGGACGCGGCGGCGAAGCTGGCTGCAATGCTGCACTGAAGAACCACCGATGCTGGACAACAAGTCCCCACCGGTAGGAACACCGGGTCACGCCCGTCCCGATGGGAGGTCGAGCCAATATTCCGGGAAGGCCGCTGGCGACCTGGACTGGATTTCTAAGTAAGTCTAGGTCTCGGCGAAGCCGTCAGCTCGGGCGAGCAGCTAACGAACGGCTAACGAACTCCCTGGTAGGAGGAGGCTAATCCCCCTTCGGCACCACTCCTCCCTCCCGGCGTTCAGATCCGCACGCCGACCAGGAACCCCTCGCGCACGGCGTTGTGCACCGAGCGCGGCCGCACCACGTCGCCCGCGACGTAGAGCTCGTCGCCCGAGAACTCCAGCGTCTCGATGAGGTC
>JACQOF010000138.1 GCA_016202645.1 bacterium
CGCCTCCACCGCCGCCCCCGTCATCTCCGCCCACATCGCCAAGAACCACCTCGATCGGCAGTTCGAGTTCCGGGAGTTCAAGTGCCGGCAGTTCAATTTCCGGCACTGAGATCGGGTTGGGCGGGTTGTATGTGATGAGCACGGACGCCTGGAACTGGCCAGCGGGCGCCAGGGAATTTTTGTGCTCGCTTCCGCCGGGCAGCCACGACGTCTGGGGCAGGGTGGCCGCGCCGAGGATCGAGGCGAAGAGTTCCACCTGCCGCGCCTGAATGCCGAGGTCGAACTCGGCGGTGGTCACGAAAGACCGGCAGTCGGCGAACCGGCGGCCAAGCGGTTGCTGGGTGAAGGGCGGATAAAAAGCCGCCAAGGGTGGATCGTAGTAGTACACCTTTTGGGGTTCCTTGACGGGGCCATACACGGGAATGCCCGGCAGAAGCCCCTTGCCGTCTTTGAGAAAACTCAGAGCGTCCAAGTGGAGAGGTTCCTGCGGGTGGCGGGATCCGAGGCGCGTGATCCAGACCATGCCGTGGGGGTTGGCGCCGAGGGCATAGTCAACCGAGATGCTGAGGGCGTCCACATACGCCTGCCAGGTTGTTGTCGAGAGGCCCCCGTACTGAAGGCGTTGAATGACCGGGATGACATGTTCTCCCACCGCCGTCGCCATGCCCCAGTCGGGCGACACATTCGAAGGACGGCCGTTGCGATGGGCGTGGTTCGACTCCACCGCCTGTACCGCCTCGTTGGCCCGCGTCGAGAGATGGGTGAGCGCCTCGTAAACAATCTTCAGGTGTGGATCCTCCCCCCCGAGATAGCCGAGGAGGTAATCGATGGCGATCGGCTGGGTGGCCAGAGAGTAGGAAGATGTCCAGGGAAGGACCACCGCCGTGAGAATCGCCGACCCCCACGGACTTGCCGCCCAAAGCGATTCGTAGGCGCTCTTGTATGCCGCATCCCCGGTCAGGCGGTAGAGCTCGCCGGACGCATAAAACTTCGGGCCGCTGCTCGCGCCGTTCGCCGACGCCCACTGCCATGCGGAGACGGCCCGCCCCTTCAGCCTCTCCGACACTGCGGAATTGTACGGCCGCACAAGCGACGCCGCCTGCGCGAAGAGGCCGGCGACTCGCGCGGTGTGGTTCGCATTCCGCGCGTAGGTCCAATACGGGAGCGGATCCTCATCGGCGTAGTAAATGCCCCACGGGTGCCGCCACGACTCCGCGCCCTGTCGCACGCCTCCATCCGCCTCCTGGAGATATTCCCATCCGGCGACGCTCCAGAGCGCTTCGTCGAGAAGGTCCGGAATGCCGTTGCCGCTTTCGGGGATCGTCAGTTGTGAGTCAGTGAAGAGGTCCGGCCGCTGTTCAAATGCCCGCAGAAGAAGCATGCCGGCCACCGTGTGCGTCGGGCGGATGTCGAAATCTCCGGCGTCATGGTGACCGCCGACGAGGGGGCGTTTGCCGTTCCAGGGCGTCAATTCCGGATAGAAGCGCGTCCAATCCGGTTCCTCCGCGGTGTAGACCGTCGGGTGGTCCGGCGGGCGCGCCGACCATTCCGTCCACTGCGGCTGGAGATTGCGGCCCCAGCGGTTGTGATACAGGCCGCGCGCAATGACGTAGAACGCCTTGAACAGCCCGATCTCGCTGACCTGTGTCGGCCATGAAACCCCGACGCCGGGAATTCGAATGCGAAAGAACACTCCCTCCATGCGGGGGACGCCCGACAGGTCGATCTGGCGGACTTCGCCGCCCGCGTCGGCGTCCAAAATCCATCTCGGAGTGATCGGCGCGGTGGCCACGACGGCGGTGTCGGTCAGAATTTCGGCGGCGGGTGGAAAATTCGAAAGCGACAGGGGCCCGCCGTCTCCCATCCAGCCCGATACGTAAGCCCACCGCTTCGAAGCGCGGGGACTGTAGCCGACCTGATTGAGTTGGATGACGGAGGTTTGCAGATACCGGTCGCTGAAGGGCAGGCGGAAACTTGTTCCAAGAGGACCCTGGATGTCCAGAACCTCGCGGCTGCCGATGGGCTCCGAGAGCACGAGGAATAGATGGTGGTCGACGTCGACTACATTGATGTCATTGAACGCCGCCACCCCCAGCGCGTAGGAAGGCTGGCCGACCGGGATCGAGTGGCGGTGGACCTTCAGAACGGGAATGGCCGATCCGTTTCGGCGCCGGACGGTCCACATCCCGGCCTGCCATGCCGCGCCAAGGTTTCCCGTGATGCCGCCGACGCCGTAGACGGTTCCGGAATTCGAGACGACAACCTCCAGCATGTTCGGCGCGAAGCCGTGGACTTCCCGGACGGGCGTCGTCAATGCCGCGCGGGGCCCGCCGAGCGTCCGCGCGTGGACTTCCGACGGATCGTAACCGGCCGCTTCGATCCGCAGAAAACAGTCGACGCCGGGGGCCAGAGGAGAAACGGTATACGAACCGATCACCCCCTGCGCCATGAGGACCCGCTCCGGCGAGCCCGGCTCCGGGGCGAGATAGATGGAGGCGGACACTGCCGGCGACCAGCTGAGACCGACGGAATTCGACGTCACGGCGGCAACGGACGCCTGGAGGGCGGCCGCATGGACGCCAACTGTAGCGCCGGGCAAAGCGACGATTGTCACGGCGAAGAGCGCCCTCCGGACGTTTGCGCAGAGGCGCCCGCCGACAGACCCTCCCCGGCCAACGCGTTCCATCTCTCTCACCTCTTTTGGACTTGAAAAAGAACATAGATCGCGGCGGCATCACCGCCGGCCGGTTATGAAGAACGGCGGATTTGAACGGAATTTCAATCGGGATGGAAAATTTGCCCCAAGGACGCCGCGGGTGTTTGCGATTGACTTGCAACTTCACTTAATTGATAATCTGGGGGAAGGACTGGAAAGGAGAGTTCATGCACATCACGGAAGGCATCATCCGCGGGACCGAGGCGATCGCCTACACCGCCGCCGGGGTCGCTCTCATGGCCGCGGGGGCGGCGAGGATGAAGGCGTTTGCGGACAAGCGGCCCGAACATAAACCGCTCCTCGGAATGGGAGGGGCGTTTATTTTTTTTGTGTCCCTCATCCCCATTCCCGCCTTTACCGGAACCTGCTCGCACCCCTGCGGGTCGCCCCTCGCGGGAATTTTGCTCGGGCCTGTGGTCGGCATCGGCCTCACGGGACTTTCCCTGCTTCTTCAGGCCGCATTTTTCGCCCACGGCGGGTTTTCGACCTGGGGCGCCAACCTCATCACCCTGGGCATCGGCGGCGCGTTTTTCGGCTGGCTTACCTACCGCATCCTTCGCGCGGTCGGCCTTCCCATCTGGGCCGCGGCCGGCGGCGCCGGACTTGTGGGCGACGTCATGACGTACGTTCTGGCCGGCCTGAGTCTCGGCTATGTCCTGTCAATCTCCCCGAATCCGCAATACAGCCTGAGCGGCTATCTGGTCGCCATCTATTCCGCCTATCTTCCAACCCAGGGTCCCATCGCCATCGGCGAGATGGTCGTCACGGGGCTTGCTCTCCATTATATATATAAGCAGCGCCCGGAAGTCCTGCAGACACTCGGGGTGATCCGGTCTTGACTCGCCCGGCGCGCGCGGCGGCCGCCCGGCTGTTGGTGATCTTTGGCATGACGGCGGCCGGATGTTTTGCCGCATCGGCGGAGGACGCCCCGCGGCCCGCCTTTTCCGGGATGGACGAAGCGGTGAACGAGCGCATGGCCGAAAACGCGGGCGCCGCCCCCCGCAGTCCGTACATCGACACCGAATCACTGGGCGACATCTGGAACATGCTCCTGCTCGGCGCCGGCGGCATTTGCGGGTTTGTGATCGGCCGATGGTGGCATCTGCTGTTTGGCAACCGAGGCAAAGCAGAATGAGTGGGCAATTATCCCTCCGGGATTATCTCATCGTGGAGGAGCGGCTCTTTTCCTCCAAGCGTCAGGGTTGGATCGGCCGGCCGGCCGGGCCGAAGATGGGCGCGGCGGTTCTGTCGATCGCGGTCAACGTCGTTGCGGCCAAGTTCTGGATCAGCGCGGCCCTCTTTGCCGCGGCCGCCGCCGTGCTTCTGATCTCGCGGGTGCCGCGCTCGCAAATTCTCCTGTTTCTTCTCGCGCCGGCCTGGGCCACTCTCCTCGTGGTCGTCGGAATGTCGGTGGGATTCGGCACGACGCCGCTCTTTCACGCGGCGGGCCTCACCGTCACCCGGGAGGGTCTCCTGGAGGGATTGAACGCCGCGATGCGGGTTGGCTGTGACATGTCATGGATGGCCGCCCTGTTTCTGACCACGCCGTTTTCCGAGCAGATGCGCGTCTTGAGAAAAATACGGATCCCGGCCGTTCTGCTCGATACCCTCTCCTTCATGTACCGGTACGTTTTTCTTTTGTGGGACGAGTTCGTCCGGATGAAAACCGCCGCGCAGGCCCGGGGAGGCATGGCCTCCCGGCGGCGCGCGTTTGAAACCATTTCGCGGATCGCCGCGCAGATTTTTCTCAGGGCCTATGACCGCGCCGGAAACATTCACCTCAGCATCCAGGCGAGGGGAGGCGGAACGGAATGTTGATCGAATGCCGGGACGTTCGGTTTTCCTATCACGACGGCGTCGAAGCTTTGGCCGGCGTCAGTTTCGACATCGGCCGCGGGGAGAGCGTGGGACTTTGCGGCCCGAACGGTTCCGGGAAAACAACCCTTTTGAAAATTTTGGCCGGACTCATGACGCCAACGAGCGGCCAAGTGCGTCTCTGCGGGCAGGACCTGACGCCGGGCGCGGCGAAGATGGCCTTCCGCTCGATCGGGATCTTGTTTCAGGACCCGAACGACCAGCTCTTTTGCACGCACGTGGCGGAAGACGTCGCCTACGGCCTCGTCAACCTCGGGCTTCCCGCCGATGAAATCGAGCCGCGCGTTCGCGACGCCCTGCGCCTGGTCGAAGCGGAGCACCTCATGCACCGTCCCATCCATCATCTGAGCCAGGGCGAGATGAAGCGCGTTGCGCTGGCGGGCCTGATTGCGATGCGGCCGCCTCTACTCGTGCTGGACGAACCGACCTCGGGCCTGGACCCGGCGGCGGACCGGAAACTGGTATCGCTCATCAAACATTTGAACCATGCCCATGGCTACGCGTTTCTCACGGTCACGCACGAAATGGACGTCGTCCCGCAGGTGGCAACCCGCGTTTTGGTCCTCTCGGAGGGAAAAATTCTCGCCGACCGCGACACGCGCTCGGTCCTGACCGACATGGACCTTCTGTCGAGGGCAAGACTGGAGCCGCCGGCGATCACGCGATATTTTTTCGAAAAGGTGAACGGCAAACGCCCGGACCCGTCGACGATCCCGCTGAGCGTGGAGGAGGCCTTGCGCCCGGACGTGACGTAGGAAAGTATCGGAGTGTCGGCGTATCGGAGTATCGGAGAAGTACATGAATTTGTTTTACCCCGATACACCGATACTCCGATACGCCGATACCCCGATACTCTCAAACCTACTCGCCGATCACTTTAACCAACACCCGCTTCTTCCGCTGGCCGTCGAATTCCCCGTAGTGGATCCGCTCCCACGGGCCGAAATCCAGTTTGCCGTTCGTCACCGCCACCACCACTTCCCGGCCCATGAGATTCCGTTTCAGGTGCGCGTCGCCGTTGTCCTCGCCGGTCTGGTGATGCCGGTAGGGCTTGCCATGGGGCGCCAACTGCTCGGCCCACGCGAGCTGATCTTCGTGGAGTCCGGGTTCGGAGTCGTTGATGAAGACGCTCGCGGTGATGTGCATGGCGTTCACGAGGCACAGACCCTCCTGGACGCCGCTCTCCCGGACGATCCGTTCGACCTCGCGGGTGATGTCGAGGATCTCCCAGCGTTTTTTGGTATGGAACCAGAGATGCTCAGTCTTGGATTTCATCGGTTCAAGTCCGCGAGAAAAACCTCGGGCGGGAAAAATCCCTCATACCGGAGGCGTTCCTTTCCGGCGGCGTCGAAGTAGAGGGTGGTCGGCACGCCGTGGATGTCAAACCGTTTCATCAAACTCGCGGATTCGGGACTGTCGAACAGGGTCAAATCAATCTTGAGCCGGACGACCCGTTCGGTCGCCCGCCGCACCCGCGTGTCCGACCAGGTCTCCCGGTCCAGTTTCTTGCAGGGCGCGCACCATTCCGCGAAGAAATCGAGAAGGACCGGATATCCGGCGGAACGCGCGGCGTCGAAGCTGTAATCGTCGTACTCGATCCAGAACACGTCCTCTTCCGACGGCGGCGCCGTCACGGGACGCGCGTGCCACGCGCCCGCCAGAAGCGCGATGCCTAGAAGCAGTCCGACCGCCGCGGAGAGCGGTCCCCGGCGCAGGGACGTCCCGACGGCCGTCAGGCCGGCGGCGGCGAGAATCGCCGTATAGAGACCGGACTCGATGGAATCTGGGATGAGCGGCGCCACGAAATAAACGGCGAGACCCAGGAGAAGAAATCCGAAAATCCATTTGACCCTTGCCATCCACTCGCCCAGTTTCGGCAATTTTCGAAGTTTCCCCGGCAGAAGCCCGAGCACGAGGTAAGGCAGGCCGAGGCCCGAGGCAAATACGCCAAAGAGCGCGAATCCCAGCGCCGCCGATTTTTCTTTTCCGACATAGGCCAGAAGCGCGACGATGACCGGCCCGATGCAGGGCGCCGCGACGATCCCGAGGGTCGCGCCAAGCCCGAACGTTCCGAGCGGAACGCCGCCGGTTGACAGTTTCTGCGCGGCCGAATCAAACCCGAACGGGACCCAGCCGAACATGGCGGCCGCCATGTACACCATAAGCCCCGCAAGTCCGATCAGCACCCACGGATTCTGCAGGATCGCGCCGAAGAGCCCTCCCGTCAAACCCGCCACAGTACCGAGAATGCTGTAGGTCACGACAATCCCCAAAAAATACGCGAGCGCCGCAAGCGGAGGGGCGCGATCGCCGCGCCCCGCAAAAACCGCGACCGTGATGGGAATCATCGGATACACGCAGGGGGTCAGGTTCAACAAAAGTCCAGCGATAAAAATATACAGGAGCGCCAGAAAGATTCCTTTATCCCGGAAAAGATCCCGTATCGTATCGGCCGGGTCAGACGGACGCCCCGCCGGGCGTTTCTCCGGAGCCGACACCGTCACCGGAACGCGAATTTCCGCCGTCCGGGGCGGCAGGCATTTCTCATCGTCGCAGGCCTGGTACCGAAGACTCCCGCGGAGTTCCCGGAGACCGGGCGGAACCGATGGCGCGATGTCGACCTGCGCCCGGAAGGAAATTTGCCCCATCCACAGCGCGACCGGCGCGCCTTCGAGGGCAACGGCTTTCTGGACGGCAGGCGGGTATTGGACCTCCCCGATCACGAACCCTTCCTGAGCTTCAAAGGTCAGCGTGGTGGGGAGGAGATACTCCTGGATGGGCTTGTCGGAATTGATATGCCACCCGTCCGCGATGCGGGCCGGGACAGCCACCGAAACGGCGGATCCCGGCGCGCCCGTGACCGATGGCGGCGACAGAAACTTCACAACCTCCGCCGGAACCTGAGCCGCGCCGGCGGACAGAACCGACCAGAGAAGAGCCAAACCGACGAGGGCGATACGCATGACACTCATTAAAATATGGAAAGGCTCAATGCTCAAGGCTCAATTTACAAGTTTTCGTAATTATTCAGGTCGTCATGCCCGCCCCGTGTCTGTCATTCCCGCGAAAGCGGGAATCCAGTCTGCTTTGCGATTTGTCTGGATGCCCGCCGGAGTTTACCCTGTGCTGGATTCCCGCCTTCGCGGGAATGACGGTGAGATCTGAATCGTTACGATTTTTCAAACACTGAGATCAGCTTAAGATTGACATGTTCTTCCCACACGTGTACTTCATTGGCATGAATTTGCCTTCTGTTCTCGCCCCTCTGCTCCTCAGCGTCCTCTGCGGCGTGCTGATGGGGCTCTGGCGGAAACTTCGGCCGGAGCCGTTCGTCACGGCCGTGATGGATCTCTTCATGCCGGCGCTGGTGTTCGACGCGCTCCTGACGGCGCGGGTGTCCGCGGCCGAGTTGTTCTCCACGGCGATCGCGTCCTGCGTCGTGATCCTCTTCCTCTTCGGGCTGTGTCTTCTGGTCAAGACCCTCACGGCACGGCCGCTCCGGAGTTTCGCGCTCCCGGTCCTCTTCATGAACGCCGGATTTCTCGGCATGCCGCTCATGGATCTGGCCTTCGGCGCGGAGGCGATCGGCCGGATTGTGGTTTTCGATCAAGTCCAGTCGTTTTTCATGTTTTCGCTGGGAATATGGATCGCCATGAAACCTTCCGAGGCGGGCGGCGCGGTTTGGATGGAGAGTCTGAAGGCTTTTCTGAAAGAGCCTCTCATTCACTCGATTCTTCTGGCGGTATTGTTTCGCGCGCTCGGGATGATCCCGCCGGAGTTTGTCCTCTCGCCCATCCGGTGGCTCGGCGCGGTCACGCCGGTCCTGGCGCTCTTTGCGCTCGGCCTCCGGCTCGCCGCGACGCCGGTGTCATCGTTCTCGCGTTCGGAAGTCCGGCGGAGCCTCGGCCTGATTTTGGGTTTGCGCTTCGGCGGCGGAATCCTCTGCGGCCTCCTGGCGGTTTCCATGCTGGGCCTCGAAGGCATGACTCGCCAGGTCGTCCTGATCGCGTCGGGCCTGCCTTCGGCCGTCTTCAGCTACATCCTGGCCGAACGATACGGCGCCGAACCGGACTTGACCGCCGCGGCCGTCTTCACGTCGACGATCGTCTCGCTCCCGCTGATTCCACTTCTGCTGAAATTCACCGCGTAACTATTTTCCGGGAGCGGCGCAGGACAGGCGATACCGGTTTTGCGCAATCCAGTTGTAACCCCACTTCATGACCGGATCGAAGAGCGGCAGGCCAAAGACCGCCGCCAGAGCGCGGCCCCACCATCGTACTGATATGGCAAGGAGGATGGCGGAGTGGCCGGAGCGGACACGGCCGTCGGCGGTGATGACGTGGGCGCTCTCCCGGATCTCTCCGAAGGATTTCCCCGCCAGGAGTTCAGGCACTCGCGGATCGTCGAACGTGAGGCTTTCGAATGTTCCCGGCGCCGCCGTTTCCATGAGCCAGTCTTTGAACGCGCGGCAGAGACCGCATCCGCCGTCGTAGACGAAGACGTGAGGCCTCGCGGTCATACGCGCGTCGACCGCTTTCTTTGGGACATGAAATCAAGTTAAATCAAATCCGCCTCATGGACAAGCTGGCATTCGTGCGGGAGATGGAGGGCAAGGCCGACGACGAGAGACGCGAAGTCATTTGCGAATGGCTGCGCGGCCACGGCATTCCGTTTGAACTCCACCGGTACGACCGGCCCGACCCGGGCGTCAACGTGGTCTTCGGCCTGCCGGGCGAAGGCCGGGATGACCGGCGGGAGGAAGGGAATCCCGGCCGGTCCATGGATGGACTCACCGGATGTCCCGGCCGGGAAATCCTCGCGGTCGCGCATTATGACGCCTTCTATTTCAGCCCGGGCGCGAACGACAACGCATCCGCGGTGGCGATGCTGCTCGAATTTTTCCTGGATATGAGCGCGCGACCCATCCGTCACCCCCTCAAAATCGTCATCTTCGACGACGAGGAGCCCGACGCGACCCGCGGCTGGATGGGCATGCGGGGGTCGAGGGCCTACGTGAGAGATTTCGGCGTCAAAGATATTCTGGCCGTCTACGATTTCGAAATGTGCGGCATGGGCGACGCGGTGGGAATCTGGCCGGTGACGGCGCTGAACGAAGGCAGTTTTCTTCTCGACAACATCCGCGGCGTGCTGGACTCCGAAGGCATCTATCACGAAAGCGTGGGAGAACTGCCGGCCTTCTACGCCGACTACCACGCTTTTCTTGAAGCGGGCTTCCCGCACGCCGTCTGCATGACGGCTCTGCCGAAAGAAGACGCCCTGAGCCTGCGGCGGTTCGTCACGATGCCAACCGCCGCCCTCGTGGCGCGCGCCCTGGCGGCGCGTCTTCCAGGCTGTTCGGGCCTGATCCCGCGGCTCTTCCGCCATTATCATTCCGGCCTGGACCGTTCCGAGTTTCTCTCGGAATCCAGCATGGACATGATGTGCCGCGTCCTGACCCGCTGCGTCCGGGAACTCGACGCTGCCTTCCCGGATTGAATCTTGCCCGACGATCAAGTATCTTGCATCCAGTATCCCGCATCAATCTCGCGTTGGGGTATCGTCTAACGGTAGGACTGCAGACTCTGGATCTGCCTGTCCAGGTTCGAATCCTGGTACCCCAGGTAATTTGGTATATTCCGGGCACATCCTTTACAGTCCATTCCGGGCACATGGTTTTATCCAAGATAGACCCCTCCTCTCTCGGTGGACCGCCGTACACCGATCGAGTCGGGGTGACTAAACCGTTCGCGAAGGAATAATCCGGAAAGGACAGGGCGGCGGTCCATGGCGGCTACATCTCTCCTCGTGGTAATTTCGTAGAAAGATAGATTTCTTTTCTAAGAGCGTGTAACAAAATGAACTCCCATCATGATAGGAAGTTCCAACAGACGAGGATGCAGCTGATTGTGAGGAACGCCTTGTGAATGTCCGCCCGGCGTTCGTATCTCGCTCGCAGCCGGCGATACTGGTGAATCCAAGAG
>JACQOF010000125.1 GCA_016202645.1 bacterium
GAAGGGGAAGGGGACAGGCATTGGTTTATTGGTTTATTTTTTAGGTGTGGCATGGTAGAGAGATAGATCATGGCACGAGTACCCAGAGTGGATTTGGAAGGATATTGGTACCACGTCATCGCCAGGGGGAACAATCGACAGAGGATATTCACATGCTCGGAGGAACGGGCACGATATCTGAAGTTACTGGACGAAACATGCGGGTTGACGAGGGCCGTTTTCAGCGCCTATAGTCTTGTTCCCAACCACCTCCATTTGCTGATCCGCCGAGGAACTCAGCCGCTTTCTGTCCTGATGCAACGACTGCAGGGGGATTACGCGCGCTACTTCAACCATCGCCATCGCCGTACGGGGCACGTGTTTGAGAGACGATACAAAGCCTTTTTGGTGACGGATGATTCTTACGTGAACTGCCTCGTTGTCTATATTCACGGCAATCTGCCCAAAGCCGGACTTGGAAAGGAGAATGAAGATCGCCTGTGGTCGAGCCACCGATTCTACTTGGGACGAACCCAGGGGGCATGGCGAAATTGGCGACCGGCCCCGGGATTTGAGGGTCGGAATGGTATCCGGGCGTATCGTGAACTGTCCGGGGAGATGCTCGGCGCCGAATTGCCGCCATTGACGGTGGAACGACCTTACGCATATGGCGAAGAGGGCGCATGGGAGGGGATCAATCGAAGGAGGGAAGGGCGTGGTCTGAGTAAAAGGGCCGAACGTAGAACGATCCGGCCAATTGAAAGCATCGTGGAGGATGTCTCTCGAAGGAGGCGTGTGGGAGTCGATCTGATGAGATCACGAAATCGTCGACGAAGCATAACACGTATCCGGCATGAGGCGGTGCTGGAATGTCTGGCCGAAGGGCATGGTCCAACGGCAATCAGCAGATATTTTTCGATCGATCCGACCTCGATCTTTACCGTCATCCGCCGCCATGGTGACCCGCGCAAGGTGGAAATAAACCAATAAACCAATGCCTGACCCCCTGATCTCTGATCTGATGTCTCTTGATGTGACCCGTCCGTGAGCGTCAAGTGGCCGAATGAAGTGGTGTATCAGATTTTTCCGGACCGGTGGCTGAACGGCGATCCGGTCAACGATGTCCGGACGGGAGATTTTGAGTGGCACGGGAAACCGGCGCGAAAGAGCGCCCGGGTTGATCAACTGACCGATCCCCGCCTGCACCAGCGCCTCTTTTACGGCGGCGATTTGGCGGGCATCGCGAAATCCGTCCCGTACCTCTCGGCGCTCGGCGTCACAGCGGTTTATCTGACGCCCATCTTCGCGTCGCGCAGTTCCCACGGCTACGACGCCGACGATTATTTCCGGATCGCGCCGCATTTTGGCACGCGCGGCGAGTATCTCGATCTCGTCCGGATCCTTCACGCGGCCGGCATCAAACTGGTCCTGGACGGGGTCTTTAATCACACATCCTTCGAGCATCCGTGGTACGCGGATGTCCGGACGCGCGGAGATTTCTACTGCATGAAAACATCGCGCCGGACGATGACCTGGATGAATGGGTCGACCCTTCCCAAATTGAATCCCGAGAACCCGCGCGTCGAGGCGGAACTTCTCCGCGTCATCTCCGCGTGGCCGGAGATCGACGGCTGGCGGCTCGACGCGGCGCACCTTCTGCCCCGGCGCTTTCTCCGGAAATTCAAGGCCCGGGTCGAGTCAACCCGCCCGAACGGGATTGTAGTCATGGAGGATTGGACGGATTCCTCAGAACATTTTCGGGATGGACTTTGCGACGGCGTGACGAATTTTCTCTTCCGGGACGCCGTGGAACGGTTTTTTGTGGAGGACTGTTCGGCCGAGACATTTCTAAAACGGCTTGTGACCTGGATTCACCGCTATCCGTGGCCGAATGTGGTGCAGTCCTGGAACCTGCTCGACAACCACGACACGCCGCGGTTTCTGAACCGCGTCGGATTGGACCGCCGAAGGCTCATGCTGGCCCAAGTCCTGCAGTTCACCCTGCCCGGAACGCCGATGCTCTATCAGGGCGACGAGATCGGCATGACGGGAACCCACGACGGCGAAGCCCGCGCGCCGATGGTGTGGGACCGGAAAAAATGGGACCGAAAAATTCTGCGGCACGTCCGGAAACTCATCCAGCTCCGGAAACGCCACCCCGTCCTGTCCCTCGGGTCGTGGCGGCCCCTTCTGGCCGCCAACGCGTCCCGCGCGGTTGCCTTCGAGCGCCGCCTCAGGTCGGGCGCCCGCGCCGTGATCGCGCTGAACGACGGCTACCGCCCCTACCGCTTCGACCTCGGAATTTTCCGGAAGACTCTTCCGCCCCGCGGGCATCTGATCTGGATCTCCGACCGCCGAACCCCCGGCCGCTTTGTCTGACCATCGCGGCGTAGCCGCGGTTAAAGTCGTCGGCCGCGCAGAGGTCTTCGAGGCACACCCGCATCCGCCAGCTCCAGTTGCTTTCGGAAAAAACGCCCGGAAGATTGACCCGGTCGGCCGCCGGGTCCGGATTTTGCCATGAGGGATTTGTGTCGAGGATTTCCTGGATAAAAAAGATGGTGAAGACAGATCGGCCGTTCAAGTTGCGCTGGAGAATCGACCGCACCGCGTCCGCGTCAAGCCAGTCAGGAACTCCGAGGGTCCAGCCGAACCGTCTAGTCTGCTCCTCGCGGTCCCGCCTGCCTTCCTCGGTTTGACCCAGCTCGATCCACCACCCCCGGAGAGTCGGCATGTCGTGATTGCTGGGGGACGACACAGAAACCGGGTCGTACTGTCCCGGCTCGATCCAAGACTCCTGAACTCCCTCCGCCAGCTCGCGCTTCGTCGGAACGAACTTGGTCCAGCGGTCGACCAGAAGCCGGGTGATGCCAAGTTCCAATAAGGTCGGCCGCACGCAGGCCGGCACCGTGCCGAGGTCTTCGGCGCAGATGAGCATTTTGGTGTTTTGCGACAGGAGGGAGAGCCATTTTTTCCCGTGATCGCGCCAGAGATCGCTCTGGATTTCCTCGTTTTCGGAAAAATAATTCTCCATGCCCCTGAGCCGCCCCTGAAGGTCTTCGCTCAGGCCGCGGAAAGATTCGTCCTGAATAAATTTCCATTTGAAGGCGTACGAATCGCGCCGCCCGGCCGAGAGGAGGATTTTTCTTGCGATCAAATCCCGTTCCTCGTCGCCGGAAATGCCGTGATGCCGCAGGACATCCGGCGTGACCAGGACGGACGGGACGAACTGGCCGTAGACCGCTGATTCGCCGGCCGGAATCGACCATATCCTGAAAAATCCAAGGACGTGGTCGATCCGGAAAATGTCGAAATACCGCTCCGCGTGGCGGAGCCGTTCGATCCACCACCTGTTCTGGTCCCGCTCCAGCGCGTCCCATCGGTAAGTCGGAAAACTCCAGTACTGCCCCTCCGCATTGTAAAAATCCGGCGGACAACCGGCCACGAGATCGAGCCGGAAATATTCCGGGAGCGCCCAGACGTCCGCCGCGTCGTTGTTCAACAAATAGGGAATGTCGCCCTTGATGAGAACACCGCGATCGTTTGCGTACCGGCGCACCCGGCGCCACTGCCGATCCAGATGCCACTGCAGGAACCGGTAGAATCCGGCCTCGTCGGCGTACCGCCGGACCGTGTCCCGAACCAACTCCGGCGTCCCGACCGGCGCGTCCTCCCAAGTCCGCCATGAGCGCTGTTCGTGTTTGTCCTTGAGCACCATGAACGCGGAATAGACATCCATCCAATAGGCGCTGTCGCGGCAGAACCGCGTATATGACTCGTCGCGCGCGAGATGGTCTTTCACCTTGACGTAGGCCTCCCACAGAAGGCGCATTTTTTCTCCGCGTATTTTGTAATAGACGATCCGATCCGCCGGCTCAAACGCCTCCCGGACTTTCCTCACTTCCTCCAAGTCAATCCCCGGGATGTCGTGAAGAGAGAGATAGGTTGGATTCATCGCAAACGCGGAGCAGGAGCAGTAGGGCGGGGCGTCGTAGCCGGTGTCGTTGGCCGGCAGAAGCTGGATGATGTTCTGGCGGGTTTTGACGCACCAGTCGACGAGCAGTTCAAGATCGAGGACCTCACCGATTCCGGAGTTCCGGCGCGTTCGGAGAGACCACAGCGGAACCAGCACGCCGGCCTTGCGGTCGATGCCGATCCGCCGCCACTTGCCGCCGTTGACGGTGTGGAGCGCCGCCGGGAGGGGATCCTTCAGTCGGCTTGCTCGCGGATCCATTCCCGCAGGGACATCCGGTCGGCTTCGTCCATGCCGCGGTCGACCTCCGCGGCGAATTTCACCGCGATGAACTGGCGGTACTTCCGGTCCCAGCTCGGCTCGATCCTGAGCACGGATCCCTCGCAGGGCATGAGCGGATATTTCATGGACCGGAAATGGATCGTGCAGGCCTGGCCGGACGCGAGCGGCGGGGCATCATCCGCATTTTTTTCGAGGAGATTAACGTGCGCGCCAAGACCGTTTTCGTTGATGCCGCTGGTCAGGCCGCGCATGATATGGTGCTCGGTCCGGATTTCGATCTCAAGACGCTCGGTGACCAGCCGCTCCAGCCGGCTGGGCGCCGGGGGCTTGAAGATCTCCCGCGCTTTGCGCGATTCCTCCCCGCTCAGAGACCGCCACGCCAGTTCCCGGAGTTTTGGAATAAATGCGGACGCCATATACGGTTTTCGGGAAAAATAATCCGCCCCGTTGCGGACAGCGCGTTCCTCCAAGTCCGGGTCTTCCCGGTGAGTGAGGATCACGACGGGAATGAGAAACGTGGATTCGTGCGCCCGGATTTTCCCGAGGAGATAAAACCCGCTGATGTCGGGGAGAGCCAGTTCCTGGACGATGAGGTTGGGCTTCATGCGCCTGGCCAGAGCCATTCCCTCTCCTCCCGTCTCAGCCCCGATGACTTCGATATCGTGCGGGTGAAGACGCTCCGTGAGAATGTCCGCCAGTTCCGTATCCAGATCGATGACCAGCGCGGTGCGGGAGGCCATGTCAGTTTTTGGAAACCTCCCGTGAAACAGCCGGAAAAATCATGTGGGAATTCCATCACAAATGCGATGGGGATTCAAGCAAAGGGCAATGGCTTTGATTTCGGCAAGGCCCAGCTCGAGGAGGAAAGCCGTCAGCCCACAGCCCTCAGCAACCGAGGGCGGTCAGCGTTGCATCCAGGCTTTCGATGTCCTCAATGTGATATGCCGGCAGGGCGCGGTCGAGTTTTTTGACGAGGCCCCGGAGGACTTTGCCCGGGCCGAGTTCCACGAAGGCTTCGACTCCCATTGCCCGCATTTTTTGCAGGCAGTCTACGAAGCGGATCGGCGATGTGAGTTGTCGGATCAGGAGTTCGTTCAGGGCCGCGGGGTCGTCTTCCGGGAAGGCCTCCGCTGTGGCGTTGGCGATGACCGGAACCGCCAGTCGTCCCCACTTCGTCGCGTCGAGCGCCTCCCGGAGATCGGACTTGGCCGGTTCCATCAGGCGCGAGTGCCATGCGCCGCTGGTTTTGAGGACGACGGCGTTTTTGGCGCCGGCCGAGACCATGAGTTCCACCACGGTTTCGATGTCGCCGGCTTCTCCGGACAAAACGACCTGATCCGGCGCGTTGTGCGCGCCGACGTCCACGCCGAGGACGTTTTCGAGTTCTCTTTGAATTTCCTCAAGACTCATCCCCACAATGGCCGCCATTTTTCCCGCGCGGACATCCGCCGCCGCCTGCATTGCCCGGCCGCGCCGCGCGACGATCCGCAGTGCGTCGGATTCCTCAAGCGCGCCCGCGGCCACGAGGGCTGCGTATTCGCCGAGACTGTGGCCGCAGAGCGCGACCGGTGAAAGACCGCGCGCCCCGGCTATGCGAAGGGCCGCCAGCGAAACGAGGCAGATGGCCGGCTGGGTCACGTCGGTGCGCGTGAGGGTTTCTTCCGGTCCCTCGAACATGTATTGCGTGATCGGCAGGCCGACGATCTCTTCGGCTTTTCGAAAAAGTTCCCGGACATCGGCCGAGGCGTCATAAAAACTTTTGCCCATGCCGACGGTTTGGGAGCCTTGGCCGCTGAAGAGGAATCCGATTTTCATTCTAAACCTTCAACACCGCAGACCCCCACGTGAAACCGCCGCCGAAGGCGACGAAGAGGAGGTTGGCGCCCGGTTTGACGCGGCCGGCCAATTCCGCTTCGCGGTAGGCGATCGGAATGGAGGCCGCGGAGGTGTTGCCGTAGGATTGGATGTTGACGAAGAGTTTATCCTCCGGGATCCGGAGTTGTTTGGCGACCTGCAAAATGATGCGGGTGTTGGCCTGGTGGGGAATCACGAGATCGATGTCATCGATGGTCAGATGGGCGTCGGCCAGCGCCTGTGTCGCCGCCTCCGTCATTTTCCGGCACGCCACCTGAAAGACGTCCCGGCCGGACATGGCGATGGTGCCGCCGAGCGGGACGTAGAGATATTCCTGGTACTGGCCGTCCGCGCCGATGAGGATTGACCGGATCCGCCGGTCATCCTCGGTAGCGGTGATGACCGCGGCGCCCGCGCCGTCTCCGAACAGCACGCAGGTGTTGCGGTCTTTCCAGTCGACGATTCGTGACAGGGCTTCGACGCACACCAGCAGGATCGACCGGAATGTCCCGGACTCGATATAGGATTTGGCGATGCTGAGTCCGTACAGAAATCCCGAGCAAGCCGCCGAAAAATCGAACGCGGGGACGCCGTTCAGGCCCAGTTTGTGCGTGAGGATGCAGGCCGTGGACGGAAAAAGCATCTCAGGCGTCGCGGTTGCGACGATCAGCGCGTCGATGGAGGACTTGTCGATCTTCCCGTCCGAAAAAAGCTGCTGCGCCGCCGCCATGCCGATGTCCGTGGCGGATTCACCCTCCGACAGCACATGCCGGCGTTCGATCCCGGTCCGCGTGCGTATCCAGTCGTCCGTCGTATCGACCATTTTTTCGAGATCCGCGTTGGTCAGAATTTTCGAAGGCACGGAAAATCTGACTCCCGCGAGCCGCGCGCCGACGCTCATCGCGGTATCTGTGCGGCCTGGATGGCCATAATCCGCGCGGCGGTCTTGCCGACGACGTCCTCCTCGACGTACCGCCGGGCGACCCGAAGCGCGTTTGCAAACGCCTTCGCATTGGACCGACCGTGCCCGATGATGGCCACGCCGTTCACGCCAAGGAGCGGGCATCCGCCGTATTCCGAATAGTCGGCGACTTTCAGAATTTCCCGGAAGGCGCCCCGGGAGAGCAGAGCGCCGATGCGCCGCACCGGATTTTTAGTGAGCCCTTTTTTGATGAGTTTCAGCATGGTTTCAGCCAGGCTTTCGGAAACCTTGAGCGCGATATTCCCGACGAACCCGTCGCAGACGATGACGTCTGCGCGTCCGTTAAAGAGGTCCCGGCCTTCGACGTTGCCGATAAACTGGATCGGCATCGCTTCAAGAAGTTCATACGCGGCCTTGGTCGTCTCGTTGCCCTTGCCTTTTTCCTCGCCCGTCGAGAGGAGGCCGATTTTCGGCCGGTCGACACCGAAGAGGAATTTTGCGTATTCCTCTCCGAAAATCGCGAATTGCTGGAGCCATTCCGGCGGGGAATCGACGTTGGCCCCGACGTCGAGCAGAATGGAAAATCCGCCGTCCATGCGGGGCAGATACGCCGCAATCGCCGGCCGGTGGACGCCTTCCATCCGTCCCAGAAATCCCACCGACGCCGCCATGGCCGCGCCGGTGTTGCCGGCCGAAACGAATCCCGACGCGCGCTTGTCCTTCACCAGCCTCGCGCAGACGGCGACGCTTGCGTCTTTCTTGGCCCTCAGCACCGCCGAAGGCGCGTCGCCCATTCCGATGACGGTGTCGGTGTGTTCGATGGAAATGCCCCGTTCGGACAAATCCCCCCGCACCCGCAACTCTTCCAGTTCCTGCCGGATTTTGGGTTCGGCCCCGACGAGAATGACTCGGATGCCGAGCGTTTCAACCGCATGCAAAGCTCCCTTGACGGCCGGGTAGGGCGCGCGATCCCCACCCATCGCGTCGAGAGCGAGAGTCAGCCGGGACACAGTCGAAGTGGGAGGAATCAGGCGGCGCTTTCGAGCTTGAGCACCTGCCGGCCCTTGTACTGGCCGCAATTGGCGCAGACGGAGTGGGGGCGCACCGGCGCCTTGCAGTTCGGGCAGGAAACGCCGGCCTTCGCCTGGGTCTTCCACTGAGACCGCCGCGTGCGGGTCCGTGCTTTGGAATGTCTACGTTTTGGATTGGCCATAAGTTCTACAATTCTCCTTCATCCATTATTCTTGTGACATGCCCTCTTGCTGTCTGCGCCGAATATCTTCCAGCGCGTCCCGAAGCGGGTTTTCTTTCGACGATGCCGGCCGCGGGCAACCGCAGTCGCCGCGGTTCAAATTGGCTCCGCATCTGGCGCAGAGGCCCCTGCAGTCTTCGCGGCAAACCTGCCGCAGGGGAATGGAGAGAAGAAGAATCTGCCGGACGTCCTCATCCAGAAATACCGTCTCGCCGTCGAACTGGCTGACAAACCATCCGTCAAGTTCCGCCTCCAGCTGCTCATCCGTGGGATTCTGCAGATACCGGACCTGCCGCTGGGCGTTGACCGCATACGAAAACGCCTCAAGGCACAGCGCGCATTCCAGTTTCAGCCGGCAGTCGACTTCAAGGCGGCCCAGAATATCCCGGCCCGCGCTTTGAAGATCAACCTCCACCCGGATGGGCGCCTTCGCGAAGGTCAAGTCCTCGTCCCCGAGCTCTTCCGGTTTCGGCCGGAAGGTCTCATGAATCTCAGCCCCCGGTTCAGCTAGAAGTTTCTCGACCAACATCCGCATGACCCCTGCGCCTCCTTAACCCCGCGGATTCTACGAACCGGCGGGGCGTTTGTAAAGGGCAACCCATTTGTACACGAACGGACACGAAGGGTGAAGATGGTTTGTGGTATACTGCGTCTGTTCGTACCCTCCGCCGGGCGCTCCGCCATCCAGGCTGTGCGCAAACCCCGGCTGCGGGTGCGAACACATCCATATGGAGGGCACCTGTTGTCGGCAGCTTCGCCGTCGTGGCTCCGCTGAATTCCCGAAACAGGTGCGAACACATCCTGTGTTCGGGCGGTTAGCTCAGCTGGTTAGAGCGTTTCCCTTACAAGGAAGAGGTCGGAGGTTCGACTCCTCCACCGCCCATTCTTTGGATGTATCGGAGTGTCGGCGTATCGGAGTATCGGTGAAAGGTCGTAGATTGGTTTCTCCGATACACCGATACCCCGATACGGCCCATATTGTTCCGCGCCGGATGACTGTGATACCGTCACGTCATGATGATTGACCTCGAGCCGGTTCGCCGGCTCTACGAAACTTGTGAGCCCCGCCATGCCGCCGCCCGGAAAAAGTTCGGCCGGGCCCTGACGTACGCCGAAAAAGTCCTCGTCACGCACCTGGCGGATCTGGAGGGCGAGGATCTGGTTCGTGGCAAGACCGAGGCGCGGTTTTACCCGGACCGGGTTGCCATGCAGGACGCGACCGCGCAGATGGCATTGCTCCAGTTCATGCTCTGCGGCCGGGAGCGCGCCGCGGTACCGACGACCGTCCACTGCGACCATCTGATCCGCGCGCGTGTGGGCGCCTCGGACGATTTGAAAAATTCTCTGAACGAAAACGACGAAGTCTATCAATTTCTCCGGACCTGTTCGAAAAAATACGGTATTGGATTCTGGCGTCCCGGCGCCGGCATCATTCACCAGGTGGTGCTCGAGAATTACGCCTGTCCCGGATGCATGATGATCGGCACCGACAGCCACACCCCGAACGCCGGCGGACTCGGGATGGTCGCCATCGGCGTCGGCGGCGCGGACGCCGTCGACGTCATGGCCGGCCAGACCTGGTCGCTTCGGTGGCCCAAGCTGATCGGGTTTCATCTCACGGGAAAACTTTCCGGCTGGACATCGGCCAAGGACGTGATCCTGAAAGTCGCGGAGATTCTGACCGTGAAGGGCGGCACGAACGCGATCGTCGAGTATTTCGGCCCGGGCGTCGCGTCGATCAGCTGTACCGGCAAGGCGACGATCACGAACATGGGCGCGGAAGTCGGCGCGACCACGTCTATTTTCCCGTACGACACCCGCATGTCGGCCTATCTCCGGGCCACCGCCCGCGCCGAACTGGCCGACCTCGCGGACCGGCACGCGGCGTCCTTGAAGGCCGACCCGGACGTTGAGAAGGACCCCAAAAAATTCTTCGACGAAGTCCACGAAATTGATCTTTCCAAACTCGAGCCCCACGTCGTCGGCCCCCACACGCCGGACCTCGCCCGGCCGATTTCGCGTCTGGCCGCGGACGTGAAGAAAAACGGCTGGCCGGCCGACTTCACGGCCGCGCTCATCGGCAGTTGTACGAATTCCTCCTACGAAGATCTCTCCCGCGCCGCGCATATTGCCCGGCAGGGATCGAAAAAAGGGTTGAAGGCCAAGTCCGCGTTTCTGGTGACGCCGGGCTCCGAGCAGATTTTCGAAACCGTGAAGCGTGACGGCCAGATGGCGGCCTTCGAGCAGATGGGCGGCAATGTTCTGGCGAACGCCTGCGGCCCCTGCATCGGCCAGTGGGACCGCCCGGACATGAAATCCGGAACCAAAAACAGCATCATCACCTCCTACAACCGCAACTTCAAAAAGCGCAACGACGGCAACCCCGAAACGTGCGCCTTCATCGGCAGTCCCGAGCTGGTGACCGCCCTGGCGTTCGCCGGAACGCTCACGTTCAACCCGCTCACAGACACGCTCAAAGCCCCGGACGGAACGTCCGTCCGCTTCGAGCCGCCGACCGGAGACGAACTTCCGAAGAACGGCTTTACCTGCAAGGACAGCGGGTACGAAGCGCCCGCGGAGAGTGGCGCCGGCGTGAATGTCGAGATCAAGTCCGGCAGTCACCGGCTGGCGTTTCTCGAACCGTTCGACGCTCTCGATCTGATCCGGGATTTCGATGACCTGTTGATTCTGGTCAAGGCCCAGGGCAAGTGCACGACCGATCACATATCCCAAGCGGGCCCGTGGCTGAAATTCCGCGGCCACCTGGACAAAATATCCGACAACATGTTTCTCGGCGCCATCAACGCCTTCGGCGGCGCGCCGGGCCGCGGGAAAAATCTTCTAACCGGCAAGACCGGCGAATCCTTCCCGGACATCGCCCGTTCCTATAAGAAGCAAGGCCATGGCTGGGTCGTCGTCGGCGATGAAAATTACGGAGAGGGATCGAGTCGCGAGCACGCGGCGATGGAACCCCGCCATCTCGGGTGCCGCGCGGTCATCGTCAAGAGTTTCGCGCGGATCCACGAAACGAACCTGAAAAAGCAGGGCGTCCTGCCGCTCACGCTGGACCGCCCCGCCGACTACGACAAGTTCCGGGAAACCGACCGCGTCAGTCTGCGCGGACTACCCGGTATCTCACCCGGCAAGGCCGTCGAGATTTCCATCCGGCATGAGGACGGAACGACAGAGACCGTGAGTTCCCACCATACCCTGACCGCCGAGCAGATCGACTGGTTCCGCGCGGGCTCGGCGCTGAGTCACTTCAGGAATCTGAACAGGCCCCAGAA